>DAHVTI010000004.1 GCA_027324255.1 Bryobacterales bacterium | reverse complement strand
CGGGCGGCGGAGATCGGGAAATGCGATGTGGTGTACGTTCTGGGAGGGTACATGCACAGGAAGACGGGGCCGGACGGGGAGCCGCAGTGGAACGAAGCGGCGGACCGGATGATGATGGGGCTACGGCTGGTGAAGTCGGGCCAGGCGGAGACGCTGGCGGTGGAGCAGGGGGCGGGGTGGGCGGAAGGGGTGCTGGGGGCGGGGAAGGTGGTGCGGCTGCGCAGGATGAAGAACACGGCGGAGGAGATGGCGGAGCTGAGGCGGCTGATGGCGGAGAAGGGGTGGAAGCGGGTGGCGCTGGTGACGTCGGCGTTCCACATGACGCGGGCGATGATGCTGGCGGAGCAGGAGGGGATCCGGCCGGTGCCGGTGCCGACGGACTATGAAGCCGGGGTGGAGGAGGGGCGGATGGATGATTTCGTGCCGAAGGGGGAGGGGTTGGAGAAGACGGAGAGGGCGCTGCGGGAGTGGATCGGAATGGGGTACTACGGGTTGCGCGGGCTGGGCGATTCACAGGCGGGCGGAGGGGCACGGGTTGAGCAGGAGACAGCATGGCGGAGAGAAGGGAGGGGTGGAAATGGGTGGAACCGTCGTCAGACCATTGCTGTTCAATGTCATACAAGTGGTTGGATTCAAATGATTTAGGTCTTGCGGGCGGGGAGAAATTCGGGTAGTCTGGAGAGGAATAGCCTGGCCATTCCGGCCGGGAGAGGAGTTTGCTATGCGCAGATTGGCACTGGTATCGATCCTGTTGATGGCGGTGATGGGGCTGGCGTACGCGCAGGGCGCGAAAGTGGCCACGGCGACGGCAACGGCTCCGTTCAAGCTGAAAGGGGCGGAGGTGAATCCGGCGGGCGTGCCGTCCTGGCCGGTGATGGCCGGGGACGCGATAGAAGCGGGGAAAGCGCCGGTGACGCTGACGTTCGAGGATGGGACGAAGGTGGCGTTGTCGCCTGGGGCGAAAGGCCGGGTGGAGATGCAGAACGGCAAGGCCGTTTTTGTATTGACCGACGGTGAGGCGCTGTACGACATGAAGGGGCTGGACTCGGTGAAGCTGATGGCGCTGGACAAGCAGGTGAAGCCGCCGGCGACGCGGGGAACTTATTGCGTGGGTTGCACTGGTAAGGCGGCGGCGGGGACGTTCTGGACGGCGAAGAATACGGCGCTGGTGCTGGCGGCGGGCGCGGGCGCCGGCGTCGGCCTGGGTGTGGCGGCGGCGCAAGGAGAAGCGCCGGCGGCGGTTAGCCCGGCGAGGTAGATTTCCGACTTACTCTTCCTATACAGCTCAGCGAGCTGGATGCCGCCCCGGACGCGCTCGTCCGGGGCGGTTTTTTTTGGGGCCGAGACACGAGGGGGTGGTTGCGCCGCCCGGTGGGGCCGGCGGACGGCTCAGAGGAGGAAGCCTGTGTGCTCGCGGATGCGCGCCGGGCTACCGGCGGAGGAGCCTGTCCACGGCGCGCGCCAATTCGGTGAACTCGGCGCGGGCGGGCGAGTGGGGTGCGAATTCGAGCAGGGTGAGTCCGGTGGCGACCGCTTCGGCGACGGCGATGCGCTGCCCGATGGGCGGGAGCACTTTTTTGCCGAGTTTTTCGAGGGATTCGGAGAGACCGCGTCCCAGGTTGGTGTTTGCCGGGACGCGCGAGGGCACGAGGCGGATGCGCGGCTTTTTGGAGCGGCGCTGGGCGCGCGCGCGCAGTGCGAGCGCGAGCGAGTCCTTCAACGCGAACAGATCGAGCGGGGAGGCGCCGCAGGGCAAGAGCATCAGGTCGGCGAGCAGCGCGGCGTGGAAGGTCGTCCCGGGCATGCCCGGGGGAGTGTCAATGACGATGAGATCGGCGGTTTTGTCGAGTAACCGCACTTTCGCGCGGAGGGCGCCGGGATCACCGTCCTTCACCTTCTCGACTGTGCGGGAGAGCAAGCCGTCGCCCTGCATCGCCCAGGCGGTGAGGCTGTGCTGCGGATCGGCGTCGAGCGCGGCCACGCGCCAGCCGAGCTCCGCCAACTCGGCAGCGAGGTTGCCGGCGATGGTAGATTTCCCGATCCCGCCTTTGCGTCCGGCCACTGCGATGATCGGCATACACGTACTATAGGGCAAATCGGCGGCAGCGTGGATTCCTAAATGCCCGCGCTGCAAGACGCCGTTATGCCGTAGTCGTGGGATCGGCCGAAGCAATGGATCAGGCAGTGGATGTGCTGGCGGCAGGTCCTGCATTCGAGTTGGATCCGCTGTTGCGCGATGGGGTTCGCGTTCGGGTGGATGGCTGCGAAACGGCCGCCGCGGCGATCGGCCACCTGGCGGCCGAGGGATACGCTCTCGTGCTCGTCAACCACACCGTGGAAGGCGATCTGAGCGATGAGCAACTGGCGTAGCTGAGGGCGGCGCAGGCTGCGGGTGCCGGGGCGAAGTTCATCCTGCTGGTTTCGCACACCACGACGCGCAAAGTGATCGAGGCGCCGCGACACGGGATGCTCGCGTACTTCAGCCGGCCATTCGATCCGGCGGCGGTGCGGGAGGCGGTCAGGCGGTCAGGCAGGCGCTGGCGGAGCGGGCGTGGTGCGATGGCATCGAGGTGACCTCCGCGGCGCCCGACTTCATCAGCGTCCTTCCGCGCTGCTGCATGGAGACGGCGGACAGGCTTGCGCTGTTCATGAAAGAGCGGCCGTGGGAGTTTTCCGGAGAGGAGCGAGGCCAACTGTCGCTGGCGTTCCGGGAGACGCTGCTGAACGCGATCGAGCACGACGGCCGATTCGATCCGGAGGAATGGGTTCGGGTGTCGAGAGTGCGCACGAGGCGCACGATCGTGTACCACATCCAAGACCCGGGAGAAGGCTTCTCGCGGACCGATTTGAAGCACGCCGCGATCGCCAATCCGCCGGATCGGCGGATGGCGCACATGGAGATCCGAACGGCGGAGGAGATGCGTGCCGGCGGGTTCGGCATGCTGATCGCGAGCCAGGTGGTCGATGAGGTGATCTACCACCAGAAGGGCAACGAGGTGATATTGATCAAGCACCTGGACTGACTGGGCTTGACTTTGCCGGACGGACGGCGTTCGCCCACTCGGGCGGGGCAGCGGTCCAGGCGCCCTGCCGTTCCAGGAGGGGCCGGGCCGGCATGGCGTGCGGGCCAACTGGCAAAACGGGTGGACGCCGTGGGTCCGCCGAGCGAGCCGGGAGCCAGCGGCTTGCGCCAGGCGTTGCTCCCGCGCATCGACAGCCGGCCCGGCGCGTGGATGCCGAACGGAAGCGGCGCCGCCAGGGTGGGGATGAGGCGGAGGAACCCCGTTGCTGCGTTCTCCTCGAGCGAGTTCGCCGACTCGGGTGCCGGAAGGGTGACTGGCGCGCGCTGCCCGACCTCGTCCGCTACCGGCAACGCGCCGTGCGCGCCAGAACATTGCCACCAGCCGGAGGCAGTTCCAGGGGCGGCGGCTCCTGCAGCGAGAGAGGGGTGTACGCAGGGGCTTCACGAAACTCCCTGGGCGGAATTTTCTCCGAGCACCCAACCTCTTCTCCGCTGAGCCGGCGCCCTTGTCGCAGGTACAATCCCTTACGCTCATCGGGTGAAGACCCTTTTGAAGTAGGCCGCGCGGTCCAGCACTTTTGTATTGAGCCGACGAGGTCGTGCCCGCTGGCTCATATTCAGGGGCTTGTCTTCACAGGAGGAGAGAAGCCCCTGAAACCCATCCGCCCCAGCGTGTGTTCGCGCCGTCAGGCCGCGCTGCCCTGCGCGGCAGAGGGCTGCCGCGCCCCCGGCAGACCTGGCCCGGGCCATGGCCGGCGCGGGAACGGATGGCAGGCATTCCCCGGATCGACATGGTCGCGGCGCCGGTTCTGCGCGGCCGGCCGATTTTCCGGTGGGCCGGGAGGCAGGGTGGCAGGGCCTTCGGGAGGCCCTGAAATCGGGTAGTCTGGAGAAGGAGGAATGGCCGAGTGGTTGAAGGCGGCGGTCTTGAAAACCGCAGTAGTCGAAAGGCTACCGGGGGTTCGAATCCCTCTTCCTCCGCCATCCCCTTTGCGAGCCGACGGGTGACGACTTGCCGCGAAGACTGATAGTGGGCATCACGGGCGCTTCGGGCGCCATCTACGGCATCCGGACGCTCGACGCGCTGCGGCGGATGGGCGGCA
>DAHVTI010000001.1 GCA_027324255.1 Bryobacterales bacterium | reverse complement strand
ATCAGCCACGCGCTCTGGCAGCAGCACTTTGGCGGCGATCCTCAGGTGTTGGGCCGGACGATCCGATTGAACAGCGCGCCATTCCGAGTTGTTGGTGTTGCTGCCCCCGGTTTCGAATATCCGGGAAGAGCGCAAGTATGGACGCCCACGATGTTCGACCTGGAACGGGTGCCCAAGGAAACGGCCTTCTTCTTCGAAGCGGTGGGCCGACTGAAGGACGGACTCACTTGGCCACAGGCCATGGCGATACACGCAGCCACCCACTCGCACTTGCGGCCAAAGAGGGTGGGGCAGTTCGAGCGGGCGGTATCGACTTTGCAGCCGATTCGCTTGCGGCTGGCTGGAGACGCACGTAAAGGCTCGTACATGCTCCTGGGCGTCACATTGTGTGTGCTTTTGATCGCGTGCGGGAACGTGGCGAACCTCCAACTGGCAAGGCTTCTGGACCGCGGACCGGAGTTGAGCATCCGCACGGCACTGGGGGCGTCCCGTGCGCGTCTTCTACAGCAGTTGTCGGTCGAGAGCATGGCTATGTCCCTGGTGGGAGGGCTTTGTGGCGTCGTGCTTTCGTCCCGGGTTGGAGAAGCGATCACATCGCTGCAGCCGATGCCGGCACAACCGCGGACGGATTGGCGGGTACTCGGTTTCGCAATCGGTTTGTCCGGTCTGGCGGGCCTGTTATGCGGAGTGCTTCCAGCGTGGCACATCCTCGGCAGAGACCAAGGTCACCGGAGACGGGGCTCTACATCCGGACTTCGCCACGCTCTGACGGCCATCCAGTTGGGCGCCTCGCTGATTCTACTCGCCGGCGCTTTTGTACTGGGGCGCCACCTGTTTGCACTTCTTCAGGTGAACCCGGGCTTTGAAACCGCGAGATTGCTCACGGCGAGGGTGGCGACAGTCGGGACGTCGATCGAGGATGAGGCGCGAAGGCTCGCGTATTACCGGGAAGCTCTGTCGCGATTGGAAGCCCGTCCCGAAGTGGAGGCGGCCGCGGCGGTGGATGCATTGCCGCTTTCCAGCCAGCCGGTCGGATTGACTGGCGTGATCTTGAGTACTGGCGTCGAATCGCCGCCGGTTCTCCCGGTACGGGTATCAGCGGGCTACTTTGCAGTGATGCGAATCGGCGCAGTGGCGGGCCGTCTTTTGCGCCCCGAGGACACACGGGGGACGGAACCGGTGGCGGTAGTCAGCGAGGAGTTCTCACGTGTGATGGGAGGGACGTCGGCGGTTCTCCAGCGTCAAGCACAGTTAGGCAAAGGAACGACGCCAAGGACGATCGTGGGCGTGGCGCGGTCAGTACTCCATTTCGGCCCCGACTCCCAACCGCTGCCGCAGATCTACATTCCGATTGAACAGTCCCCGCCTGCCAACATTACCTTCGTCGCGCGGGTTCGCGGTGAGAAACCGGAAGCGGCGGCGGCCACCCTCAACTCAGTGCTCAACGGCCTCAACTCGCAGGTGCCAGTAGTGGACGTCCTGACGATGGACAGACTGTTGGCCGAACGGTTGGCCCAACCGCGAATCTATACATCCCTGATGGTGGCTTGCGCGTTCTTCGCTGGGTTGATTGCGCTCCTGGGCATTCACGCCAACACTTCATACTCGTTGGCAAGACGCTCCAAGGAGTTGGGCATTCGGCTAGCGTTGGGCGCAACGGCGGGTCACCTTCGTTGGCTGATGATCCGGTCGGCGCTAGCGCCTGCTGCGGTCGCGGTGGCTGTGGCAACGATGGTGGTGTCCGGATCCAACCGCCTGTTTGCTCATGTGATTCATCCTAGTGTAGTGTCTCTAAAATAGCTTTACAACGACCGATCTTCTCCAAGATCTTCGCCACGCTGGCGGTCCAAACGAATGGCTTGGGCTGCTGGTTGTTGTGCGCAAGGTACTCTCCGATGGCTTGCTCCAGTTCCGCCACGCTGTGGAAACTACCGCGCCGGATGCGTTTGTCCGTGATCTCGCGAAACCAGCGTTCCACCAGATTCAGCCAGGAGGAACTTGTCGGGGTGAAATGGAGTTGAAACCGGCGGTGTTTCTTCAGCCAGCGCTTCACGGCTTCGTGTTTGTGCGCCGAGTAATTGTCCAGGATCAGATGGAGCGGAAGATCGGCGGGCGTCTCCCGGTCGATGGTCCGCAGAAACTTGAGGAATTCCTGGTGACGATGCCGACTCATGCAGTCGCCGATCACCGTTCCGTCGAGCACGTTCAGCGCAGCGAATAGGGTCGTCGTCCCGTGCCGCTTGTAATCGTGCGTCATCGTCCCGCATCGGCCCTTCTTCATCGGCAGACCGGGCTGCGTTCGATCCAAGGCCTGAATCTGGCTCTTCTCGTCGAAACACAGCACCAGCGCCTTGTCCGGGGGATTGAGGTACAGGCCCACTACGTCGGTCAACTTCTCCACGAAGCGCTTATCGCGCGACAGTTTGAACGTCTCGCTCCGGTGGGGCTGCAAACCGTGAGCGTCCCAAATGCGTTGCACCGTGGCCGGGCTGACGGCTTGCGCCGCAGCCATCGTGCGCACACTCCAATGGGTGGCGCCGACGGGATGAGTGTGCAGCGTGGCGTCCACAATCTGCTTCACCTTCTCGGCCCGCACTCCCGCCTTGCGCCCACGCCCCGGCGCGTCCTCGGTGAGCGCGACCGGCCCCCCCTCCCGAAAGCGTTGCCGCCACAGAATCACCGTGGGGCGACTCGTCTCTAATTCGCCGGCAATCCGCCGATTCGGTTGTCCGCTGGCCGCGAGCAGCACGATCCGCGAACGGAAGACCACCTTCTGCGGCGTGTTGCGGGCATGAATCCAAGTCTCCAAAGTCCGCCTCTGTTCCGCGGTCAACGCCAACGGTTCCGCCACGCTCCACATGGTACATCCAGTATGCGCGCCGGACGGTTTATTGTAAAGTTATTTATGAGACACTACACTAGCTCCTTTGAGTGCTGCCTCGCGTGCTCGAGCAAAATTTTGCGTGTTCAGCCCTACTGAACACTCTTGTCCGTATTCTGACCCAGGTGAATTATAGGGCTCGGCTTGATGCCTGTCAATAGCCGAGATCCTCGACACATGATCTTGACTTCGTTCAGAAAAACACGTGATAATCGCAGCGAGCATGAACAGTCTGGTGGAACAACCACAGGTTTACGAGGTCGCCTCGGTGCGAAAGGCCCTAGAGATCCTCTGCTCGTTCAGCCGGGAAGCCCCCAGCTATACGGTAAGCGAGTTGAGCCGCCGTCTGGCGATCCCGAAGAGCACGACCCATAACTTGCTGCGCACTTTGCAGGCGCTTGAGTTTCTAACGCAGGATCCGGCCGACAAGCAGTACCGTCTGGGGCCCAGGGTATACGAACTGGGGCTGCTCTTCTCACACATCACGCAACTGGTGGCGGTGGCATATCCTCGTCTTCGCCGCCTCGCCGAACAGACCAAGGAGACGGTGAAACTGGCGACGCTCTCCGGCGGCGAAGTGCTCGTTCTAGCGGCGGTGGAGTCCCCTTTCCAACTCCATACGCGTGGGGACGTGGGGAGGCGGGCTCCCTTGCACTGTACCGGCTTGGGCAAGGCGATGCTGGCGTCACTAGCCGATAGTGAGATCCGAGAGATCGTGGCGCACCGGGGGCTGGCGCCGTTCACCGCGCGGACGATCACCAGTCTGGAGCTTCTCGAAGAGGAAATCGGTCGTATCCGAGTCCGTGGCTACGCCATCGACTGGGAGGAGAACGAAGACGGAGTGCGCTGTGTGGCCACAGGCATTCCTGACCCGCGCAGCCGGTCAGTCGCCGCGATCAGCGTTTCCGGCCCCGGAAGCCGCATCAAGGAAGAGTCGCTCACCGGGCTGGGAGCGAAGGTGATCGAAACGGCTCACGCGATCGCGGAATCGTTCGGCAACAGTGCCCCCAGGCAGCCGGATCGAGATGCCGGGCAGAAGGCGCTATTGGAGGTCAGATGAAACAGCTCCAAGAAATCCTCGGGCGGGTGGCGGTCCCTTTGGTCACCCCTTTTCACGCCGACGAGGACGTAAACCTGGAGGCGTTGGAGCGGCTGGTCGACCACGTAGTTTGTCGAGGCTATTGCGACTCGCTGATCCTGACCGGCACTACGGGTGAGTTCCACGCCCTAACCGATGAGGAGCGGGTTCGCGTGTGGGAGACTGCGCAGGCCGCCGCCGCGGGCCGCGTACCCCTGGCGGCCGGTGTCGGCTCGGCCAGTACGCGGTCCACGGTTAAGCTCGCGAAGATCGCCGAGCGGCTCGGCTACGACGTGATCATGGTCGTTCTTCCGTATTACTCGAGGCCGACGCAGGTCGGCCTGCTCGAGCACTTCCGCGCAGTCGCGGCGTCGGTTGCGCTGCCCATCCTGATCTACAACATTCCACTGTTCACCGGCGTGAACATGGACCCCGAGACTCTGGAGAGCTTGGCGGCCATCCCCAACATTCGCGGGATTAAGGAAGAGGCCGGGATCCAGCCCGTTCAGGCGACGGCCTACGCGCTCCGCACGCTTCCCGGTTTCTCGATCTACTGCGGTGATGACACGATGGTTCTGCAAGTGCTTCCGCAGCGGGGCGTCGGCGTCGTGAGCGGCGGCTCACAGGTGGTGGGGAATTGGGTGAAGGACATGATCTCCGCCTACTTCCGCGGCGACAATGCCGGCGCCTCGGAGATCTATTTCCGTCTGGCGCCCTTCTTCGCGGCGCTGAACCAGAATGGGCGGATCAACCCCATACCGATTCTACGAGGCATCATCGAGAAGGTTTCGGGGATTCCGATCGGCCCACCGCGGAGCCCCCTGGTCGCTGCCACCGCGGATGAACTGGCGTTTGCGGAAGCAACTCTCGAACGTCTCGGCGCGGCGTTGGCCTCGCCACGCTGAGGTTCAAGTGGAGGACGGTGTCAGCGTGAACACGTCACGGCGGGGTTTTCTCATGACGGGGCTGGCCGGCGGCGCGGAAGCTCTGCGCGGCCAGGAGACCTACGAGACCCACGCCAAAGGCATTCGAATCCTGCCCGGGCAATGGCGGCCTCACTACCGGTGGGAGCAGATCGCCTGGATCAGCCCTTCCTGGCCCAGTCAGGACTACCTCTGGTTGGACTTCCCGGAAGCCACTTTCACCAGCCAGGGACTTCTATATCTGAGCGCCGTCAATCCCAAATTTCCGGTGGTGTTTCCCGATCTGCCGCCTGTTCCGTGGCGTCTGCTGTCAAACGGATTGGCCTTCGAGCGCCGCTTGCCTAATGGATTCCGCTTTGGTGGGAGCGTGATCCGCAAGAGCGCCTCAGTCGTGGAGATGGAACTGCACCTCGCGAACGGTAGCGCTTCGCCGCTGACTGATATCGTCTTGCAGACATGCTTATACTTGCGCGCGATCCGGGAGTTCTCTGAATTCACCGGCGCCAACAAGTTTGTCCATCTTCCGTCCTCCGGCTGGACGCCTTTTTCCGAAGCATTGGTGGCGAGGCCGAAGGAGTCAGAACGCTACCGGGTCGGCTGGCGGCGCGAGGGGCGCGCGATCGCGGATTGGCCGCTGATGGTCACCGCGTCCCGGCAGGCGGACCGGCTGGTGGCGATGACCTGGCACGACGACACGCTGTCGCTAGTCTCCAATCCGCGCCATCCTTGTATGCACGCCGACCCTTACTTCCGGGATCTGAAACCAGGCGAAAGTGCGTCTATCCGCGGCCACATTGTCTTCTTCGAAGGAAAGCTGCGAGACTTCGACTGGCAAAGACAGATCGGAGGCTGAAGTTGAAGTGCTGTCTCCTGCTGATGCTGGGTGCGCTGGGCGCGCGGATGACCGGTCCTGCCCAGGAAGGCGACGCCCTGATCCGCCCCAGAGCGCTGCCGAACAGGCCCGCCACCGCGGATTCATCCAGCTTGCGAAGCGGCTTAGCCGACCCTCCCTCCGAATACCGCCTGATGCCGCGGTGGGTCTGGAATGACGAGATGTCGTGGCCCCGGCTCCGGGAGCAGCTCGGCCAGATGCGGCGACAGGGCATGGGCGGCGTGTTCGTCCATCCCCGCCCCGGGCTGATGACCGAGTACCTGAGCGACGACTGGTTCCGGCTCTGGAAGCTGGCGGTGGAGGAAGGAAAGCGGCTCGGCTACGACGTGATCATGGTCGTTCTTCCGTATTACTCGAGGCCGACGCAGGTCGGCATCCTCAAGCACTTCCGAGCGGTGTCCGAGGTCGTTTCGCTCCCCATCCTGATCTACAACATTCCACTGTTCACCGGCGTGAACATGGACCACGGGACTCTGGAGAGCTTGGCGGCCATCCCCAACATTCGCGGGATTAAGGAAGAGGCCGGGATCCAGCCCGTTCAGGCCACGGCCTACGCGCTGCGAACGCGGCAGGATTTTTCGATTTACTGCGGCGACGACACCATGGTGTTGCAAGGGCTGCCGCAGCGCGGCGTCGGCGTGGCAAGCGGCGGTTCATAGGTCATCGGAGATCACATGAAAGCGATGGTCGACGCCTACTACAAGGGCAACAACGTGAAGGCCTCACAGATCTACTTCAAGATGGCACCGTTCTGCGCATCTCTCGGCCAGAACGGACGCATCAACCCAATCCCCATACTGCGAGGGGCGATTGAGATGGTTTCCGGTATCAAAATCGGACCGCCGCGCGGCCCTCAGGTGCCCGCGACAGGGGAAGAGATGGCCGTAACGGGAGCGATCCTGGACGGCAGCGAAAAGCTTGACTTGACCCTAAAATGGCCCCACAGTCGGGGTAGATTCCGAGGGTTGAGTTTTTGGACTGGCCAGCCGAAAGGCCGGCCATCAAGACGAATAGGGAATGAGGTGGGATATGTCAGTTCGGCACAGCAGTATTCTTGTGGCGGCTGTCTTCCTGGTTTTGACTGTCGCCATACCTGCATTTGGACAAGGCGGCGCGCTGGGATCCATCAGCGGGCGGGTCATGGACCCCTCGCAGGCGCCGGTCCCGGATGCCAGCATCGCAGTAATCAACACGAAGACCGGACTCAGCTACGTGGTCGCTACCACGGCCTATGGTTATTACACGGTCCGGTTCTTACCGCCCGGCACTTACTCGGTGTCGGTTTCAAAGACCGGATTTCAGAAGTCCGTGCAACCCAACACGGTGGTGGCGACCGCTACCAGCCCCACGGTGAACTTCACGCTTAGTCTGGGTGCGGTGAGCGAAACCGTTACGGTCACTGAACAGGTCGCCCAACTCGAAACACAAAATGCCGACAAAGGCTCCATCATCGACAACGTTCGCATGTCGAACACGCCCACGCAGGGTCACAACATCATGGGCATTACATGGGCGGCGGCGGGTGTTACGGTTGCCACCAATGCGAAGAGTTTCACGCCCTACGATAACTCGGGATCGACCTCGATTTCGATCAGCGGCGGGCAGGTGAAGTCGAACGAGATGCTGATTGACGGCGTGCCCAACCGCGGCGGCACCGAGGGCGGTCTATACGGCACCATTCCGACGCAGGAGTCGGTGGCCGAGATGAAGGTGCTTGCGAGCGCCTACAGCGCGGAGTACGGCCGCACCACCGGCGGCGTCATCAATATCACCACCCGCAGCGGCAACAACGAGTTTCATGGTGAGGGGTACTTCTTCAACCGCAGCGTGACCTTCGCGGCGAACACGTTCGAACGGAACTTGGCCAAACAGGGACGTTTGCCAGTGCACTTCGATCAGTACGGCTTCGTGGTCAACGGGCCGGTCTTCAAGAACAAGGTGTTCTTCAATTCCGGGTGGGGGCGGCTGCATTCGGGCACTAAGAAATCCTATATCGGACACGTGCCCACGGAGTTGGAACGCAGCGGCAACTTCTCGGATAGTTGGTACAACAAGAGCGGCGTAAAGGCGCTATTGCAAATTTATGATCCGTGGAGCATCAAGCAGGATCCGGCCACGGGCAAGTACGCCCGGACGCCGCTCACGGGCAATGTGATTCCGTCCAGCCGGCTGAATCCGGTGGGGAAGGCACTGTGGAAGTACATCCCGTTGCCGAATGCCGCGGGCGATCCCATCTCGCGAGCCAACAATTACGCGCCCTCCGGCGGCGCCGCCAAGGCCGACTTCAGCGAGTACAACAATCGCATCGACTGGAACATCAACGACAACAACCGTTTCAGCGTGCGTCACATCCGGAACAACTTCAACTCCTACGACGTGGAGTTCTATCCCGGCGCGCCGGATGTCAATACGGGGTTCCCCTTCACGCGCGCCAACCACAACCTGGTGGTGGACTACACGCGGACCTTGTCTGCGACCAGTGTCCTGAATATCCGCGCGGGTCTGCAGCGGTACCTCACGGCCAACATCAACAACAAGCGCGGCGAAGTTACGCCGAAGGACTTGGGATTCAGTTCCAATTTCATCTCGCAGGCGTCTCCGTACTTTCCGTACTTCAGCTTCGGCGGCAGCCCCTTGGGCAGCACGGAGTTCACCGGGGCGGGCCAAGGCTCCGGCAACTTTACGCCGGACCAGATCAACAACGTGGACGCCACGTGGTCCAAGATTATCGGCAAGCACACCTTGAAGATCGGCGGCCAGGGCCGTCTGGAGCGCACCTACAACGTAGCGGCAGGTTACAACGCGGGGGCGTTCGGCTTTGGCCGGACAGCGACCAACCTGGATCCGCAGGTGAGCACCGCCGGAACGGGCGACCCGGTCGCCAGCTTCCTGATGGGCGTAGGCAGCGCTTCCATCAATGTGCAGTCGCTCCCCGCCCGGCAGAGCAAGAGCCTGGCCTTCTTCGTGCAGGACGACATCAGCGTGACTTCGAAGCTGAAAATCAACCTGGGTCTGCGCTGGGATTGGACCGGACCGATGACGGATCGCTACAACGCCATGACCGGCATTTTCGACCAGACGGCGGCCAGTCCGCTGGCGGCGTCTGTGAAGAACGCGGTGGGCGCCTCCAATTGTCCCGCATGCGCCAACCTGCGCGGCGGGTTGACGTTCCCCGGCGTGGCCGGGCAACCCCGAAACGTGTTCGATGCGACGATGAAGAACTTCGGGCCGCGCATCGGCTTCGCTTACGCGCTGAACAGCAAGACGGCGCTACGCGGCGGCTTCGGCATGTTCTACGGCCCGATCTGGTACGATCCGGGCCAGCCCGCGGGCTATAGCCAAACGACCTCGTCCATCCTCTACGACTCGAATCAAATCCCCATCAACCTGATTGATGACCCGTTCCCGAGCGGACTACTCAGACCCACTGGATCCAGCTTGGGCCTGGCGACGAACATTGGGGCAGGCGTCAGTCACGTGGATCCTCACACTCGCGAGCCGCGCTCCTATCAGGCGAGCTTTGAAATACAGCGCGAACTGCCCTGGAGCACACTGCTCAGCGTAGGTTACACGTTCAACAAGAATAACCGGTTGCCCGTGAACCAATCGCTGAACATCTATCCGGAATCGCTGTTCGTGCAGGGTGCCTCGGTACTGAACAAACAGGTCGATAATCCATTCGCAGGCCTAGTCCCTGGCTACGCCCTGAACCAGGCGAAGATCTCGTTCGCCGCGCTGCAATATCCCTACCCGCAGTTCTCGAGCGTGACGGTGATGAACGCGCCCATCGGTGACTCGCGCTACGACGGCGTGCAGATGCAGTTGACCAAACGGTTCAGCCACGGCTTGAGCATGAGCGTGGCCTACACGGTTTCGAAGAAACTGGGCCACTTCGGCTACCAGAACTCTTTCGACAACTTCCTGGAAAAAACCGTGGATCCCTATGACATACCGCAGGCGTTCGTGCCGAACGGCGCCTGGGAGATGCCGTGGGGAAAGAACCGCTGGATGTGGACCGACATGCCCGGCTGGCTGGATCAGATCATTGGCGGCTGGCAGGTCAACTGGATGGTGCGCATATCGAGCGGCAAGCCGTATCAGCTTGGAGCCGATACGATTCCGGTGGCCGGCGTGGACCCGAACGACGTACCCGGCGGACAGCGGTTGGATCAGTGGATCAACCGGGCGGCATTCACGCTGAACACGGATCCGTATCGGCCGCGTCGCTGGTCCTCGATCACCGGGCGGCTGCGGGAGCCTCCCACGCACAGCTTCGACCTGGGCATCATGAAGAACTTCCGGATCACCGAACGCGTGAAGTTCCAGTTCATCAACAACTGGATCAACGCGACCAACACGCCTCAGTGGTTCGGCTCGACGGGCGCCTGCGCTACGGTATCGAAATCTTGTTTCGGCCAGCTTGCAGGATTCCAAACGCAATCGAATTACCCGCGCCAGATTCAATTCGCTGGGCGGATCAGCTTCTAACTTGCATGATTTGGGGCCCCTCCCCGGCGGGCCCCCACACAAAAAACGGAGGTGGGGGATGAACAAGCTTCTCGCGGGAGTGCTTGGCCTACTTTTGTGCGCGACGCTCCTATTGGGTCAGGGCGCCGCGCTGGGCACCATTAGTGGACGGCTTGCGCCGGCGCCCTTTGAAGCTGACGGCGCGGGCCGCCTGCGGTTCGCTCTGGATCTCCCGCCCGCCGGCTCGGCGCTGTACCTGGTCAGGCCGGCTGCCGCCGTCGGGCTGCCTCAGTCGCCGCCCACCCGCTTCACCGTCCTGGCCACCGGCGACTGGAAGATCACCGCGGGCGCGCCGAACGTTCTGGTGCTCGACTACGGCGACCTCCTCGTCGCCGGGCGACGATACCACGACGTGAATACCGCCAAAGCCAACTGGACGATCTGGCAGGCGGACGGCCTCGATCGCCCCGCCTGGGACCATGCTGTACAATTTCAGACTCGCGTTTTCGACCGAAACCGGTTCTTGCCTTCCTCCGGCTTCGAGGCCGCTTTCCGGTTCGAGGCTTCCACCGAAGACGCGCTGCGCGGGCTGGAACTGGCGGTCGAGGCTCCCGAGCGCTACCGCGTGCTGGTGAATGATCACGAGGTTTCCTTCTCCGCCGCGAGTTCCTGGCTGGACCCTCATCTCCGCATCGTCCCCATCGAGAAGTGGGCTCGGACGGGATTGAATCGCATCACCGTCCAAGCGCGGCCCTTCGACGTTCGCATGGAACTGGAGAGCATCTATCTGCGAGGAAATTTCTCGGTCGTGCCCGGCGAAAAAGGATTTCGCCTCGCCGCCGCCAAGCCGCTCGAGATCGGATCGTGGTCCGCCCAAGGATATCCGTTCTATGGAGACTCGGTTCTTTATCGCATGGAAGTGGAGGTTCCGGTCGACAGCGACCGGATGCGGGTTGAGCTAACCCACTGGGAAGGCAGCCTGGCCGAGGTGCTGCTGGACGACGCCCCCGCGGCACTCCTGGCCTGGCCGCCCTACTGGGCCGAGTTCTCCGTTCGACCGGGCCGGCATGCGGTGTCGGTCCGGGTCGTCTCCACCGCGCGCAACTTGTTTGGCCCGTTTCATAATCGAGCGATGCCGCGCATGCGCGGCTGGATCGCCGACTGGGATGATTTTCCGGAACAGCAGCCGCCCGGCGCCGGGTACGACGTGATCGGCTATGGCCTGATGGCGCCGCCGAAAATCAGCGTCGGCCGAGGAGGGAATCCATGAAGATCGCCAACCAGCCTGCTGGCACTTTCTCGCGCCGAATGATCCTCGCCGCCGCCGGAATCGGGTGGCCTGCCTTTGCGCAGAGCGAAACGTATGAAACTCACGCCAAGGGGATCCGAATTCTCCCCGGCCAATGGCGGCCGCACTATCCGTTCGAGCAGATCGTCTGGATTAGTCCGTCCTGGCCCAGCCAGGATTACATCTGGCTCGACTTCCCCGAAGCCATCTTCTCCGACCAAGGTCTCCTCTACCTGAGCCACGTGAACCCGGCCATTACCCCGCTTTTCCCGGATCTGCCGAAAATTCCTTGGCGCGCGATCCTCGGCGGTCTGTCCTTCGATCGCCGTTTGCCGAACGGCGTCAGCTTTGGCGGCAGCGTGATCAAGAAAAGCGGCTCGGTGGTCGAACTCGAACTGCATCTTCACAATGGCAGTCCCGCGCCGCTCACGCACATCACCTTACAGACCTGCGCCTATCTGCGAGGGATCAAGGAATTCGCCGACTTCACCCGGGACAACAAGTTCGTCCACCTCCCCTCGGGCTGGGTGCGGTTGTCAGAGGCGCTCGCCGCACGAAAAAGCGAACCGGCCTCCTATCGGGTCGGCTGGCGCACCAAGGGAAGGCCCATTGCCGACCGGCCCGTTCTGGTCACGGTTTCGAACCAGCCCCAGCGCCTGGTTGCCATGACTTGGCACAAGGATACCCTCTCCCTGATTGCCAACCCGAATCATCCGTGCATGCACGCCGACCCGCAATTCAAGGATCTGGCCCCCGGCGAGCGCGCTTCTATCCGCGGGCATATTCTGTTCTTTGAGGGGTCATTGCCGGAGTTCGATCTGGAGAAAGATTTGCGCCCGCCCGGCTGAGGCACTGCCTGCACAAGCCATCGCCCGCCGGTTCGCAGCTCTATCCTGGCGCGTAGACTTCGACGCCCATCCGGCCAGACCCGCGATAGGCCGCGTAGACCTTTCCCTGAGCGTCGATTGTCACCGACTCCACCACCAGGTCCTCCGCAGAGAGCCGCCAACTGGTGATGAAGTCGCCGTTGTTGTTGTATTTGACGATGCTGCCTCGCTGAAGCCTGTCGCGGGCGGTCAGGTAGACGTTGCCCCAGCGATCCACGGCCATGCTGTGAAAGTGTATATAGCCGTCGGGAGGCTGCGCCGGCGCGAAATCGAACAGAAACTCACCCTTCGGCGTGAACTTCTGGCACGGGCCGTAGTAGTTGGAGACGATCACATCCCCATTGGGGTCAACGCCGATGCCGTGCGGGGCACGAAACTCTCCGGGTTGCCTGCCGTCTTTGCCCCAGGCAAACAGGAACTTGCCCGAATGACTGAAGACAGCGATCCGGCTGTTGTACACATCGGCGACATACAGCCGTTGCCGCTGGTCGAAGTCGAGGGCGTGAGCCCGCAGCAATTCGCCCCGCCCGCTGCCCTTTTGTCCGAACAGTTGAAGAAGCCGGCCCTCAGGGCTGAAAACCTGGATGCGATGGTTGTCGGCGTCGGAAACGAATACCCGCCCCCTTGCGACCACTCGCGCATCCCTTGGAGCCTTGAACGCTCCCCGTTCGCTTCCCGCCCCGGACCCCACCTCGCCAAGGAACCGTCCGTCTACCGCGTAGCGCGAAACACGAGAACTCACACTATCGATCACGATGATGTGACCGTCGTTGTCCAGAGAGATCCCATGCGGACCAAGAAACCGGCCAGCTCCCTCTCCCCTCTCGCCCCACCTCTGGACGAGCCGATAACGGGCCGCGGTCGGACCGATCAAAACAGTAGCCCAGAGGGAAGTACTGCCCGATCCCTTGATCGATGCCCGGATGCTGACTTCCCCGGGCGCCGCCGCCGTTGCCGGCGCTCGAAACAGACCTCCGGCGTCGATCGTACCAGAGGCAGCGGTTCCACCCTCCACATCGTTCACGAACCACCGGACCCCGGCGACTCGGCTGCCGGCTGTATCAACGTGGAAACGCGTCGTCTCACCAAGAGCCAGTTTCACCACGGACGGACGAATAGTCGCTTGGCCAGGGCTCGCGGCTACGCCGTCACCTAGGCAGAAAACGGCCAGACAGAGGTAGACGCATGCCACATGCCTGGCCCCGTATTTCCGTTGGTTTAAGAAACTGACCCGTCCCATCATTCTGAAAGTATACACAGCCACTTGCCACGTACTAAACGTCTCACAAGTAACCCGTCATGCTGCTGCCTGGGTGTAGCGGGTTTCCGGGTGTTCGAAGAAAGACCGGACCTTTTGCGGTGATCGTTGCAGGGAGCGCAACAGGCCCAACAGTGCAGAGAACATCTGGCTGCCTGAGGCGATCACTCGACGACCTATACCCTTGGCCTTCACCTCGGCCCACACCTGCTCGTCGGGATTCAGTTCCGGACTGTAGGGCGGCAAGAAGAACAAACGCAGCCGGCCCTTTGTGGACGCCACGTACTCTTGCACCTTCACGCTGTGATGGACAGGATGGCCGTCCACGATCAGGAACACAGGCCTCTTCATCCCTCGCATCAGCCGCTTCAGGAATTCGACAAACACTAGTGCGGTAACCGTCTTCTTGGTGAGCATGAACCGCAGATCGCCCTTGGGCGCCACCGCCGAGATCATGTTGTAGCGGTACCGCGCGCCCGTCATGCGCACCACGGGAGTTTGGCCCTTCGGCGCCCACGTCGTTCCGCCATGATAGTCCGGGCGAACGCCGCTTTCGTCCTCGAACCAGATCTCCGCGGATAGCTTCTACCCATTGAGCCTCCTGTCGTTCGCTTCGAAGCGGTTGAGTGCGCCGCCGTCGGCCGCCGCGACCGGCACCGCGACGACAGCCTCCAAGGCCCGGCCGGCGCGCGGCTTGTGGTATGTCACGGCCGTCGCCCTGGCCTGGCTCGCCACCTCGAGCGGGACTGGGCGGCTGTGTAGGCAAAACTGATCGAAGGCCCAGAAGCAGAACGAGTACAGCTCCTTGGTGCGCCACATGCCGTAGGCCTGTGCCATCGGCGGGTCGGGCGGACCATAGATGCCGGCCAGGTACATGCACTCCTCGGGAGGGCGGCCGAGCGTGAGCGGGAACTCCATCGTCTGGCGCATGCGGAGGGCGTTCTTCTGCCAGACGTCGAAATCGAAACCCTCCGCGCGGAAGTATTTCACGCCATAGCTCGACGTCTTCCACTCGTTGGGGAGATTCACGTGGAAGTTGAGCGCGCGGAACGCAGGATCCGGCGCGGGCTTGCCCTGGTTGGCGTCGAGCGGCCACAGGCACTCGAACACAGCCGTCGGATGGAATTGGCGCACGCAGGTGATCACGTCCTGGCAGTAGGCCCAAATTCGGTCGCGCAGGAAGTCCGCCGTCGCGATGTCGTCGTTGGGATCGTCGGTGCTGGCCAGGAACCGGTGCATCGGCCGACCATGAATGGCCTCAAGTGCTGCCTTGGTCTCGTCGTCGTAGTAGGGCATCCCCGAGGCGTTCGGGAAGTACCACCATTGCGTCTCGCCGAGCTGAAGCACGACCGGCAGGCCCGTCGCGGCGATCTCGTCGGCGCACTCCTTATACATCTGCTTGAGGTACTCGATGTCGAATTCGAGCTTCAGCCCCGAGAGGTCCGTGCGCGGCAGCGGCTTCAGGCGCAGGTGGTTGAAGTAGTCGAAGGCGTTGTAGATGCAAAGCACCGCGAAATCCTCGGCCGCCTGAAAGATGCCGGAGATGGAGACACCCGTGGCGGTGGCGTCGTGGAGGGTCGTGGTAGCCGCCCGGCCGGAGAAGCCCAGAATGTGCATGTTCCGGTGGGGGTCGAAGATCTGGAGAGGCTCGGCAGCCATGCTACGTCTGGATCACCACGGTGAGGTCGGAGCCAGGATCCGGCGAGGCAACGGGCAGGATGTCGAATGTTACATCGTCGCCCTCGAGGAGCACTGGGGTGGGCCAGATGCTCGGGCGGATGCGTTCGCCGAGCGCGTGGCCACGGGTAACGATCGCGTCGAACGTCTGGTTATCGGGGACGACACTGATCACCTGCACGTACTCTTCGTTGGGCCCGCCGAGGTCGATGAAGACGAACCTGCCGGTTTCGAGCCCGAGGCGGTTGGCACCGTATGAAGCGGTCTGGATCGTCTGCGGTGTCGTGCTGCCGGTGACCGCCTGCGCCAGGATCAAGCCGTAGTTGGCGTAGGGCAGACGGCGCGTGGCCGGCAGGCCGTACCCTGCCGCCCGTCTTGGTGTCTGTTTGGTGTCTATGACAACTGGTCACCAGAGAGATTCGAGGGAGCCACTGAGAAACGAGAGATTGCCGGCAAGCCCAGCGCCCTGAAGAGATTAGGGGGAAGTGCCAAGTTATCAACAAGTTGGAAAAGAGGACCGACTCGAATCCCTCTTCCTCCGCCATCCCCTTTGCGAGCCGACGGGTGACGACTTGCCGCGAAGACTGATAGTGGGCATCACGGGCGCTTCGGGCGCCATCTACGGCATCCGGACGCTCGACGCGCTGCGGCGGATGGGCGGCA
>DAHVTI010000071.1 GCA_027324255.1 Bryobacterales bacterium | reverse complement strand
ACGTCGTTCACAACCAACACGGAAGCTCTGGCGCGCCGCGAGGGCGTCTACATCTCCTCCACTGATGAACTGCGGCAGCCGGTCTACGGATTGAAGATGCTGCGCGCGGGGGCGAAACTGCGCGAAATGCGCTTCGTGGTGCTGCAGGGCGACGAACGGAAGGACGAAATCCTGCCGCCTTTCGGTACGCGCCTGCGCTACGTGCCGGCGCGCGAGTTCCTGGCCGAGTACGATCGCATGCCGGTGACGGCCGAAGTGCGGCGCATGGCCGAGGCGCGCGTGCGGGGCGCGACGCGCCTGGTGGGCGCCACCCTGGAAGACGTCGTCCACGGCGTGAAGAGCTTCGCCGTGGCGCGCCAGTTTCTGGAGCGCGAGGAGGGCGACGGCATCACCATGGACTGTCTGGGCGCCCTGGGCCGCAGCCCGGTGAGCCTGCCCTGCATCGCCTGGTCCACCATGCTCGACGCCGGCATCCCCGCCGCCTGCGAGGCCGACCTCGGCGCCGCCGTCACCCACGCGCTGGTGCAGTTCCTCTTCGACCGGCCGGGCTTCCAGCAGGACCCGGTGGCCGAAACCGCGAAGAACTGCCTGATCGGCGCCCACTGCACCTGCCCCACGCGGCTCTCCGGCTTTTCTCAGCCGGCCGAGCCGTACTACCTCTCGCACCACCACGGCAAGCGCGACGCCGTGCCCGTGCCGGCGTGGCGCATCGGGCAGCGCGTGACCATCGCCGACGTCCTGCCGCCGGGCCGGACGGGGAAGAAGGCGCAGTTGATCGCCTCGGCCGGCAAGGTGGTGGAAAACGTGGCCGTGCCGCCGGCCGGAGGCTGCGTGGTCTCCGTGGCCGTGAAGCTCGACGGCGATCCCGAACTGCTCGGCTACCCGGGCTTCCACCAGGTGTTCTTCTATGGCGACCACAAGCGGGACCTCGCCGCGTATGCGAGGCTGTTCGGTATGGAGGCAGTGCTTGTCTGATTGGAAGCCCGCGGGCGCCGGCGCGCCCACGCGGCGGACAATTCTCGCCGCCACGGGCGCCTGGGCCGCGCCCGGCGCAGACATCCTGGCGCCCTACCGCACCCCGCACAAGTACGGCCAACTCGTGCTGGCGGCAGACCCTGCCGCCGGCGCCTTCGACCAGCGCGCGGTGGACTGCCCCTTCGTCTTCCGGCACCAGGGGCGGTTCCACATGACCTACCTCGGCTTCGACGGCACCGGCTACCAGACCGGCCTCGCCGCCTCGGACGACCTGGTGCACTGGCAGCGGCTGGGGTGCATCCTGAAGCGCGTCCCCTCCTCTCCGGTGACGCGCTACAACATTGCCTTGAACTGGATTCTGCGCGACTCGCGCCTGCGCTCCGAGGGCGCCGTGAAAAAGGTGAAGGGCCGCTACCTGGGCGTCTACCACGCCTATCCCAACGCGGGCTACGAGCAGGGGCCGGCCGTCATCGGGCTGTGCTGGAGCCGCGACCTGCGGCAATGGGAGATCGGCGAGCCGTGCCTGCGCGCCGAAGACGGGGCGGAGTGGGAACGCGGCGGGCTCTACAAGCCGTGCCTGGTGGAGGAAGGCGGCGCCTACTACCTCTTCTACAACGCCAAGACGGACGCCAGGAGCCGCTGGCGCGAGCAGACCGGCGTGGCCACCTCGACGGACCTCAAGACCTGGAAGCGCTATGCGGGCAGTCCCGTGGTGCGCAACGGCGGGGCGGGAAGCTGGGACGAGCGCTTCGCCAGCGACCCCTGCGTGATGAAGGATGGCCGCCGCTGGGTGCTCTTCTACTTCGGCCTCGACGCCAAGGGCGTGGCGCGGGATCTGGCAGCCGTCGGCGACGATCTGTACCACTACACGAAAGCCGGGGAGATTCTCATCGACGTCGGACCGACCGGCACGGTGGACTCCACTTACGCGCACAAGCCGTCGGTGATCTGCCACGGCGGCGACCTGTACCACTTCTATTGCGCCGTGTCGGGACGCTGGCCGAACGAAGTGCGCGGCATTTCAGTGGCGCGCTCGAGGGCCTGGACCTAGCCGCCGACGCTCAGGCGGGCACCAGAGAGCACAGGCAGCGGCCCGCGGTGGAGATCGGCGCGACCTCGTCGGGCCGGAACCAGGGGCGGAAGGCGGCCAGCAGGGTGGCGAGATCGGCCTTCGCGGCGCGGGGGTCGAACTCCAGCAGAACCCGCTCGCCCAGGCGCAGCAGCAGGGCGGCCGCGGCCTCCGGCAGCAGGCCCAGGGGCAGCAGCGGCTCCAGCCCGCGGCTCAGGACAACGGCCAGACCGCCGCGCGGCGCTCCGGGCGCCAGGCCGGCCGCGGCCGCCAGGCTGCCCACCAGCGGCAACAGGCGCGAGCCGCCAGCGGCCCGCTCATGCAGGTAGCAGGCCGCCACCTTACGGGAGTCGGCGTCGAAGGAGACGCAATCGATCCCCTCCGCCACGATGGTCCGTGCGCAGTTGCCGCCGCCGTCGCCGAACACGTACACCAGTTGCGGAGGGCGGCATCGGACCGCCTCTTTCAGCAGGATCCGCAGCAGGCCGTCCTCGCGCCCGCACTCGCTCGTCTGCCAGGGCGCCCAGCGCGGCCGCAGGTCGAGCGACTCCACCGCCCCCCACAGCGAAGCGACCGCCTGTTCCGCCGTGCGGCTGCCGCCGGCCCACGAACCGAGCCACGCCGGCACGTGGATGTGGCGCAGCGCGCCGGGCTGAAAGTAAGAAGAGAGCGGCAGGCGCCGGGACGCTTCCCGCAGGGTGAGCACCTCCTCGCCGCGCGGCAGGCCGCGGGCGGCCGCCAGCAAAGGGCTGAGGAAGGCGCGGCTGAAGTCCGCATAGGCCGTCCACGGGCCGCCGTCGTGGGCTGCGAAGGCGGTGGGATCCGTCCACACCGGGCGGCTGCCTAGGAATTGGACAGCTTCAGCGCACACCCTGGACAGCGTTCCGCCGCCGTGCAGCGCCGCCGCCTGCACGCGCAGGACGTGGAGCGCGGCGTCCCGGAGTTGCTCGGCGGTCCATTCACAGGGGCGGGAGAGGAACGCAGGCGGGACGGGCTCCATGGGTTCGAGCAGTCTGGAGGCCGGAGGCCATCCCGCTTCGCGGATCGGCCGCAGCGTATCGGCGGGAACGAACGCCGCCGGCCCCCGGCGCACGCCGGGCGCGGCAAGCATCCTGCGTACTACCGGAACCGGCGATGAACCGGCCATCTCGTATTACCTCCAGTTTCAGGCTTCGGGGAAGGGGACCGGCGGCAGGCTTGCTCCAGGCCCCGCCGCCGGGCGGCACTCGCGATTGCGCGCGTGGTGAGCCGCTCGCTAGCGCCGGCGCCACATGCCTGAGGGGCCGGGGCCGCCCATGCCCGGTCCGCCCATGCCCCGTCCGCCCATGCCGCGGCCCGGCATGCTGTCGTACTTGGCTTGCTGGTCGGCCGTCAGGATGGCGTAGAACGCCGCCTGCGCCTTGCTCTCAATCGACGTCAGCTCCGTGGTGGCGGCGCCGATGTCGTGCGAAAGCTGGTCGATGGAGGCGATGTTGTTCTTCTTGATGGCATCACCGAGCGACTCGCGGGCGGTCTGCATCGCGGTCCGCGCCGTTTGGCTGGCGGTTTGGGCGTCGGTGAAGATCTTGGTGGCCTGCGTCTTCTGGGTCTCCGTCAGGCTGAGCTGGTTGGCCAGCATGTTCACCCGCATCTCGATCATCTTCGCCGGGTCCGGCGGCGTGCCGCCGTTGCCGCGGGGCCCCTGCGCGAACGCCAGCGCCGCGCACAGAAAAATTGTCGTCATCGCTTTCTTCATGTCCGGTTTTTTTCAACCTCCTGAAACATTGAACGGGTTTTCCGGGGGAAGGGTTGCTGTCGGCGCCGTCAAGAAGTGTTAACTTCCCTCCGCCGGAACAGACAAAAAAGGCGGGGCGCCCGCCTCGGGGCGCCCCGCACGGAGGGCAAGCCGGCCGGCGCCTTGAGCGCCGTCCTCAGACTCAGAACGAGAATCGCAACTGCATGTCGATCCGGCGGTTATAGGTGCTGGCCCCGCCCATCGGGCCGAAGCCGGCCAGGCTCCGGTACTCGCCGAAGTAAGGCGAAGAGAGGTCGCCGCTGGGCGCTGCGTAGTTGGCATGGTTCAGCACGTTGTTGGCCGAAAGACTCAGCGTCAGGTTGTACTTCTTGCCGGAAGACGACCCGCCGAACATGCCGCCCGGGCCGCCGCCGCGCATGCCGCCCCCCACCATGGGAGGAGGTCCGCCGCCGCCGGGGCCGCCGCCGCGCGTGCCGCCGCCGCCCGGAGGCGGTCCGTCCACCGGCGGGCGGCCTTCCGGCAGGCCGGATTCGCCGCGGGTGCCGAAGCTGAAGGTCCGCGCCAGGCGCAGGTTCAGGGTGATGGTGCCGGGCCCGCGGCCGGAGTTTCTGTCAATCGCCATGCCGGCGGCGGGATTCAGGTTGAAGCAGCCGAAGCCCGCCGCGTACACGAGGTCGCCGCCCGTGCAGGAGGACGCGCCCAGGCTCGTGACCAGCCCGGGCCGCTCGGCCGTGACGCCGTCGCCGTTCGTGTCCCGGCCGGTCGTGATGTTGTACGGCGAGCCGCTCGACGCCATCAGGAACGGGCTGACGCTCAGCTTCCACGGCAGCGGCAGGCTGGTGCCGATCACCACCCGGTGGCGCACGTCGCCGAACGACGACGGGCCCCACTCCGCCCGCAGGTTGTAAGGATCGGCCGGCGTGCCTTCGGCATTGGTGCGGCCGTAGCCCAGGGAGTAAAACCCGAACAGGAACAGCTTTTTGTAGTTCACGTTCGGGGCGATGACGAGCGTCTGCGACCGGCTTCGTCCGGTGGATTCGGATAGCATCCGGAACTGAGCGTCGCCGTAGGGGTAGGAGCCGTTCACCGGCGCGTTGATGTTGCGCGAGCGCAGCACGTGGTCGCCGATGCTGGTGATGTACTGCGCGCTCACCCGGACGTAGTTGTTCACCTGCCGCTCGACGCTCACGCTGCCCTGGTACGACCGCGGCGCGTCAATGCCGCTGTAGACATAGCGCAACTGCTGCGGCTGCTGGAACTGCGCGAGCGTTGCGGGCGAGGGGATGGTGGGGTAGAAGTCCGGATTCAGCAGCAGGTAGGACTGCTGCGTGAGCCCGTTGAAGCGCAGTTGCTGCAGCGCCAGCGAGTCGCTGATGCGGTCGTAGAAGATGCCCGCGCCCAGCCGCACCACCGTCTTGATGTTGCTGCCTTTGCCGATGCCGCAGGCCAGGCCCACGCGCGGCGCCAGGTTCTTGTAGTCGCTGATGTTGGTTTGCGTCTCGTAGCGCAGCCCGTAGCTCAGCGTCAGGTTGCGGCGCAGCCGCCAGTCGTCGTTGAAGAACAGGCCGATGTCGAACTGGCTGATCGAGCTGGTGGGCGTGCCGGCCCCCAGGCTGAACTGCGAAGCGCCGCCGCCCAGTTCGCGGATCTGCGCCGCCGTGTAGCCCATCTGCTGGAACAGCAGCGTGCGGCGGTAGCGCTCCAGCGCGGTGAGCTGCTCCGATGTGCCGGCGATGGCCTGGTTGGAGGCGTCCAGCAGCGGCCCCAGCCCGCCGAAGAACGTGTACGACCCGCCGAAGTTGTTCACCGACGTGTCGTCCGTCCAGCCGTTCCGCAGCCGCGCGCCCCACTTCCAGGTGTGCGTGCCGTGCGTCATCGTTGTCATGTTGTTCAGCTCGGTGCTGTTGGTGAGGCTGCCCGAGTTGCCCACCTGCGGCCCGCCGCTTTCGAACGCGCCCTGCACGGTGAGCGACGGATCCGTGCTGCCGCCCTGGCTCCAGGCGGAGGACCGCCGCCACTGGAAGCGGGTCTCGTTGATGGCTCGCGCGCTCAGCACCGCGGTCTCCGTGGCCTGGATCGTGTGGTCGGTGCTGGTGCGCTGATAGGCGCGGCTCGCCAGCGCGAAATTGCCCACGCCCTCGTTGCCGGCCGACGAACGGCCGTTCTGGTAGCGCACCACCAGCGTGTTCTTCGCATTGATGGCATAGTCCAGCCGCGGCGAAAAGCTGGTGCGCGTCTGCGGCGTCACCACGGCCGTGTTGATGGTCACCGGGTTCAAGTTGCTGTCCAGCGTCGTGGCCAGGATGAAGGCGTTGTCGTCGATCATGCGCCGCTCCAGGTCCAGGCCGAACGACGCTTTCCCTTTCTTGATCGGCCCGGTCAGGTGGAAGCCGAAGAACTTCTGGCTGTACGGCGGCAGCGTGGACTGCTGCAGCAGCGGGCTGCGCGAGTTCAGCTTCTCGTTGTTGTACTGCACGAAGGCTTGGCCGCGGATGTTGTCCGTCCCCGGACGCGTCAGGATTTCGATGCGCCCGAAGCCAGGCCGGTCGTACTCGGTGGAGTAGGGGTTGGAGTTGATGCGGACCTCGCGGATGGAGGCCTTCGGCGGCAGGTTGCCGCCCGAAAAGCCGTCGATGTAAATCTGTCCGCCGTTGGGGCCGGAGGCCGGGCCGGCCATGGCCTGCAACTGCTGCGCCAGCTCGTCGGGGTCGTCCGACAGCGTGGCCAGCTCCTTCTCGCTCAGCACCAGCGCGCTCGTGCTCGAGTCAGGGTCGGTGGAGACGCGCGCCGCCTCGGCTTCGACATTGATCACCTGCGACTCGGCCTCGATGGTCAACTGCGCGTCGAGAGTGGCCGGGCCCGCCACTGGAAAGTCCTTGTGCTGGGTGACGGTGAAGCCTTTCGCAATCACGCGCACCGTGTACTTGCCCGGCCGCAGGGCAGGGAAGGCGTAGTCGCCGGATTCGTTGGTGTACGCCCTCTGCTCGCCGCCCGGGCCGCGCAATTGCACCAGCGCGCCGGGCACCGTGGCGCCGGAAGGGTCCGTGACCCGCCCCTTGAGGCTGGCCGGTTGAGTTTGGCTCCAGGCGCTCAACGCGCAGATGAGACCGAAAAAAGTAACCAGGATGCGAACCGTCCACTTATGACTCATGACGTTCTCCTTCGTTGCCGGTTCCTGACTAGGGCATGATGCCCGAAATGTCCAGTCCGCCCATTGCGCCGCTGCCCATGCCGCCGCCCAGCATGCCGCTGCCCAGGCCCTGCTGCCGCGAATTCGACGACGCCGTCGCCATCTCGATGAGCATGTCTGCGTTGCCCAGCAGCATGATGGCCGTGATCTGGTCCTTCGACGCGCCGCGCGTGCTCGAAACCACCACGCTCTCTCCGGGCTTGAAGTCGTCGAGCTTCGATCCCGGCATCCGCTCCAGCATCTGGGCCAGGTCGGGGGCGCCGCCGCCCGGGCCGCCGGGGCCGCCTGCAAACCCGCCCGCCGCCGGGGTGCCGCTCCGCCCGCCCGCCAGCGAAGGCCGGCCGCCCATCCCGCCCGCGCCCATCGCGGGCATCCGCTTCAGTTGCGTGTCCGCCGTCACCCGGATGACCAGCGGCTTCCCGGTTTCCAGGTCCTGCACCGTCAATTCGCCCGTTTCGGCGTTCACTGTCGTCACGGTGCCCGCCTTGGTCAGGAACGTCCCGAAGACCACCTCCTCGGCTTCCACCCGCGTTCCGTCTTCGCTCTTCACGCCCCGGCCCCGTAGCTGGTCGCCTTTCTTCACCTCGCTCAGGCGGCTGGCCGCGGCGTCGGAGAACTTCACTGAGTCCGGCTTGTAGCGCCGGAAGGTGGTCTTCCCGCCGACGATCACCGTGGAGATCTTCTCGCCCGTGAACGACCGCGACTTCAGCGTGATCTCGTTGCCGCGCACGGCATCGACGACGCCTGCGAGTCCGCGGCGCTGCCAGTCCTGCCGGTCCGCCTCGCGCTTCTTCGTGATCTCGTTGGCGCCCATCACGATCACGCGCCGCGCCTCGGCCGCGCCGCCGGCCCAACTCACCAGCACCCGGTCGCCGATGGCGATGTCGGTGGCCTTCATGGGCTCGGCCTTCCGCAGGTCCTTTTCGCCCGGCGCCACGCGCTGCACCTGCGTGTCCGCCCCCATCCGCACCACTTCCGTGCTGCCGGCGTCGCGCTGCACTTCCAGGGCCGCCTCGGCCGGGCGGAAACCCGTCACCGTGCCCACCATCGGCCGCGGCGCCGGCGCCTGCGCGGCCAGTGCCGCGGCCAGCACGGCCGCCAGTCCCGCCAGCCATCCCGTTTTGCTTGCGTATGTCATCACCTATATATGACGAAAGCTCCTCGGCCGCCGGGGTTAAGAGGCCGCAAAGGAGTGTTAAACTGTGCAAAGACGCCTGTCTCGCCCCTTGTAAAGTTGTGTTAACTGCGTACTTGTGGAGCGGGCGGTGCGCGTCACTGGCAAAGAGCTTTTGGTCATGCGATATTTCTGTCTCCTCCTGATCTCTTCCTGCGCCCTGCTGGCCCAGGACGCGGCGATGCTGTCCGGTACGGTGGTGGATCCTTCCAACGCCGTGGTCGTGGGCGCCAAAGTGAAACTAACGGACACCGCCCGGAATTCGACCTGGGAGAAGACCACTTCACAGACCGGTGACTACGCCTTCGATCACCTCATCCCCGGCGTGTACTCCATCGAGGTCACGAAGGACGGGTTCAAGACCCTGAAGCTCGAACATGTGGACTTGGGAGCCAGGGACCGCCAGAGCCTCTCGCTGCAACTGGAGGTCGGCGCCATCGCCAACTCCGTCACCGTCGAGGATTCCGTCGCCGGCATCACGGCCGACGTCAGCACCGGTTCGGCCGTCGATCAGGATTACATCCGCCACCTGCCCGTCAACGGGCGCAGCATCGATTCGCTGGTGAGGATGGCCCCGGGCGTGGTCTCCGGCACCGGGCCGGGCGGCGGGTTCAACGTGAACGGCCTGCGCTCCAACGCCAATTACTACACCCTGGACGGCGTGAGCCTCAACGGGATTACGGGTCCGATGGGGAACGGCATCGGCATGATGGGCGGTCCGCGCGGCGGCGGCATGGGGCTGCTCGGCGGCGCGGGCGGCGGCGCCGCCGAACTCGGCACGGAGGCCGTTTCGCTCGATGCCGTGTCGCAGATGCGCATCCAGACCTCGGCGTTCGCGCCGGAATTCGGACGCACCCCCGGCGCGCAGATCTCCCTCGTCAGCCGCTCCGGCTCCAACCAGTGGCACGGCTCGGCGTACGAGTACTACCGCGGCACCCGTTTCAACGCCAACGAGTGGTTCGCCAACGCGGCAGGCTATCCGCGCGGCGAGATGCGGCAGAATCAGTTCGGCGCCACCATCGGCGGCAGGATCATCAAGGACCGCACGTTTTTCTTCGCTACCTACGAGGGCCTGCGCCTCATCGATCCGGAGACGGCCACCGTCAGCGTGCCGAACGCCTCCATCCGCAGGACGGCCGCCGCGTCCCTGCGGCCCTACCTGAACGCCTTCCCTATCGCCAACGGTCCGGAGCTGCCGGACGGCGCGGCGCAGTTCGCGGCCGTCTTCTCCAACCCGCTCGACAGCGACTCGGTCAGCCTGCGCCTGGACCACACGTTCACCCCCAGGCACACCGCCTTCGTGCGCTACATGTACGCGCCTTCCAATACCACCAACCGCAGCACGCAGTTCCTGGCGCCCAATGTCGTTACCAGTTCCGATAGCAAGACCATGGGGTTCACGGCGGCGCTTTCCTCCGTGCTGAATCCGAACGCCGTCAACGACCTGCGCCTGAACTACACCCAGTTCAAAACGTTCTCCCGCGCCCACATGGATGACTTCGGCGGCGCCGTGCCGCTGAAGGACAGCCAGGTGTTTCCCACCGGCGTCGACTCCTCCACCGGGTCCTACAGCCTGAGCCTGATGGGCCTGTCGGGCTACAGCTTCGGCGCGGGCACTGAGAACAAGCAGCGCCAGATCAACGTCGTGGATGCGCTCACCATGACCGCCGGCTCGAATACCTACAAGGCCGGCGTGGACGTCCGGCTCATTGACCCGACTTACCAGCGGTCCCCCTATTCCCTCAGCTCCACGTTCAACGGCCTCACCGACATCCAGGACGGGGTGGAAACCGACGGCACGTTCCTCTCCAGCAAGGCGTTGAACTCCATCGTCAACTCCAATCTGGACAAGGTTTACCCCGCCTTCAAGAACTTCTCGGTCTACGTTCAGGACATGGCCCGCCTCGGCCCGTTCACCACCATCACCTTCGGCTTCCGGTGGGAGATCAACCCCGCGCCGACCGCCCGCAGCGGACCCCGGCCCTTTGCGCTGTCCAGCTCCTTCGACGGGCGCATCACGCAGAACGAGCCCCTTTACGACACCCGCTGGCGCGACCTCGCGCCCCGCTTCGGCATGACGCAGGCCATCAAGTCCAAGCCGGGCAAGGAACTCGTCCTGCGCATCGGCCTGGGCGCCTTCCACGACATGGGCTACGGCACCGTGGCCTCCGTGTACTCCGGCGCGCCTTACTCGAGCGTGCGCACCCTCTCGCTGCCGGCCTTCCCGCTGATCAAGGACAACATGACCCCGCCCGTCCTGCCTCCGGTCAAGCCCTACGGCATGATCAGCGCCGCCGACCGCCTGCTGCAAGCCCCCATCGTCTACCAGTGGAACGTCGGACTCGAACAGCACCTGGGCCGCGGCCAGACCTTCTCCGCCGCCTATGTCGGCACGCGCGGCAGGCGCCTGATGCTGAACTCCACGTCGTTCTACGGCGGCACCGACTACGACATCCTGATGCTGGCCAGCAATGGCGCCGAATCCGACTACCACGGCCTCCAGGCCCAGTATCAGCGCCGGCTCTCCAGGCGCCTCCAGACTCAGTTCACGTGGACCTGGTCCCACTCCATCGACACCTCCTCGAGCGATGCCGGCATGGGCTTCGCCTCGCTGTTCGGCGGCAGCGAGCGCGGCAACTCCGACTACGACGTCCGCCACAACATCAACTGGTCCGGCTCCTACCTGATTCCCGAGCCCAAGGTGCCCGTCGCCGGCCTCCTGCTGCGGGACTGGCACCTGGACTGGATGGCCACGCGCCGCACCGGCCTGCCCTTCCAGGTGCAGGGCGTCAGCTCTACCACCAGCAATTCCGACAGCACCTCGACCAATCGCGGCCTGTTCGCGCAGGTGCGGCCCGATTACAACGGCCAGCCGACCTGGGTCTCCGATTCGCTGGCGCCGGGGGGCCGGAAGGTCAACTCCGACGCTTTCGCCGCGCCCGCCGGCTTCTCCCAGGGCAACCTCGGCCGCAACGCACTCTCCGGCTTCTCCGCCACGCAGGTCGATTTCTCGGTGCGCCGGCAGATTCCCCTCACCGACGCCCTGCGCCTCAACTTCGTCGTGCAGGCCTTCAACGTGATGAATGCGCCCAGCTTCCTCAATCCCACCCGCGACGAGGGTGCGAACCTGTCCAGCCCCAAGTTCGGCATGGCCACCAGGACCCTGGGCACCGGCTTCGGCGGCGGCGCCGGCTCCTTCTACCGCTCCGGCGGCCCGCGCTCCATCCAGTTCTCGTTCCGTCTCCAGTTCTGACCCGGCATCAGGCTATCCTAGGAAGATTGGTGTGATCCCTTCTATGCGCATTTCGTCCGCCATCCGCTGCGTCCTGATCTCTGCCTCCCTGGCCGGCCTCTGCAGCCTGCCCGCGCAGACCTCCGCCTCCGCTCCCGCCGCCCAGCCGCCCCAGCCGGCCTCTCCCCAGACCGGCCCGGCCGCGCCGGCCGCCAAGACCCAGCAGCCGGCGCCCGCCGCCGCGCCCGCCCCGTCTCTCGTCGATTCCGGCGCCTACATCCGCCGCTTCGTCTTCGGCGGCACCCTCAGCTTCCTCCCCTTGAGTCTCATGCAGGGCGGCAAGAAATCGGAGGTCTACGGCACTCCGCCCATCTCCATCGAAAGCCAGGCGGACTCCCGCAGCAAGTACTTTGGCGCCGGCGTCGGTCTTCAGGCCTTCATCACGGAACGCTGGGCGGTCGGCGTCGGCTTCATCTGGCGCCGCTCCGGCTACCGGCTCACCACCAAGTTCCACGACACCATCGACAACCCGTCCACCACCGAAGACGAGCGCACGCTCCTCAAGACCGTCACCGAAGAGACCCGCGCCCACTACTACGACGTCCCGCTGATGATCCGGCGCTTCAACCGCAGCCGCTATGAGCCGGGCTGGCGCTACTTCTACGAGGCCGGACCCACCCTGCGCACCGTGCGCAAGATCCGCACCGCCATCCAGGAAGAGACCGAGACGACGATCGACTGCTGCAACGAAACCCCCGCCACGCCCTCCAAGAAGAACCTGCTCGGCGTCACCGCCGGCGCCGGCATCATCCTGCGCGACGACTTCGGCATCAAGATCATCCCCGAGGTCCGCTACACGCGCTGGTTCGGCGGGGCCTTCAATACCCGCGCCGCCACCTCGCGCCGCGACCAGGTGGACGTCAGCATCTCGTTCCTGTTCTGAGGGCCGCGCGCTTACGCGCGAATCTTGTCGTAGTCGAACCGCTCGTTCGCCAGGTGCAGGAACGGCTCGTCCGGCATCCGCAGGTACGTGCACTTCAGCGGCCTGCGCGGAAAATCGCTCAGCTTGCGCGGCGCCGGCTTGCCGTCCACCCATTCGAAAACCGGCACATCCCACGGGTTGAAGGTGTCGCTCAGACCGCGTTCCTTCGCGATGCGGTACATGGACACGTTGCCGGGCTCGTGCCCGCCCAGCCAGAGGCCGACGAGGTCCAGCCGGAACTTGTCCTTCGAGAACATCACCAGGTTGGTCAGGTGGTCGTCGCCCACGCCGAAGCCGTCGCCGTCGCGGCCGTAGATGCCTTCGATCATCGCCAGGCCGGTCTTCAGCACGCTCTGGTTGTCCAGCGTCTTGTGCGCCCAGATCTCCTGCGCCAGCGGGTCCACCTTGCCGCCCGGCGGCGCTTCGTAGCGCCGGTAGCCGATGTTGCGGTGGTTCTCGAAGTAGCGCGCCACCCGCTCCTCCGCCCCGCCGCACATGTGGTCCTTCATCACCTCCGGCACGTCCGCCACCATGCGCATGCCCGCGCAGAAGCGGATGAAGGGCAGCAGCACCAGGCCCTGCTCGTTCTTCACCGACTGCGTCAGGCACATCGAGTGAGCCTTCCACTTGGCGATGTTGAACAGCCACGTGTCCGGCTGGTTCACCGGCCAGTGGTGCGGGATCCGGCTGTAGATCACCGCGTCCGGCACCTTCGTCCACACCACCTCGCGCGCGGCGCGCGGCGAGCCGTAGGTCTGCTCCGGTTCGCTCATCTCCACGCCGTGCCGGCGGTGGATGTCCATGAAGCCGCGGTAGTGCCAGGAGTAGTACAGGTTGGTCTCGGCGAAGTGAAACTTCCTCAGGCCCACTTCCTTCAGGCCCAGGATCAGGCCTTCGTAGAAGTCCGGATCGGTCCCGGTGCCCCAATTCTCGACATCCGGGCGGCCCTTGCTGCGCACGCTCGTGATGTTCGGCTTCAGCAGGATCCGGTGCGAAATCGGGATGCCCGGCTCGAGCATCGGCCGGAAGATCTCGCGGGCCAGTTTCAGCCCCTCCGCGCGCTTGGCGGCCGCATCCATCTTGTCCGGCACGTTCGTGCGGCGGATGAAGACCGCTTTGGGATTTGCCTCGATAAACTCGTGCAGCCCGAAGAAGGACGCCGGCGCGGCCTGGGCGGCCTGCGGCAGCGCCGCTCCGGCGGCGGTGGCAAGAAAGTCTCTGCGGCTCCAGTTCACGGCCCCGGCTCCTTCACGGAAAAGATGCCTATCCTGACCAGCCCTTCCTGATTCCATTCTACTCGCCAATCCCACGGCATGAGGCGGAGCGGGACGGACGGCTTGCCGGGCCCCGTAAACGTGCCCGACGAAACCCGGCCGCGCAGGCCTACCAGGAAATCGTGGTCCACGCGCCGCCCGTAGCTCACCAGGATCAGGGTGCGCCCGTCCCCGGCGCGGTGCAGGATGCCGAGCGTCGTCGAGGCGTTCCACAAGCGGAAGTCCAGGCCGTTCAGGCCGTACCCCGAGGGATTGTCCACTCCCGAGGCTTCCCTCAGGTCGGAAGCGAACTGCGCCGGATCGACGAACGCCTCGCGGTAGGCGTAGACCGTCCCGCGCCCCACCTTGTAGACCTCCCGGGGACCTTCGGTGCGCAGCTTCCGGCCTGCGCCCCACCACGGCTGGGGCTCCGCGCCCAGGGGCGGCGATGTCAGGACGATCCCGCCGGCGCGGGCGAACTGCCTCAGTTGCCGCGCGTCCTCCGCGCTCACCTGGCGGTTCACCGCGGCCACGATCCGCAGGCCCCGGCCTGCCGCCGCCAGGTGTCCGGCCGGCAGCACCTGGGGGCTGAGGTTGTTGCGGTAGGCCAAATTCAGGAACTCCTCGGTCTCCTCGTCCAGCGGCCCGGCGACGATGGCCGTGCGCGCCCCGCCCCCGCTGCGCTCGACACCGGCCTGGGCGGCGAGAAAACCCGACACATGGCACAGGCTCTTCCACGCCTGGCCCGCCCTGGCATCGCCCTGCAGCAGGCCCGTGCGGTACATCTGGGGCAGCTCCAGCACCACTTCGCCGCCGCCGGCGTACGCCTCCGCCAGCGCCACCTCGGCGCCCTCGTAGCGCGCCGATTGCTCTTCGGGAAGATAGTCCAGAATGGGTGTCCGTCCGTGGTGAAGCGCCCGCAGGTAGGCGTACAGATGGAGATTGCCCACCAGCCACGGCCGCTCCGTCGCACCTGCTTCCGAGGCTCCGGCCGGCTTCAGGCCGGGCCACTGCCCGTGCCGCAGCACCGCCTGCGCCGGCCGCACGTCCCAGTCGAGCTGATCGGCCTTCAGAAAGACGATCCGCACGAAATCCGCCTGCCCCTGGAGAAACGCGCGAAACTCCGCCCGCGTGCCGGAGGCAGCCAGCGCCGCGCCGTCGTAGCCCGCCCTCCGGGCCGCTTCAGCCGCCTTGGCATCGGCCGGGATCTCGGCCAGGATCTTGAGCGGGCCGGAACGCGCCGGCGCCGGGCCGGAGGGGTTGTGAACGATCAGCGTGCCGGCGCCCAGCTCCGAGGCCAATCGCACGGCCTGGGCCTCCGGCGCCGGCCAGGCGAGGATCACCGCGAACAACCCGGAAGCTAACATGATTCTCAGAATACGCCGCCCACGGCGGCCCCCGTCTGCCATCTTCCTTCACCCAGCAGCCACTCCGGATCCACCTCGCGCAGGTCGGCCGCCAGCCGGTCGGGCCGGTGCAGCGCCAGGTCTTGCAGGGCGACGATGCCCGTGCCCACGGCCAGGCAGCGCACCCCAGCCTCGCGCGCCGCCAGGATGTCGTTGGGGTGGTCGCCCACCATCGTGATCACCGACCCGCGCCGCACCCAGCCCTCGCGCCGCGCTTCGCGCACCGCGGTCCGGATGAGCTGCGCCCGTGAGCGGCCCTGCTCGGCGAAGACCCCGAACCGGAAGTGCCGCTTCAGCCCCGCGCGGTCCATCTTCTTCCAGGCGATGCGCGACAGGTTCCCGGTGACCAGCCCCACCACCGCCTGCCCCCGCGCCAGCCGCGACAACGTCGTCCGCACCCCCGGGCAGACCTTGCCGCGCAGGTCCGGACACCGCCGCACGTAGAGGTTCTGCGCCTCCCGCATGATGTCGGGCAGGTGGCGCCGGACGTCCGCCTGCTTCAGACCCGCCGCGGCCATCATCAGGCTCAGGATCTGGCCGTCCAGCATCCCCGCCACGGGAATCCCGTCCGTCGACGCCGCCTGCCCTGTCACCCGCAGCACGGCGTCTTCGAGCGCCTGCCGGTGGTGCGGGCCGGCGCGGCGCAGCAGCGTGCCGTCGATGTCGAAAAGGACCAGCGAAGTGGGCGCTTCCATCTGCTTTCATCTTAGCGGGGCGGCTGAGGCTAAACTGAAAGGGATGCAATTGCTTCAGGCCGGAGCGCACCAGCGGGTGCAACTGGAACTGGACGCCGAGATTCTCCGCCAGGGCGCGGAGGAGACCGGGTTCGCCTGCGTGGTGGAGGACGGCGCGCGCAACGTCGTGCTCGAACTGAGCTGCCTCGAGCGCGAAGGCCCCCTCCTGCTGTTCGACGCCGCCGACCCGGCCAATACCGGCTGGTTCGCCCGCTGCCAGTTCTACATCGACGCACGCACCGGCGCCGTCCTGCAGACGCCGTTCGTCGTCGCCAACCGCCTCGACGCTTCCGGGCGCCCGCACCCGCGGGCCTTGCGCCTGCAGGTAGCCAAGGAACTCCCCGCCCACTTCCGCCTGCCCGGCCGGCAGCCGCTCAGCGAAAAAGTGCTCTACGGCGTCCTCTTCAATTTCCTCAACGCCATGCAGAAGACGGGCGTGGGCGTGTGCGGCCAGGGCGTGGTGAAGCCGCTTGCCGGCGGCGTGCAGGCCGCCCTGCGCGGCTGAAGCTCAGCGCAGCGCGTTCAACAGCGTGGAGTAATCGTCGGTCCAGACGCGCACGGCGGGCGTGGCTTGCTGCTTCGGCGCCGGCACCCGGCGTACAGCCTCCTCAGCGCCCACCAGCGCCCAGGACGACGGGTAGCGGCTCTGCGACCTGTCTCCGCCTTCCTCGATGATGGCCGCCGCCAGTCCTTCCGACGCAGCCAGGCTCCTCACCGCCGGCCGCAGGTCCAGGAACACGTTCGAGATGTGCAGGGCGATCAGCCCCTCCGGCACCACGTGCCGGCGGTACAGCTGCAGCGCCTCCCGCGTCAGCAGGTGGATGGGGATGGAGTCCCCCGAAAAGGCGTCGATCACCAGCAGGTCGAAGTTCTGATTCTGCTCGCCCGCCAGCAGCAGCCGCCCGTCGCCGGTGCGGATCTCCACCTGCGCCGGCGTCTCGGCCAGGTAGCGGAAGTAGCGCCGGGCGTACTCCGTCACCATCGGGTTGATCTCGTAGATGCGGATCACGTCGCCCGGGCGGCCGTACGCGGCCAGCGTGCCCGTGCCCAGGCCGACAATGCCGATGCGGCGCGCGCCAGGCAGCGCGGATAGCGCCAGGCCCACGCCGCTCGGCGGCGTGTAGTAAGACATCGGCTTCCGGCTCCAGGCCGGATCCACGTACTGCTCTCCGTGCGAGATGGAGCCGTGCACCATCTTGCGCAGGGCCGGGTGGCCGTCCCGCGCGGCAAATTCCTCCACGCGCAGGCTGCCGTAGAAGTTCCGCCCTGCCGCCACTTCGCCCGACGCGCCCATCATCGTGGCGAACGCGGTCGCCGTCACCAGCACCGCGCAGGCCGTCGCCGCAATGTCGGTCACCAGCGAACGCCGGTACACGGTCATCAGCATGGCCATGGCGCAGATCGACATCGCGACGGGCAGCTCCGAGTAGGAGTTGAACACCGCCGGCGCGCCGAAGGCCACCAGGAGCGACCCCAGCGCGCCGCCCGCCGCCATCAGGATGTAGAACTCCGTCAGGTGGCTGGCGGCGGGCTTGCGCAGCGCCAGTTCGCCGTGACAGTAGAAACAGCCGAAAAAGACCCCCGCGCAGAAGATCGGGATGCCGCCCTTCAGCAACAGGTCGGGCGGCAGGTAAACGATGGCCCACGCCATGGCCAGGAACGCCGTCCCGGCCAGCAGCATGCCCCAGCCGCGGCCGTACCATTCCCGCTCGAAGCAGGCGACAAACGTCAGCAGGTAGAGCAGCAGCGGCACCGTCCAGAGAAACGGAACCGGCGCGATGTTCTGGCAGAGATAGTTCGTGACGCCCAGCAGCAGGCCCGACCCGAGCGCGGCAAAGAACAGCCATTCGAGCCGCAGCCGGATGCCCGGCGCCGCCTCCTCCCCGGCCACTTCCCGCCCGCCTTCCGCCGGGTTCGCGCGCCACAGCAGCGCCGCCGCGGCGGCCAGCAGCGCGGCCACGGCGGCATACCCCCAGCTCCACCAGATGTTCATACCGCTCAGCGGCAGCCACGGCTCCAGCAGGAACGGGAAGCTGAGCAGCGCCAGCGCGCAGCTCAGGTTCGACCAGCCGAAGAGCCGGTACGCCTTGCCGCCGGGATGCATCCGGGCGTACCACGCCTGCATCAGCGGACTGGTCGAGGAGAGCACGAAATAAGGCACGCCGATGGCCCGGATCAGGATGGCCACCACCTGCCAGCCCGGGTTCCCGGAATCAGGTGCCGGCAGGGCCACGCCTTGCATTCCGATCGGCAGGGCGGACAGGCTCGCCGCCACCACGCCGAGATGGACCAGCGCCTGCGTCCACGGCTTCAGGTAACGCGCCAGCCCGTGCGCGTAGAGATAGCCGGCCAGCAGCATGACCTGGTAAAAGACCATGCAGACCGCCCAAATGGACGCCGTTCCGCCGAACCACGGCAGAATCTGTTTGGCCAGCAGCGGCTGCACCAGGAAGAGGCAGAACGCGCTGGCGACGACAGGCAGGACCAGAAAGGCCACACGATGCTCCTGGGCAATCATCGGCCGCACCGCGGCGCGCCTTTAGTCCTGCCGGCGCGCGGGTACTATTTGAGCGCCGGCAGCAGCGAGTTCCAGTCGTCGGTCCAGACCGGGAAACGGACCGCCGGGAGCGAGTCCGACTCATGGTTCTCCACCAGCATCCAGGAGGCCGCCAGCACGCCCGCCGCCGGTATCGCCGGAGAGGTCATGCGCGTGCACGGACGGTGCGCGTCGGCCGCCAGCGCCCGCACCGCCGTCGTCAGGTCCAGGTATTGATTCGAAATGTGCAGCGCCAGCGTGCCGCCCGGCGCCAGGTGGCGCAGGTACAGCGCGAACGCTTCGCGCGTCAGCAGGTGCGGCGGGATGGAATCGCCCGTAAAGGCGTCCACCACCAGCAGATCGAACGCGGCGGGCGCGGCCGCCGCCAGGCTGATGCGCGCGTCCCCTTCGACAATTTCGACGTCCGCCCGCGACGCGGACAGGTAGCGGAAATCGCGGCGCGCCATCTCGATCACCATGGGGTTGATCTCGAAAAAGCGGAAGAGGTCGCCCGGCCGCCCGTAGGCGGCCAGCGTGCCCGCGCCCAGGCCGATGACGCCCACACGCCGCGGCCCGCCCCCCCGGCTCAGCAGCAGGCCCACGGCGCTGTTGCGGCCATAGTACGTGGTGGGCGCGGTGAACCGCTCCTCGGCCCGGAACTGCGACCCGTGCACCACCAACCCGTTCAGCATCTTGCGCAGCGCCGGCCGCCCCGCCGCCGCCGGTTCGTCCAGCACGCGCAGGCAGCCGTAGAAGTTGCGCCCCGCCTCCACCAGGCCGCTGTAGTGGCCCTCCACCAGCGCCAGCGCGGGCGTGGCCGCCAGAATCGCGCCCATCGCCGCCGCCTGCCGCGCCCAGCGCGAAGCCAGCCGCAGCTTCCAGAAGCACAGGGCACCCGCCGCCGCCATCAGCAGCGGCAGTTCGAAGTACCCCTTCAGCACCGCCGGAGAAAGGAAGCCCGCCGCCAGCGAGCCCAGCGCACCGCCGGCGGCGACGTGGGTCCAATAGCTCGTCAGCCGCCGCGGCTCCGGCTTCAGCGCGGCCAGTTCCCCGTGGCAGAACAGGCACACCAGCAGCAGGCCCAGCGCATACAGCGCCACCTTGGCGGCGAACACCGCTTCGACGTCCAGGTAGAGCATCGACGCCGTCATGGCCAGCAGCCCCAGGATGGCGCGGCCCGCGGCCCGCCGCGGTTCGTAACCGTCATGCGCGAAGACCACCACGAAACTCATCAGGTAGACCAGCATCGGCAGCACCCATAGCAGCGGCGCCGGGGCAACCACCTGGCAGAGATGAGTTGTCGTGGACATCAGGAACGCCGAGCCCAGCGCCGACCAGGCGATCCACCGCAGGCGGTCGCGCGGCGGCGTCCCAGACACCAGCGACCGCGGCGGCGCATCCGGCGAACGGCGCCACAGCATCCAGGCCGCCAGCAGCAGCAGCGCGCATTCGGCATAGAAGCCCCAGTTCCAAAGGGCTCCCAGGCGGCGCAGCCCGAAGCGAGGCTCCAACAGAAACGGGAAACTCACCAGTGCCGCCGCGCACGCGGCGTTGGACCACGCCGAAAGCCGGTACGGCCGGCCCTCCGGCGCGAGCAGCGAGTACCAGTGCTGCAACAGCGGTGACGTGGCCGACAGCAGGAAATAGGGCAGGCCCACTTCGCGGCTGAGCGCGGCCAGCACGTGCGCCGAGCCGCCTCCCGCCGCCGACGTCAGCCGCGGCGCCAGCAGGCAGGCCAGAATCGCCCCCGCGTGTACCAGCGCCTGCCGGGCCGGACGCAGCCGGCGCGTCAGCGCGTGCGAGTAGAGATATCCGCCCAGCAGTACCGTCTGGAAAAACAGCAGGCACGCGCTCCAGACCGCGCCCGAGCCGCCGAACAGCGGCAGCAGGCGCTTGCCTTCCAGCGGCTGCACCAGAAAAAGAAGAAAAGCGCCCAGCACCACCGCCGGGCCGATGAGAAGCATTCCGCTTCCATTCTACCGGGACGGCGGGGCGCTCAGCCGGAGGCTACTTCGGCAGGTTGTCGCCGCTCACTCGCATCAGCCGGTTCACCTGCTTGATCACGATGAAGATGGCGAAGGCGATGATGATGAACTGCATCACGATGTTGATGAAATTTCCGTATGCCACCACCGCCGCGCCGGCCTTTTTCGCCGCCGCCAGGTTCTCGTACGTCTTTCCGTCCAACGCCACGTAGAGCTGCGTCAGGTCGACGCGGCCCAGCGCCAGGCCGAGCACCGGGTTGATGATGTCTTCCACCAGCGAGGCGGTGATTTTCCCGAACGCGCCTCCGATAACGACGCCCACAGCCAGGTCAATCACATTGCCCTTCAGGGCGAACTCTTTGAACTCCTGCATCATTCCCATGCGGGAAAGTATACACCGCACACTAACTGGAGATAGCCCTTTTTTCTTTCGCGTCAAAGACTTTCGACAAATACTTGCGTGCCGTCTTGGCCTCTTCGGAGGAAGGGGAGTAGTGGATGGCCTCCAGGTAGGCGGCCCGCGCCTCTCCGCGCCGGCCTTTGAGGTCCAGGCACTGGCCCAGCCGCAGCCAGGCCGTGACGCCCGAATTCGGATCCAGCACCTGCGCGCGCGAGGTGGCGTTCCGCAGGTGGATAATGGCGGCGTCCGGCTCGTCGTACCAGAAAAGCAGGTTGCCGCGCGCGAATTCGATCCGTTCGACGGGCAGGTTCCGGAAGCCCGGCGCGCCTGTCTTCTTCAATTCCTCGACGCGGTCCAGAGCCTTCAGCGCATTGGGTTTGTCGCCGAGGTCGGCGTACATCTGCGAGAGTTCGAACAGGAGCAGGAAATTGCGCGGAAAGCGCTTTAGAAGGCTTTCGCAGAGCGGGATGGCATCCTGTGGCCGCCGCTCGCGCCGCGCCACCACGCCCAGCAGAATCTGGGCGTCCACCTTGTTCAGGTCGCCTTTTTCGGCCACCAGGCGCACCGTCCGGATGCCTGCCTGCCGGTCCCCGTGGAACCCGGCCAGGAAGCCCAGCAGCCGGTAGCCCCAGGGCAGGGAGCCGACGATGTAGTCGTGCACCCCCTGCATCATGCGCGCGTCGATGTTGCCGCGCTCCAGTTCCACCACCCGGTTGTGCAGCTTCCGGGCCGTGGTCACGTCGCGTAGCGCATCCAGCCAGGCTTTGCGCACCAGGTACCTGTAAGTGCCGCGCAGGCCGATGGCGACGCCTTGCGCGTAGAGCGCCGCCACATCGTTCGGGTTGCGGGCCAGCGCTTCATTGGTCAGCCGCAGGCTCTCGCCGATGGCGTGGTGGAAGACCCGCTCCTCTTCCGCTGTCGGCTCCATCTTCGGCCGGCGGATGAAGGGGTTGCCGCCGGTCACCATCTCCGTCTCCAGCGCCCCGGCGCGGAACATCACCTGGAACAGGATGCACTGCGCCACGTGGTTGTGGCGCGCCGGGTCGCGCGGCGCGGCCTCCAGCGCCTTCCGGAAGTCGGCCAGCGCCTGCGGGTACTCCAGGTTGTAGAAGTGGTCGTAGCCGGACTGGACCAGCGGATCCACCGCCGCGGCCAGCAGCAGCAGGGCCGGTAGCATCATGCGCGCGCCTCCAGCCGGGATAGCGCCCACCTGGCGTGCTCGGAAACCGCCTCGTCTCCTGCTTCTTCGATGAGCCGCCGCAGCGCCGGGATGTAGCCGGCGTCGCCGGAATTCCCCATCGCCGTGGCGGCGTTGCGCAGCAGCCCCGCATACTTCGTCCGCCACAGCGGCGTGCGGCGGAAGCGGCCGCGGAACTCCTCCTCCGGCATGGCGCTCAGTTCCGCCAGGTCCGGGTCCGGGTGCAGCGGCTGGAAGCCCGGCTCCGTGGAATAGGGCGCCCGCCGGTTCCACGGGCACACCTCCTGGCAGATGTCGCAGCCGAACAACAGGCCGCCGGAAGCGGCGCGCTGCTCCTCGCCGAGCGGGCCGCGCTGCTCGATGGTCCAGGTGGAGATGCAGCGCCGCGCGTCCAGTCGCGTGCGTCCGCCCGGCTCCTCCACCAGCGCCGCCGTCGGGCAGGCGTCGATGCAGCGGCGGCACGTGCCGCACCGGTCCGGCGGCGGGGAGTCCGGCGGAAGTTCCACGGACACAAGGATTTCGCCCAGGAAGAACCAGGACCCCAGCGGCTCGTGGATCAGGCACGTGTTGCGCCCGATCCAGCCCAGTCCGCCCTGCCTGGCCAGCGACCGCTCCAGCAGCGGCGCCGTGTCCACCGCGATGCGGTACTCGAAAGTCCCCCACGCCCGGAGCAGCTCCTCCACCAGCGACTTGAGCGAGGCGCGCAGCAGGTCGTGGTAGTCGGCCGCGCCCCAGGCGTAGCGCGATACCGTATGCGCCTCCGGTCCCGGCGTGTTGTACAGCAGGCCCACGCAGAGCACGGAGCGCGCCGCGGGCAGCAGACCGCGCGGGTCGGCGCGCAGCGCGCCGCGGTGGTCCGACAGATACCCGAGCGGGCCTGCGAGGCCATCTTTAAGCCACTGATTATAAATGGTATAGTCTTCGAGCGGGCGCGCCGGCGCAACCCCCGCCAGATGGAAGCCGGCGCGCCGGGCCAGAGCCGCGAACTGTGCTTTCTCCGGGGTGCCCCGCCCGGCTGCCTGCATCTCGAAGATGTCCTCTGGAATCATGCTACTATGGCCGCCCCCCGGGATGGTTTCCATTTAACGCCGCATATGCCCGTCCGGTGACCAATCTACGCAGTTCGATGGAGAGCGGTAGGGTACTTTCCCGGTCCTGCCTAAAATCGAGAGTGCAGAGATGTGCCCCTTGCGGGCACGACACCGGGTACTGGCAAGAAGTTCCATACCAATCAACTCCCTTCGACAGGAGCACAAACGACGATGCACAAGCCGATCAAGTACGTGGAGAAAGCCGTCACCGTGGCGGCCAAGGCCGCCTGGCAGGTCTTCGACACCCTGAATCAGATCAGCCCGAACCAGGGCTTCACACCGAAATGGTCCGACAAGCCCCTGCTGAAGTCTTACGAGAAGATGAAGCCGAAGCTGGGCTGGCCGAGAACGACGGATTCGCTGTGTCCCAAGTGCATCCCTGAGATCCGCCAGCAGATCCTGGACGGCAAGCAGGACGTCAGCATCCTCGTCAACGAACGCCCCGGCGAAATCAAGGCGCAGATCATCGAGCGCGACGGCAAGATCCTGATGGTCAAGGACTGCCCCCTCCACGGCCACTTCGAGGACGTGATGGCCATCGACTCCGCCTTCTTCAAGCACCTGGAAGAAGTCTTCCCGGGCCGCGACATCCGGGCCCACAACGACACCGGCCTCCACAAGCACGGCTCCTCCACTATCACCCACGGCCGTGGCGCGGTGCTCACCATCGACCTCACCAACCGCTGCAACATGATGTGCGACCCCTGCTTCATGGACGCCAACCAGGTCGGTTTCGTCCACGAGTTGAGCTGGGAAGAGATCAAGACCATGCTGGACAACGCGCTGAAGATCAAGCCGCGGCGCCAGATGTCGGTCCAGTTCTCCGGCGGCGAGCCCACGCTGTCGCCCTACTTCCTCGACGCCGTCGCCTACTGCAAGAAGGTCGGCTACAACTCCGTCCAGGCCGCCACCAACGGCATCGAGTTCGCCAAGTCCAAGGAATTCGCCGAGAAGGCCGCCGCGGCGGGCCTGCGCTACGCCTACCTCCAGTTCGACGGCATCGGCAACGCCGCCAACTCCCACCGCGCCGTCGGCAACCTGTTCGACGTCAAGCTGCGCGCCATCGAGAACCTCCACTCCTCCGGCGTCGACATCGTGCCGGTCATCACCATCATCAACGGCATCAACAACGAACAGGTGGGCCGCATCGTCCAGTTCGCACTCGACAACCCCAGGAAGATCTCCTTCCTCAGCTTCCAGCCGGTCTCCTTCACCGGCCGCGACGAAGCCGTCAGCGACGAGCGCCGCGCCGCCCAGCGCTACACGCTCTCCCACCTCGCCCACGACGTCAAGAACCAGACCGGCATCGGCGAGCCCACCCGCGACTGGTACCCCATCTCCTTCATGTCCACCTTCAGCGACTGGGCCGACCTCGTCCACGGACCGGAAGCCTCCTGGGGCTCCCTCAGTTGCGGCTGCCACCCCAACTGCGGCATCGGCATGGCCGTCATGGTCGACAAGGAAACCAAGGAATCCGTCCCGGTCACCCGCTTCCTCAACGGCGACCGCCTGGCCACCGACATCCAGCGCGTCAACGACGCCGCCCGCGGCCGGAAGCTCTCCGTGCTCGGCATGGCCCTGGCGCTGATGCGCAACTACGACCCCTTCCAGTCCCCCACCCACTTCAAGCTGGCCGACCTCCTCAAGAAGTTCGACAAGACCTTCGGCGCCACCGGCCGCAACTACGGCAAGGTCACCGGCGACCGCACCCAGGCCGACATCGAGCGGCGCCGCGCCGACCGCTGGAACTTCCTCTTCATCGCCGGCATGTGGTTCCAGGACCTCTTCAACTACGACTTCCGCCGCACCGAGCAGTGCATCATCCCCTACGCCACCCAGGAAGGCGAGATCAGCTTCTGCGCCTATAACACCGGCGTCGGCTGGCGCAACATCGTCGAGAAGATGCACATGACCGCCACCCTCACCAAGTGGTACGAGGAGCACGGCCGCCACGAGATCTTCGCCGGCAACAAGCACGTGCCGCTGAAGTCCACCGACCACCGCCTCGTCCTGCGCGAAGAGATCGTCACCACCGAGAAGCAGAAGGACCTCGACGTGCTCGGCATCGCCAAGACCGCGCGCGAAGAGAAAATGCGCGCCCGCGACGAAAAGCTCCGCCTCCAGCAGGAAGCCGAGAACGCCCGCATGATGGCGCTCTACAAGAAGCACGTCCTCAAGGAGGAGGAGTCCGGCCTGGTGCAGATCGGCGGCATCCAGGCCGCGGCTCCCGCCAAGGTAGAAGAGACGACCGGCGCCCTCGGCGACTAGTTTTCACACCTTCTTACGGTGTTTCTCTGACCCGGCTGGCCCTGCGTGGCCAGCCGGTTTTGTTGTGTGCCGAGCATGTTCGACAACTTGAGGGTGAAAGTCCCTTTGGCAACCTGATGGAGGTGAAGCCATAGCGAAGCGCAAGGGCGTCGTCGCGAGGCGGGGTCTGAAAGAAGCGTGGAGCAAAGG
>DAHVTI010000595.1 GCA_027324255.1 Bryobacterales bacterium | reverse complement strand
CCTGCGCCTGCGGCTTCGGTTTCGGCGTCTTCAACTGGTTCCACGTCGCCGCGATGATCTCCTTCTGCCGCTGGGCGATCTCCGCCTGCTGCTCGCCCGCGCCGCCCCCCCCGCCGCCGCCCGAGGTCTGCGATTGCTGGTATTCCTTTTCGAAGGGCTGGGCTTCCAGGAAATAGATGTCGGTCTGCGTCGCGGCGCGCGCATCCCGGGCCGTCGCCGAGAGCGCCACGATGTCGCCCGGCATCAGCTTGAAATCCTCCAGCGCGATGGTGGCCGTTTGCATGGCCTCCTTCACGCCCTTTCGCCCCAGCAGGGACAGGTTCTGTTCCGGTCCGCCGTTCACCGAATACTTCAGGTCCATCTGCTGCAGCCCGAAGTCGTCGGACGCCTCCACCTCCACCGTCACCTCTTCAATCGGGCTCACGCGCGCGTCCCGCCCCGGCCGCGCAATCCGAACCGTGGGCGGCGTTTCCGGCCGCGCCTCGATGAAGTAGTCTTCGCTCAAACGCACCGCGGAGCCGCCGTCGAAGCCTGCCACGTAGTACGAGCCCTCCTTGCGAACCGGCAGGCGCGTCTTCACCCACAGCCCTTCCTGCGGCTCCAGGTTCAGCCGCGAACCGTCGTCCAGCAGCAGCGCGCCGCCCTCCAGCGGCCGGTCGGTCAAGACGAAAACATCGGCTTCCGTGCCTTCCACCGCGCGGATGTCTCCGCCGGGATCCTCCGTCACCTGCGCCAGACCCAGGTGCGCCGGGTAGTGATAAACCACGCGCAGCTTCTTCACCGCCGGCATGTCCACCAGCGTCAGCCGGTGCACCGCGGACAGCAGGCGCCCCGCCTCCACCTGGTACTCCACGTCTTCGAGCAGTCCCGCAAACAGGAATGCGTAGCCGCCCCCGCCCGTCCGCGGCTCCATGCGTAGCGTCTGCCAGCGCGCATCGCCGGACTTCCGCGCGCGCAATCTCACTTCCGCCGGCGAGTAGCCCAGGATCAGCGCTTCCACCACCTGGTCCCCGCCGCGCCGCACCCGTGCATCGCCGGGCTTCACCTGAATCTGGTACAGCGGCCCCTGCCCCGCCGGAGGCGCGCCCGCCCACAGCAGGTGCGCGCCGTAGCCCAGCGTGCCCGGCGCGGCCAGCGTCAGCCACAGCAGCACGAAGACGCCCACCGCCGCGGCGCCCGCCAGCGAACTCAGCAGCAGCGGGCCGACCACGGACTGCGGCGGCGCGGACTGCGCGCAATCCATCGCCTCCCGCGCCACCAGCTCCGCAAAAGGCGATGCGGCGTCCGCGTCTGACAGCGTGATGGCCCGCTGCGCGAACTCGGGCGACGCCTGCTCGGCCAGCCGCGCCGCCCGCCGCCGGTTCACGCGCAGCAGCGGCAGCACCAGCCCCAGCGCCACGGCCGCGCCTGCGATGACGAACAGCGCGAACCGCGCCCCCAACAGCGAGGCGTCTGAAAACGCCGCGCGGTCCGCCAGCACCGTCAGCCCCAGCGTCGCCAGCACCAGCAGCAGCGCCGTCGCGGCTGCGCCGCCGGCCAGCGCCTTCCATCGCAAACGCTGCTCCAGCGCCTGCAGATACTTGGAGAACAGTTCCAGTGCCGTCATGCCGCCTCCTGCGTGAGGTGATTGGACGCGATGAACGTTTCCACCGCCGCGGCCAACAAAGCCGCGGCTAGAATCCACTCCGCCACCGGCCGCTTCGCCGGGTCTCCGCCCGCGGGCGCGCCGCCGGCCTGCCTGGCCTCTCCGCCGCCCCACAACTCCGCCGATTCCTTCGGCATCGGCTCCAGGTCGGACTCGCGCCGGTCGATGTTGGCCGCGATCATCTGGCTCCGCCCCGCGCCTCGCCGCACCTCCCAAAAACCGGCGCGGTCCACCACCGGCGGTTTACCTTGTGCGCTTTCTTCCAGACTGAGCGCGCGCTGGCCCGAAGGATCCAGCGCCTCGAACGCCACTGAAGAGCCCGCCGAACCGAAATCGAGCGGCGTGTCCACGGCAACGCTCAGCGCAGCCTCCTGCCAGCCGCTCAGCCGGTGCGCGATCTGCTCCACAAAAGGAACAAACGAGGGATTCAGCGGCAGGTCGTTGGCCAGCCCGTCCAGCGCTGAAGCCAGCACGATCACCGTTCCCTGGCCCACCTTCTCTTCAAACAGAACCGGCGTCAGATCCGCCAGCCGCGCCACCACGCGCGCCCCTCCGGCATCCGTCTGAATCACCTGGAAGAACCGCACGCCCTCCCACAGGGCCGCCTTCGCCAGCGGCGCATAGGCGGCGTCCACCGGGCCCAGGTTCAGAAATCGCTCGCCGTCGCGCGCCGCAAAACGCGTGCCCAGAATCTTCCGCCCCGTCACCGGCACATGGCCCGCCGCCGCGCTGTTGGGGCCCAGCGCAATGAAGGCGGCGCCGCCGCGCCGCACCTGTTCCGTCAGGCTCCGCTCATCCACTGCCGCATCGGCGACCACGTAGATGCTCCCATCCTGCGGCCTCGACTCCCGGCCCAGCGCGTAGGCGCCGCCGGTGGCCGCCTCCAGCGCATTGCGGAAATACAACTCCGCGCGCGCCGAGCCGAAAAAGGCCACCCGCCGTGGATCCGTACGTTCCATCGAAAACAGGTAGCGGTCGTCGGCCGGCAGTCCGTCCCTTCCCTCCATTACCACCGCGCACCGCGCGAAGCCATAGGGAATGTCCGGACCCGCAAACTCCACCTTGGCCCGTCCCTCGGCCGGAACGTCCACGCTCTGGGTCGCCACGGTTCTGCCGTTCACTTCCAGCGCAACGGTCTTCTTGCCCGCCGGCGTGTGGAAGCCCGCCAGCGTGGCTTGAATGCGTGCCGCCCGGCCGTCCCTCACGCGTGAAGGCGCCGTCACGCTTTCTACCGTCCAGTTCGGCTCCGCCTTCTCGCTCAATGGATGCAGCACCAGCCGAGTGGCGCCGTTCAGCCGCAGATCGCTGAAGCCCGCCGGCATGGAGCTGCGCTGCAGGTCGCTGAACAGGTGCACCTCCAGCGGCTGCTTCAGGTTCTCCTGGTAGGCGCGCAGCGCCCGTGCCAGTTCGCCGAAGGAACTCATCGAAGTGGTCGCTTCCAGCCGCGGCAGGTCCGCCGCCGTCAGCAGGCGCAGGCGCGAATCGAACGCCGCCAGCCGCGCTCCCTGCCGCACCAGCGGCGCCGCTTCGCTCCGCGCGCGGGCCAGCCGGTCGCCAAAGCCCATGCTCGCCGACGTGTCAATCACCGCCAGCTTCGCGGCCGCCGCCTGAACCGCCCCGGCACGCCACAGGAAAGGCTGCGCGAACGCCAGCACCAGCAGCATCAGCAGCGCCAATCGCGCGGCCAGCAGCAGCAGGTAGTCCAGCCGCCGGTGCTTCAGGTCGGCCTGCGTGCTCTTCTCGAAAAACATCAGCGAGCTGAA
>DAHVTI010000590.1 GCA_027324255.1 Bryobacterales bacterium | reverse complement strand
GCGGCGAAGAAGCGCGTGGCGGCGCGGGTGGAAACGGAAGAAGCGCCGGCCCGGCGGCCGCAGGCGCGGACGGATGACAGCGGCGTGGAGGCTGCCCTGAAGGCCTGGCGCCTGGAAGAGGCGAAGCGTAAGGGCCTGCCCGCGTTCCGCATCATGACGGACAAAGTGTTGCGCGAAATTGCCCACCAGCGGCCCGAAACGGCGGCGGAGCTGCTGGCGATCCCCGGCATGGGCATCAAGATGGTGGAACAGTACGGGCGCGCGATCTACCGCATTCTCGGCCAGGCGCGGTAGGCCGCCACTGCCTCGCCGGTGTCACGGGAAACAGACGGCGGCATCATAGGAATTGATACGATCATGGCTTGCGGGCAGAATTCATGAAGCGCGCGGCGCTGTTGTTATCGATTTGTGCATCGGCCTGGGCCCAGCAGCGGCTCACGCTGGATGAGGCGGTGGCGAAGGCGGTGGAACAGCATCCACTGCTGGCCGAGGGGCAGCGGCGCATCGAGGCGGCGCAGGGGCAGCAGCGGCAGGCCGGGCTGCGCTACAACCCTAAGCTGATCCTGCAATCTGAAAACGCGCGCATCCCCGCCTCTACGCCGTTCATTTACGGGCGGGAGACCGACAACTTCGCCTACCTGCAGCAGACCTTTGAGACGGCGGGCAAACGCGGGCGCCGCGTGGAGCTGGCTTCCCAGGGCCTGCGCGGCGCCGAGCTCGAGTTGAGCGTGCTGCGGCGGCAGGTGCAGCGGTCCGTGGTGCTGGCTTACTGGGCGGCGGCCGGCGCGCAGCGCATGTACGAACTGCTCGAGGAGAGCCGCAAGAACTTTCAGCAGATCGTCGAGTACCACGAGATCCGCGTGAAGGAAGGCGCCATGGCCGAGAGCGACCTGCTGCGCGTGCGGCTGGAGGCCGGCCGCATCGCGCTGGGGGCCAACAACGCGAAGCTCGACGCCTCGCGCGCGCGCATCGAGCTGTTCCGCGCCATGGGGCAGACACAGTTTCCCGCCGTGCTTTTCTCCGATCCTCTGGAATTGAAGGAAGACCGTGCGATGCTGGTCGATGCCTTGGCGGCGCTCGAGAGGCGACCGGAGGTGCTGCTGGCGCGGGCGCGTCTGGAGCAGGCCCGCCGCGCGCTCGCCCTGGCGCAGGCCAACGCGCGGCCCAACTACGAGGCGCTGTTCGGCTACAAGCGGACGGCCGGCTTCGATACCGTGATCGCCGGGCTGCAGGTGGACTTGCCGTTCGCGAACCGCAATCAGGGCAACATCGAGACCGCGGCCGCCGAGATCAAGGCGGCGGAGTCGAACGTGGCGGCCACGGAGGCGATTGTGCGGGCCGAGGTGGAGGCGGCGCAGGCCGAATACCAGATGCGCCGGCAGCAGGTGCGGGAGTTCCTGGGCCGCATCCGGGCCGAGGCGGCGGAGACCTCCAAGATCGCGCAGGCGGCCTACCGGCTGGGCGGCGCGGACCTGCTGCGGCTGCTGGACGCCGAACGACTGCGGATTGAGATCGATCAACTGAACTACAGAGCGATGATGGAGTACCGGCAGAGCATCGCCGCGCTGGAGTTCGCACTGGGAGTGCGGCCATGACGAGATGGAGCGCGGCGCTGGCAGCGGCGCTGCTGTTCAGCGGATGTTCGAAGGAAACACCCAAGCCGGCGGCGTCGCCCGCCGCGGAGAAGGCTGCCGACAAGGGCGGCCCGCCCGAGGTGGAGCTGGATGCGGCGGCTCTCAAGGAGGCCAACGTCCAGGTGGCCGTGGCGGAAGACCGCCGTGTGCCGGTCACCATCCGCGCCAACGGGCGGCTCACCGCCAACGAGAACACCACCTGGCGCGTGGGCGCCATCACCGACGGCCGCATCATCACGGCCGAGGCCAAGGTGGGCGACCGCGTGGAAAAAGGCCAGGTGATGGCGCGTATGCACAGCCACGACATTCACGAGTCGCGCGCCCTCTACCGCAAGGCGGTGGCGGAGTTCAACCGGCTGCAGTCGAACGTGGAATACGCGCGCCGCCAGCGCGACCGCGTGAAGCGGCTGTACGAGATGAAGGCGGCCAGCCAGGAGCAGCTCGATACCTCCGAGAACGAGCTGAAGAACGTTTCGACGTCGCTGCGCAGCGCCGAGATCGAGGTGAACCGCACGCGGCTGCACCTGGTGGAGTTCCTCGGCATCCCTCCGGAAGGCTCGGAGCAAGGCGAGCACGACGAGACGGCCGAAATTCACCCGGAGGACCTCATCCCCGTGCGCGCCCCGGCCTCCGGCATCGTGCTGACGCGGCTGATCACGCCCGGCGCCGTGGTGCAGGCCTCGGGCGACATGTACGTGATCTGCGACCTTTCGACCATCTGGGTGATCGCGGCCGTGAACGAGGAGTTCCTGTCGAAGGTGCACACCGGCATGTGGGCGCGCATCAAGGTGCAGGCCTATCCGGACCGCACGTTCACCGGGCGCGTCACCAAGATCGACGAGAAGCTCGACCCGGAGACGCGCACCGTGCAGGTGCGCGTGGAGGTGGACAACCGCAACGGGCTGCTGAAGCCGGAGATGTACGCCGGCGTGGAGCTGGAAGCCGGCGGCAGCGAGCAGGGCCTGTTCGTGCCGCAGGTGGCGGTGCAGGACGTCAACGGGCAGTCCACCGTGTTCGTGGAAAAAGCGGCCGGGCGGTTTGAAGCGCGGCCCGTCGAGCTGGGCCAATCGATGGAGGGGCTCATCCTGATCCGCCGCGGCCTGAAGGCCGGCGAGCGCGTAGCGGGCGAGGGCAGTTTCATTCTGAAGTCGCAGTTGATGAAATCCACTCTGTCCGAGGAGTGAGCGCGCCATGCTGCAGAAGATCATCGATTTTCACTTGCGGCAGCGCTGGGTGGTGCTCCTCGGCGTCTCGCTGATCGTCATCGTGGGCGTCTCGGTGATGCTGCGCATTCCGGTGGACGCCTTCCCCGACCTGACGAACAATCAGGTGGTGGTGGTGACGGAATGCCCGTCGATGGCGCCTAGCGAGGTGGAGCAACTCGTCACGTTCCCCATTGAAAGCGCACTCATGGGCATCCCCAAAACGGAGGGGATCCGCTCGATTTCGAAGCTCGGCTTGTCCATGGTGACGCTGATCTTCGACGACAGCGTGAACACTTGGTTCGCGCGCCAGTTGGTGAACGAGCGGCTGCAGGAGGTGCGGAGCCGCCTGCCGCAGGGCCTCGATCCCACGCTCGGCCCCATGGCGACGGCCTTCGGCGAAGTCTACCAGTACACGGTGGAGGGCAAAGGCTATTCGCCCATGGAGCTCAAGACCATCCACGACTGGCAGATCCGCTACGCCCTGCGCACGGTGCCGGGCGTGAACGAAGTGAACAGTTGGGGCGGGGAGACCAAGCAGTACACCATCGAGGCCGACCCGGCCAAGCTGCAGCGCTACGGGCTGGACCTGCGCACCATCTTCGACCGGGTCCGGGAGAACAACGCCAACTTCGGCGGCGGCTTCATCGAGCACGCCATGGAGCAGTACACGGTGCGCGGCCTGGGCCGCGCGCAGAGCGTGTCGGACCTGGAGCGGATCGTGGTGCTGGCCCGCGCCGGCACGCCAGTGCTGCTGCGCGACGTGGCGGACGTGACGCTGAAGCCGCTGCCGCGGCAGGGTGCCACGCTGCGCGACGGCAAGGGCGAGACGGTCAGCGGTATGTCCATCATGCTCAAGGGCGAGAACGGCAAGAAGGTGATTGAGCGCGTGAAGGCCAAGCTGGCCACGCTGCGTCTGCCCGGCGGCGTGAAGGTGGTGCCCTTCTACGACCAGAGCACGGTGATCGACGGCACCATCCACACCGTGGTCAAGGCGCTGCTCGAAGGCGGCGGGCTGATCGTGGTGGTGCTGATGGTGTTCCTGGGCAACTGGCGCGCGTCGCTCATCGTGGCCGCCATCATCCCGCTGTCGATGCTGTTTGGCTTCATGGGCATGGCGCTGTTCGGCGTGTCGGCCAATCTGATGAGCCTCGGCGCCATCGACTTCGGCATGATCGTGGACGGCTCCGTCGTCATGATGGAAAACGCCGTACGCCGATTGCAGAGAAAAGAGGGCGACAGCGGCGAGTTCCACCCGCTGGAGCGGGTAAGGGTGGCCGCGCACGAAGTGGCGCGGCCCATCGTGTTCGCCGTGGCCATCATCATCGCCGTCTACCTGCCGGTGTTCTTTCTCGAAGGGCTGGAGGGACGCATGTTCCGTCCCATGGCCATCTCGGTCTGCTCGGCGCTGCTGGGCTCGCTGATCCTGGCGCTCACCGTTGTGCCGGCGGCGGCGTCGGTGCACCTGAAGAAGGGCGTGAAGCATCACCAGGAACGCTGGTTCGAGTGGCTGAAGGCGCATTACCTGACGGCGCTCGAATGGTCGCTGCGCCACCGCCTGCTGCTGGTGGCCTCGAGCGTGGCGGTGCTGGCGGTTTCGTTGTGGTCCGTCGCCTTCATCGGCAGCGAGTTCATGGCGCGCCTGGATGAAGGCTCGATTCTCGTTGAAACAAGGAAGATGCCGGGCATCTCGCTGACGGACTCGGTGGCCATCAGCAACCGCATCGAGAAAATCATCGTGGGCTTCCCTGAAGTGTCGGGCGTGGTGACGCGCATCGGGCGGCCGGACGTCGCCACCGAGGCGATGGGCATCAACCAGGGCGACGTGTACGTGCTGCTGCGGCCGCGCGAAGAGTGGAAGCGCTTCGCCACCAAGGAGCAACTGATCGTCGCCCTCGACACGGCGCTGCAGGCCGTGCCGGGCGTCAGCTACAACTTCACGCAGCCCATGGCCATGCGCCTGGACGAAACCATTTCAGGCATCAAGGCCGATGTGGCCGTGAAGATCTTCGGCGAGGACCCGCGCACCCTGGAACGGCTTGCCGAGCGCGCCCTGCGAATCGTCAGCGCCGTGTCCGGCGCAGCCGACCAGCAGATGGAGATCGCCTCCGGCGTGGCCGAGCTGCGCATCGAGGTGGACCGCGACGCGCTGGCCCGCTACGGCCTGAACGTCAGCGACGTGCAGGACCTGATGGACGCCGCCATCGGCGGCCGCACGGTGTCGGAGATGATCGAAGGGCAGAGGCGCTTCGCCATCGTCGTGCGCCTGCCGGAGCGCTACAGGAAGGACGACGAAGCGGTACGCGGCCTGATGCTGTCGGCGCCGGGCGGAGAACGCGTGCGGCTGGCGCAGGTGGCGCACGTCACCATGGCCCGCGGACCGGAAGTGATCTCGCGCGAAGACGGCCAGCGCCGCATCGTGGTGCAGTGCAACGTGCGCGGCCGCGACCTGGGCAGCTTCGTCGCCGAGGCGCGCAAGCGAATGGACGCGGAGTTGCAGTTGCCGGCCGGCTATGCCATCGATTGGGGCGGCCAGTTCGAAAACCAGGAGCGGGCCACGCGCCGCCTGATGATCGTCGTGCCCGCTTCGGTGGTGATGATCTTCGGTCTGCTCTTTTTCACCTTCGGCTCGTCGCGTCAGGCGCTCTTGATCCTCACCAACGTGCCCTTCGCCTTCGTGGGCGGCATCGCCGCGCTGTGGGCGCGGGGCCTCAACCTGAACATCTCGGCGGCCATCGGTTTCATTGCGTTGTTCGGCGTGGCGGTGCTCAACGGAAT
>DAHVTI010000586.1 GCA_027324255.1 Bryobacterales bacterium | reverse complement strand
AGAACGTGACGCTGCTCGCATGTCGCAGTCCGGACCTTCAATTCAACGAAAGCTGGGCTGCCCGCGTCGGCATCCCACATAATCCAACCGTCACAAAGCTCGGAGAGCCACCGCAACACGCGGAGTTCGATGGATTCAATCCATCTGAGCCCGCATTGAAAGTGATCCCCGCGAATGGCATCCCAGAGATATCAGCATCCTGAGCGCCCATTCGGAAAAAGGGCTAACTTTCAGTCTGGGAGGGGGGGAAGGGGGTGTCAAACGCCGGGGGGCATAGGAGGCCGCGAATTCAAGGCCGGTCAGCCTCCTCGATGCATGGGCGAGGGGGCTATCGAGGCCTGCCCTGGAATGTTTCCCCGGTCGTCGGTGCGTCTTTTGCTTCCTCCTCTTCCTTCAGAAGCGGGAACCGCCTCCCACAGTGAGGTGTCTGTCCTGCGATGCGAACAACAGCTCGTGTGCTTGCTCTGCTTAGTTCAGCGTTGTCTGGCCCGGCCCAGCGACCGGTGGCGCCACTGGACGAGTGGAGGGCACTGGAACTCTCCTTGGCGGGTGAGCAAAGCCTGAAGCCCAAGAACGGATTTGTGCCAGATGAAGCTCCGGCCCCCGGCGCCGCCGGAGCGGGCGCCTGCACCTTCCTTGTAGCGGCCAGCCGGAGGGGGTAGACTGCAAGCAAGCTCCGGAGACCGCCGGAGTTGGGTGGTCAACCGGAGCGGGATTCAGGTCGAATCCTGATTTTCTCAAACATGGAGTCAGTCCCATGAAGGTGACCACAAACTTATCAAGCGTTCTTATCCCCGTTCTTGTCTTATGCGGGTGCGGAGGCGGCGGGCCGCGCCACCAGCCGATGGAGAAGTACTACCTGGTCTGCGCCAACGCCAAGATCCCCTATTGGCAGGAGGCCGGAGCCGGACTGGTGAAGGCGGCACGAGAGCTCAACGTGCAGGCCGAGCTGGTGGGGCCGGAGACCTACGATGCCAACGCCGAGCGGGACGAGTTCAGGCGCATCGTCGCCAAGAAGCCCGCGGGCATTCTGGTCTCGCCCGGGAATCCGGAGGTCCTGCGGCCTGAGATCGATGCGGCGATGGCGGCCGGGATTCCCGTCATCACCATCGACTCCGACGCGCCCCAGAGCAAGCGGCTGTTCTTCGTCGGCACGAACAACTACCAGGCCGGTGAGTTGGGCGGCAGGTACCTGGGCAAGGCCCTGAACGGAAAGGGCAGCGTCGTGTTCTTCACCATCGCCGGCCAGAAGAACCTGGAGGAGCGGCTGAACGGCTACGAAGCGGCGCTGGCGGCGTTCCCGGGTATCAAAGTGGCGCAGGTGGTGGATATGAAGGGCGACGCGCGCGTGGCGTTCGACACGGCCACCGCCATGGTGGAGAAGAAGACGGCGCCGGATGCGTTCGTCTCGCTGGAATCGCTGTCCGGCAGCGAGATTGCCGACGTTCTGGAGCGCCAGAAGGTAGAGGGCAAGGTGATTGTGGCCATGGATACGGCGGCCACTACCCTGGAGTGGATCGAGAAGGGCCGCATCGCGGCGACCATCATGCAGAAGCCCTTCACCATGGGGTACTACGGGCTGAGAGCGCTGGCCGAGATCGTGCTGGACAAGCCGGCGGCAGGCCTGGCGATGAACGCGACCGACCCCAAGGCGCCCTATCCCGTTTTCATCGACACCGGCACCATGCTGGTGGACAAGAGCAACCTGGCCGAACTGAAGAAGTAGGCCGCACCATTCACGAGGGGCCGCCGGAGCAGGCGGGCCCCGCCCTGCCGTTCGAACGCCCTGCCTGCCGCAGCGGGTTGCCCAGCGTCCCGGTCTGCCCCGTGGCCTTGTCGCGCACCTGCAGGCGGATGGCGATGGTGTCCGCCGCCGGCTTCCAGGTCTTTCAGTACGGGATCCCGGTTTCGATAGCCGCGTCGCACCGCGCCTCCGTGAAGTCCAGCAGCGGGTTCAACCGCTGAAAACGCCGGCCCGCCGGCGTGGAACGCCACGGTGTGCCCCATCGACTTCGTTCGCAGCGCGCCGGATCCCTTCGGAAAAATCGTCGCTGTTGAAGATCAGCCGGCCGCCGGTGATCGCGGCCAGAGTGCCTGGTGCCGGCCGCACGTCCGCGCTCACTTCGGTGGCGCGCTGGAACTCCGAGAAGCGCCCGTTCGCTATCCGGCGGGACCGCCGCTCCAGCTCCAAGCCGGTCAGTGCTCCTCGTCCCCCGCGTGGTTGTCCAGGAACTCCCGGTCGATCGGCTTCCTTCCCCGGAAGCCCTCTTCCAGCCCGTGCCAGTGGCTGATGCCCGGCTCGCCCAGTTTCCAGCACAGCAGCACTTCGCGGCCGCGGTACAGCGTCGGGAAGTCCAGCAGACCGGTATCGAGGTCCTTCACCTGCGCCCCGCAGTCATGGATCGCCGTCAGGCACTCCTGGATCCGTTTCGCCGACCGCTCCCGCTCCTTGGCCAGCCCCGCCATCCGCACCGGGTCCAGCCGCACGCCGCCCAGCATCTGCACTCGTCCGGCGGCGCGCTGCAGTTCCGCCTCCGCGCGCCCTACCGCGGCGCGCGCCTCCACGGCGTCGTGCAGCAGTTGCCGCACCTCGGCCAGCAGGTCTTGAGCGCGTTGCAGGGTGAAGTATCGCGGCATGTTCCCTCAGATGGCCCCTCTCCCGATCAGGATCCATATTCGCACAGAATCAGTCCGCCGCTCGCTCAGCCCCCGTTTGCGGGCCGCCTGGCGCCGGATCCGGCCCGCTCGCCCGATTTGGGTCGATCCCGCCGCCGCCAGGCAGGACAATGGTTTCGGACATGATTCGCCTCCTCACTCTCTCCCTGTTGCTGCTCCTGCCCGTCTTCCCCCAGCAGCCCGCGCCGGGCACCGTGCGCGGCAAAGTGACCCTGGCCGACGGCGGTTCTACGCTGCAGGGCGCCACCATCCTGCTGACCCCCGGCGGCCGCATCACCGAAAGCGACGATCAGGGCCAGTTCGTCTTCCGCAACGTACCGCCCGGCCGCTATTCCGCCGTCTCCCACATGCATGCCCTCACCGGCGACAAAAAGACGGTCGTCGTCGCGCCCGGCGCCGAGGCCGAAGTCGACTTCGCCTTGAAGCTCTCGGCCTTGCGCGAAACCATCACCGTCACCGCCGCCGGCAAGCAGGAAACCGTGGCCGAGTCCTTCATGAGCGTCGCTTCGCTCGACGGCTACCAGCTCACCGCCAAGAGCGGCTCCACCTCGCTCGGCGACCTGCTCGAAAACGAAGCCGGCGTGGCCAAGCGCAGCTTCGGCCCCGGCACCACCCGCCCCGTCGTCCGCGGCTTCGACGGCGACCGCGTTCTCATCCTCCAGGACGGCATGCGCACCGGCACCCTTTCTTCCCAGTCCGGCGATCACGGCGAGCCCATCGACCCCTCCAACATCGAGCGCGTCGAGGTGGTCAAAGGCCCCGCCACTCTCCTGTACGGCTCCAATGCCATCGGCGGCGTCGTCAACGTCCTCACTGACCACCACGTCGTCAACCAGCACCCCCACGATGGCCTGCACATGGCCATCACCGGCGTCGGCGGCACCGCCAACGCCCAGGGCGGCGGCAGCGGCTCCTTCGAGTACGGCCGCCACGAGTGGCTGGTCTACGGCTCCGGCGGCGGCATGCGCACCGGCGACTACAACACCCCGCGGGGCCGCGTCCTCAACTCCGGTACCGACATGAGCGACTTCAAGGTCGGGGCCGGCCGCTACGGCGAAGGCTTCTCCTTCAACGCCAACTTCCAGCACCTCGAAACCACCTATGGCATCCCCGTCGCGCCGGCAACGCCCGAACAACTGGCTGCAGGCCAGCAGCCGGAAGCGCCCGTGCTCCACATGCGCCGCAACAGCGCCCGCTTCAACGGCGCCGCCAAGCAGCTTGGGAGCTTCCTTAATCAGTTCGAGTACGACCTCGGCTACTCCGATTACACGCACGCCGAGCTCGAAGAAGGCATCCCCGGCACTGAGTTTTTCAACAAGCAGTTCACCTGGCGCGGCGTCTTCGACCAGAAGCGGCGCGGTCCGCTGACAGGCAGCTTCGGCCTGTGGGGCCTGCACCGCGCCTACGATGCCCGCGGCGCCGAGGCGCTGACGCCGCCCGTCGACCAGAACGCCTTCGCCGCCTTCGGCTTGGAGGAGCTGCGCTACGACCGCGTCCGCTTCCAGTTCGGCGGCCGCCTGGAGCGCAACGCTTACTCGCCCGCCGGCCTGGAAGCCCGCAGTTTCCTGGGCGCTTCCGGCTCGGCCGGCGTCTTCCTCCCGCTGTGGAAGGACGGCGCCGCCGTCGCCAACTACATCCGCTCCTACCGCGCGCCCGCCCTCGAGGAGCTCTACAACCTCGGCCCCCACCCCGGCAACCTGGCCTACGAAATCGGCAACGCGAACCTGCGCCGCGAACTCAGCGACGGCGTCGAGCTATCGCTCCGCCACCAGGGCCAGCGTCTGCGTCTCGACACCAGCCTCTTCCACTACCAGATGCACGACTTCATCTATTTCTCGCCCACCGGAGGCGTGCAGGACGGGCTGAATGTTTACGAATACCTGCAGGCCGACGCCCGCTTCGCCGGCGCCGAGGCCCGCGCCCAGTTGCGCCTCCACGGGCCGCTGTGGCTGCTCACCGGTTTCGACTACGTGGACGCCAACCTCACCGCCGGCACGCGCCAGTCGCTGCCCCGCATCCCTCCGGCCCGCGGCCACTTGGGCTTCGACTGGTTCTGGAAGGGCTTGAGCGTACGTCCGGAACTGGTGCTGGCCAACCGCCAGTCGCAGGTCGCCCCCAATGAAACCGCCACTGCCGGCTACGCCGTGGTCAACGTCAACGCCACCTACACCATCACCCGCCAGCACCTGATGCACACCTTTGCCGTCAACACCTTCAACCTCGGCGACACGCTCTACCGCAACCACCTCAGCTTCATCAAGGACTTCGCCCCGGAGATGGGCCGCGGCATCCGCTTCAGCTACACTGTGCGGCTGTTCTAGGCGCTAGCTCGCGGCGCTCTCCGCCGCCGCGTAGGTCCGCTCCACGTAGGCGTTCATCATGTCGATGAACTCCCCCACGATGCGGTCGCCCTTCAGCGTCGTCACCAGCTTACCGTCCACGAACACCGGCGCCTTCGGCTCCTCGGCGGTGCCCGGCAGGGAGATGCCGATGTTGGCGTGCTTGCTTTCGCCCGGGCCGTTCACGATGCAGCCCATCACCGCCACCTTCATCTCTTCCACGCCCGGGTGCTTCTCCTTCCACACCGGCATCTGCTCGCGCAGGTAGGACTGGATCTGGTCCGCCATCTCCTGGAAAAACGTGCTGGTCGTGCGCCCGCAGCCCGGGCACGCGGTCACCTGCGGCGTGAAGCTGCGGATGCCCATCGACTGCAGAATCTGCTGGGAAACGAGCACCTCTTCCGTGCGGTCCCCGTTCGGCAGCGGCGTCAGCGACGCCCGGATCGTGTCGCCGATGCCCTCCTGCAGCAGCACGGAAAGCGCCGCCGTCGTCGCGACGATGCCCTTTGCCCCGAGCCCTGCCTCCGTCAGCCCCAGGTGCAGCGGGTAGTCGCACTCCGCCGCCAGCATGCGGTAGACGTCGATCAGGTCCTGCACCGCCGAAACCTTCGCGCTCAGGATGATGCGGTCGTGGCCCAGGCCGTAGCTCTCCGCCATCCGCGCCGACTCCAGCGCGCTCGCCACAATCGCCCGCTTCATGACGTCCGCCGCCTCCAGCGGCTCGGCCGCCTTCGCGTTTTCGTCCATCATTCGCGCCAGCATCTGGCCGTCGAGCGAGCCCCAGTTCACCCCGATGCGCACCGGCTTACCGTACTCGATGGCACACTCGATCATGGTGCGGTAATTGTCATCGGTCTTTCGTCCGATATTCACGTTGCCCGGGTTAATTCTGTATTTGGCGAGAGATTTGGCGCATTCCGGGTACTTCTTCAGCAGCAGGTGCCCGTTGTAATGGAAGTCCCCGATGATCGGTACCCGCAATCCGAACACATTCAGCGTCTCGACGATCTTCGGCACCGCCGCGGCCGCCGCGTCGGTGTTCACCGTCACCCGTACCGCCTCTGAGCCCGCCTGCGCCAGCGCCATCACCTGGTTCACGGTGGCCGTCGTGTCCGCCGTGTCCGTGTTGGTCATCGACTGCACGGCGATCGGATGGCTGCCGCCTATCTTTAAGCCACTCATGTCCACCACGACGCACTTGCGCCGTTTGATCTGTGCCATTCTGCCTCCGGGAACCTTCATTTTACCAGTCCCGGGCGAAGGAAGCCCCGTGAGGCATCCGGCGGATAAATATTTCCGATTGGACCTCGTGTCAACATCGGTCTACACTACAAATGTTGCGGGATCTTCATGTGGCTCTCCCGTTCATCTTCTCCCCGCCGAGTACCAGTTGTTCCCCCGTCAGAGGGCGACTTCCCCAGAGAGGCTTAGTGATCGATGACTGGCTCGAACCCCCCCACTCCTCATTCTCGTAAGGCGCTCCTATTCGGCTTGGAAGAGGCGTTGGCCTCGTCCCTGCTGGAAGTGTTGTCTCACTGTGGCTGCCGCGCAAAGCTGGCCGGCAGCGAAGATACGCGGCACCCCGCCGATATCGTTTTCTGTCCCGCCTCGCCCGACCTCCGCCGGGCCGCCCTGGCCCGTTTCCACGGACTCCCCGTCGTGGTCGTCAGCCGCCTGCCCGAAGTGGAAGGCTGGCTGGATGCCCTCGAGGATGGAGCCGCCGATTACTGCGCCGCGCCCTTTGAGCCGGTGCAGTTGAAGTGGCTCCTCGATACGCACACCCGCCACCCTAAGGCCTTCGTGGCCGCTTAGTCTCCGTCTGCCTTTCCCCCAGCCTCCAAGCTAGAGGCCCACCCGGCGGCCCCCCGCCGCCGGGCACACTCCCCCGTTCGCCTCGTGTATACCCCTTCGGAGCCGTCATCCGACCCAGCGCGCGGCCGTCACTTCGCGCAGATTCCATCTACCCACTGGAGGACTCGCTCTTGCTCCGCTCTCTCTTTGTCTTCACTCTTCTCCCCGCTCTTCTGCCGGCTCAGGTGGCGCACCAGCGTCTCCCCCTGCCCGGGGTCATCGCCCCCGCGCCCGGAGATGCCGGCCGCTTCACGGTCGAAGCCGCCGACCCCGGCGGCCGCTTCGTCGCCGCCCGCGCCGCGGTCCACCACGACGGCAGCTTCGAGTTCAGTGCCCTGGACTCCGGCACCTACGAGTTCCGCCTCACCACGCCCAGCGGCTCCGTCGTCGCCCGCACGCTCGGCACCGTGCCCGGCCCGGGCGAACTCCGCTTCGACCTGCCTGCCGCCAAGGCTCCGGCCGCGCCGGTCAGCCTCTACCGCCTCAGCCACCGCGTGCCCGGCAAGGCCCTCAAGGCCATGCGGCAAGCTGTCAAAGCCCTTGGGAAAGGCGCACTCCCGAATCCATCCAGCGCCTCGATGCCGCACTCGCCGCCGACCCCGACTTCGCCGACGCCCTCCACCTCCGCGGCGTGCTCGCGCTGCAGGCCAGGGACTACCCCCGCGCCCACGCCTGCCTGGTCCGCGCCGCCGCGCTCGACGATGCCAATCCCCGCCTCCTCGCCAACGCGGCCGTCATCCTGTACCTGGCCCGCAAGCCCGCCGAGGCCGCCCGCCTCGCCCTCGCCGCCCTGCGCCTGGACCCGGACATCGAGACAGCCCGCATCGTGCTCGACAAGCTCCGCGCCGTCCCGCCCGCTCGCGCCCCCGCTCCGTAGCGAGGCGGCGGGCGCCGCGCTGTTGCGGCCTCACCGTCAGGCGCCATCGCGCTTGCAGGCCCGCCTCCAACTCCTGCCACGCCGGTCACCCCGTGCCGGCACCCGTCTCGCCTTCCACGTTCAGGGTGGAACACGCCAGTTGCCGTTCCACCTTCATCACGGCCAGCAACTTCGAACGCGGCCGTGCCTACCGCAGCGCCGCCTTCAATCGCTCCGGCGTCATCGGCAGCTCCACCAGCCGCTTGCCGGTGGCGTCGAATACCGCGTTGGCCAGCGCCGCGCCCATGGCCACGATCGGCGGCTCGCCGCCGCCCAGCGCCGCCGTCTGTGGGTTGTCCACCAGCACGATGTCGATCTCCGGCAGCCAGGAAAACCGCGGAATCCGGTAGTCGTCGAAGCTGCGCGTCAGCACCTTGCCGCCCGCGAACCGCACCTGCTCGCTCAGCGCGTAGCCGAGGCCCATGATCACGCACCCCTCCGCCTGCTGCCGCATGCCGTCCGGGTTCAACACCACGCCCACGTCCAGCGCCAGGACCACCCGCTTCACCCGCACGCGCCCGTCCTTCGGCACCGCGACCTCCACCATCGTTGCGTTATAGGAGTTGGCGTAGATGCCGCACGCCACCCCCACGCCGCGCCCGCTCGGCGCCTTCGTGCTCTTCCACCCGAAGCGCCGCGCGGCCGCCTCCAGCACGCCCCGCATGCGCGGGTCCGCCAGGTTCTTCAGCCGGAGCTCCAGCGGGTCGAAGCCTCCCTTGGCCGCCATCACGTCGATGTGCGACTCCCGCCCGAACGTGTTGCTGTTCACCGACGGCGCCCGCCACGGGCCGACGTCGAACGGGTGCATGCCGGCCGGATTCCCGCCCTGCCACCCGCCCGCCGACGTCGTCCTCTGGTGCGGGATGTCGTAGTACGGCTTCGCTTCCCTCTCGCCCGGGCCCACGATCTTCGCGTCCCACAGCGTGATCTTGCCCTCCGCCGTCATGCCGGACCGCACGTCGATCACTGCCGCCGGCCGGAAATTGTCGAATGTGAACTCCTCCTCCCGGCTCCACACCACCTGCACCGGCCGCCCCGCGATCTTCGCCAGTTGCGCCGCTTCCACCGCCTGCTGCGCCGCCGTCTTGCCGCCAAAGCCGCCGCCCACGTAGCGCGAGATCACGCGCACCTGCCCGGCCGGGAATCCTGCCCCCCGCGCCACCTGGTTCTTCACCATGAACGGCGCCTGCGTGCTGGCCCACACCGTCACCTTGCCGCCTTCCACCACCGCCGTGGCCGAATGCGTCTCCATCGGCGCGTGCGCGCCGTAGCCGTGCAGGTAACGCTGCTCGATCACGCCGGACGCCGCGAGCTTTTCTCCTTCTGCCAGGTCGCCGCTCTGCGCCACCACGCGCGCCGGCGGCGCCGCCTTCACAACGTGCTCAAAGATGGTCTTCTCGTCCGGCTGCGCCGGCACGCTGTCGTATTCGGCCTTGATCCTGGCCAGCGCATCCGTGGCCACATCGGGCCGCTCGTGCAGCACCGCGATCAGGCTGCCCTCCTTCACCACACGCACGCCCGGCACCTTTTCCGCCGCCGAGGTGTCCACGCTCTTCAGCTTCGCCCCGTGTGCCGGCGGGTGCAGCACGCGCCCGTGCAGCAGTCCGGCCGGCAGGAAGTCGCCCGCGTATTGGGCCTTCCCCGTCACTTTCTCCAGCGCGTCCTTGCGCCGCGGAGAATGTCCGATCACCTGGAACTGCCGCACCGGCTTCACCGGGACGTTCGCCACGTGTCGCTCGATCCGCTGGCCCCGCACCAGTTGGCCGTAGCTGACCCCCGCGCCCGCCTTTTGCGGTTCGCTCACCACGCCGCTCTTCACCGCCAGCCGCTCTGCCGGCGCACCCAGCCGCTCGCCCGCCATCGCCAGCAGCACCGCCCGCGCTTCGGCCCCGGCCCGCCGCACCACCGGCACCAGCAGCGGCGTGGTCATCGATCCGAACGTCCCCATGTCGTAGGGGCACAGGTCCGTGTCGCCCATCACCACGTCCACGGCATCGTAATCGACGTCAAGCTCTTCCGCCAGCACCTGCGCCAGCGACGTCATCGCCCCCTGGCCCAGTTCCACTTTCCCCACCAGGCACGTCACCCTTCCGTCTTCCCCGATGCGCAGGAAGGCGTTGAAGTCCGTGGGCGTCGAGATCCGTCCCGGAATTCGCGCCGGCTCCTGCGCCCGCGCGATTTCCGCATGGAAGTAGATGAACAGCCCCGCGCCTGTCATCCCGGCAAATTCGCGCCGGCTCGGTGCCTTCGGGTTCATCGCGCGCCTGCCTTTCCGATGCCCGCCGCCTGCTCGATCGCCCGGACGATCCTCGGGTGCGCGCCGCACCGGCACAGATTGTCGTCCATGGCCGCGATGATCTGCTCCCGCGTTGGCCGCTTCGTCTTTTCCAGCAGCGCGTGCGCCGTCATGATCATCCCCGGCGTGCAGTAGCCGCACTGGAACGCGTGCAGTTCGAGAAATGCTTCCTGGATGGCGTGTAGCCTCTCTCCGCCCAGCCCTTCAATGGTCAGGACGCGCTTCCCCGCCACGTCTTTCAACGGCGTCACGCAGGACCGCACCGCCTGGCCGTCCACCACCACCGTGCACGCCCCGCACATCCCCTCGCCGCATCCGAACTTCGTGCCCGTCAACCCCAGGTCCGAACGCAGCACCCACAACAGCATCCGCTCATCGTCGGCTGTCACGCTGGCCGCCTTGCCGTTCAGCCGGAAAGAAACTGTGCGCTCCATCGCGCCTCCTTTCAGATTCCCGGATCTGAACGTATCCTACATCCGTTCGCGCACGCCGGAGGCCTGGATTCGCACTGCGCCCGGGCCCGCCGTCACATTCCGTTTCCTCCCGGGTATCCTTTCCTTTTTCGC
>DAHVTI010000567.1 GCA_027324255.1 Bryobacterales bacterium | reverse complement strand
GAAGTGGCACTTGAAGGAGCACGGGCGGCACGCGGCGATGCTGGAGCTGTACCGGGCGATGCTGCGGCTGAGGAAGGCGCCGCCGGCGCTGGCGACGTTGAGGAAAGAGCAGACGGAGGTGTGGAGCGGGGAGGAGGAGCGGGTGGTGGTGGTGAGGAGATGGGCGGGGCGGGACGAGTGCCTGCTGGCGCTGGCGTTCGGGGGGGCGAAGGCGGCGGAGGCGCCCTTGAAAGCGGGGCGGTGGGCGAGGGTGCTGGACACGGGCGAGAGGAAGTGGATGGGCCCGGGGGCGGTGTTCCCGGCCGAGATTTCCGGCGGCGCGGCGCTGGTGCTGCCGGCGGGCACGGTGGGGGCGACGCTGTACCGGCGGAAACGAGAGGCGCGGAGGAGGCAGTCGGCCGAGGCGAGCGTGGTGGTGGAAGGAGCGGCATGACGGAGGCGCGGATCCCGAGCTCGACCTACCGGCTGCAATTCGGAAGGGAGATGAGGTTCGTGGACGCGCGGGACCTGGTGCCATACCTGCACAGCCTGGGGGTGGGCGACCTGTACGCCTCGCCGCTGTTCACGCCGCGGCGGGGGAGCACGCACGGCTACGACATTGCGAACCCGTGGCGGGTGAATTCGGAGCTGGGCATGGAGGAAGAGTTCGCGGAGTTGGGCGCGAAGCTGGGGCAGTACCGGATGGGGCTGGTGCTGGACATCGTGCCGAACCACATGGCCGCGAGCCACGAGAACGGATGGTGGATGGACGTGCTGGAGCACGGGCCGAGTTCGCCGTACGCGAAGTACTTCGACATCAACTGGCAGCCGGTGACGACGAAGGCGAAGTTCCTGCAGGAGAACCGGGTGCTGCTGCCGGTGCTGGGGGATTTGTACGGCCGGGTGCTGGAGCGGCGGGAGTTCAGCCTGTCGATGGAGGACACGGGCTTCGTGCTGCGGTATTTCGAGCGGCGGTTTCCGCTGGACGCGAAGACGTACGGGCCGCTGCTGGAACTGGCGCTGGAGAAGCTGGAGGCGCGCGGCGGAGGGGAAACGGAGAGCTACGGCTGGCTGAAAGAGGCGCTGGCGCTGGCCGGGCGGATCCCGGCCAGGACGGAGACGGGGACGGTGAAGGTGAAACGGCGCCGGAAGCTGGCAGGCGAGGTGAAGGGGATGGTGTTCCGCGAGTACCGCGACGAGCCGGAGGCGCGGGCGGCGATCGACGAAGCGATGCGGGAGCTGGAGGGAAGCGGGGCGGAGCCGAAGAGCACGGACCGGCTGCACGCGATGCTGGACGCGCAGGCGTACCGGCTGGCGAGCTGGCGGATCGCGTTCGAGGAGATCAACTACCGGCGGTTTTTCGACATCAACGACCTGGTGCGGCTGCGGGTGGAAGACAAAGAAGTTTTCGAAGACCGGCACCAGACGCTGTTCGAAATGATCCGGGCGGGCGCGGTGACCGGGATGAGGGTGGACCACATCGACGGACTGTACGAGCCCGCGGCGTACCTGCGGAGGCTGCAGGCGGGGGCGGTGGGGCGGAAGAGGCGCGGGGGTGCGGTGTACACGGTGGTGGAGAAGATCCTGGGCCGCGATGAAAAACTGCCGGACGGCTGGGCGGTGTGGGGGACGACGGGCTACGAGTTTCTGAACGCGTTGAACGATTTGTACGTGCAGCCGGAGGGGCTGGCGCTGTTGGAGGAGAGGTACAGGGAGTTCACGGGGCGGAAGCAGGAGTTCGCGGCGCTGTGCCGGGAGAGAAACAAACAGGTGATGCAGAAATTGTTTTCGGGGGACGCGATCGCCCTGGGCTACGAACTGGCGCGGCTGGCGGCGCACGACCGGGAGGCGCGGGACGTGCCGGTGACGGACCTGACGAAGGCGCTGGTGGAGGTGACGGCGTGCCTGCCGGTGTACCGGACCTACATCACGGAAGAGGGGGCGGACCGGCAGGCGCGGGAACAACTGGAGCGGGCGTTCGAAGAAGCCAGGCGGCTGTGGACGGAGGTGGAGCTGAGCACGCCGGCGCTGGAGTTTCTAAAGCGCGTGCTGACGGGAGAGCCGGCGGGGTACTCCGCCGACCTGCGGCCGCAGTACCTGGAGTTTGCGATGAGGTGGCAGCAGTTGACGGCGCCGGTGATGGCGAAGGGCGTGGAGGACACGGCGTTTTACGTGCACAACGCGCTGATCTCGCGCAACGAAGTGGGCGGAGATCCGCTGCGGGAGAAGCCGCCGCGGGAGCTGGGGGAGTTCCACGCGATGATCCGGGAGCGGTTCGTGCGGTGGCCGCACACGATGAACGCGACGACGACGCACGATGCGAAGCGCAGCGAGGACACGCGGGCGCGGATCAACGTGCTGACGGAGGTGGCCGAGGAATGGTGGGCGAGGGTGGAGAAGTGGAGCGGCTGGAACGAGGCGCACAAGACGGAGACGGGCGGCAGGAAAGTGCCGACGAGGAACGAGGAGATCCTGCTGTACCAGTCGCTGGTGGGCGTCTGGCCTCTGGAGGAGGAAGACGCGGCGGGGCTGACGGAGCGGATGAAGCAGTTCGTGTTGAAGGCGGCGCGGGAGGCGAAGGACTACACGGGTTGGATCCGGCAGGACGAAGCGCACGAGGCGGCGCTGCTGCGGTTCACGGAGCGGGTACTGGAAGCGGGCGAGGAAAACCGGTTCCTGGAAGACCTGCGGGACATTGCGGAGCGGGTGGCGCTCCACGGCGCGCTGAACTCGCTGTCGCAACTGACGGTGAAGCTGATGGCGCCGGGGGTGCCGGACTTCTACCAGGGGACGGAGCTGTGGAGCTGCAGCCTGGTGGACCCGGACAACCGGCGGGCGGTGGACTTCCGGCGGCGGGCAGCGATGCTCGACGAGCTGCGGCGGGGCGAGCAGGAGGGCGTGGCGGGGATGATGGAAGCGCTGGCGCGGGAGTGGCGGGACGGGCGGATCAAGATGTTCGTGATGCGGGCGGGGCTGGAACACAGGCGGGCGAACGCGGAGCGGTTCGAGCGGGCCGATTACCTGGAACTGGCGGTGGAAGGGGAAAGGGCGCAGCAGGTGATTGCGTTCGCGCGGCGGATGGGGGAGTGGTGGACGGTGGCGGCGGCGCCGCGGTGGACGGTGGGGTTGGTGGAGGGGCCGGGGCTGGCGCCGGGTGCGGAGGCGTGGGGGGACACGCGAATTGTACTGCCGGAGGGAGCGCCGCGGCGGTGGCGGGACGTGCTGCGTCGGGAAGAGATGGAAGGTGCGGGCGGGCTGGAGCTGGGACGGATCTGCGGCGCGTTCCCGGTGGCGGTGCTGGAGAGCGCGGATCAGTCGAGGTAGACGATGTCCTGGCCGGGGTGGTCGAGGGCGAGCATGACGAGCAGATAGTCCTTGAGGTGGCGGGTGAGGAGGAAGTTCTGCTTGACGTGGAGGTAGCCGTTTTCGCCGAGGGTGCGGCAGAGGGCGGGATCGGCGAGGAGCTGCGTGATGCGGCGGGCGGCGCCTTCGGGGGAGTGGACGAGGAAGCCGGTGATGTTGTTGACGACCTGCAGGCGGATGCCGCCGACGGCGCCGCCGATGACGGGCTTGCGCTTCCAGAGAGCCTCGGAGACGGTGAGGCCGAAGCCTTCGCGGATGGACTTCTGGAGGATGACGGTGGAGCCGCGGACGAGGGCGTTGATTTCGAGATCGGAGAAGGGGGGGAGGTTGATGATGTGGATATCGGGGTCGCCGCCGGATTCGCGGAGGACCTCCTGGTAGACCTGCTCGCCTTCGGGGTCGTCGGGGGCGCCGCCGCCGGCGAGGATGAGCTGGCAGGGGAAGCGGCGGCGGACGAGTTTGTAGGCGGCGACGACGCCGAGGGGGTCCTTGAGGCGGTCGAAGCGGGAGATCTGGGTGATGATGGGTCGTTCGGGGTCGAGGCCGTACTTTTCGAGGGTGGAGTGGATGAAAGAGTCGGGGAGCTCCTTGTTCTTGTCGGCGAGAGGATCGATGGAGGGGGCGACCATGAACTGGGGGATGTCGAGGGGGCGGGAGAAGTCGGGCATGGAGAAGATGGCGGCGTCGTAGCGGGAGACGTAGGGGAGGAGGAATTCCCAGACGCCGGGGTAGGGGGCGGAGATGTCGATGTGGCAGCGCCAGATCCAGTGGCGGCCGGCGTTGGAGCGGCGGAGGATGAGGCCGGCGGGCTGGGGGTCGTGGATGAGGATGGTGTCGCCGGTGAAGTTGAAGTCGCGGAGGTTCAGTTCGGTGGTGTGGCGGTAGATGTCGAGCATCTCGGGAGTGATGACTTCGGGCTTGCCGTGGAGGGCGTTGTGAAAGGCCTTGGTGACGTTGAAGAAGGCCTGGTCGCCCTTGATGAGGTCCCAGGTGGCGTCGATGCCGACGTCCTGGAGGAGGGGGATCATGCGGGTGAGGATTTCGGCGACGCCGCCGCCGACGGAGGTGGAGTTGACGTTCTGGAAGCGGCGCTTGCCGATGCGGGAGGCGAGGACGCGGATTTCATCGATGGCGTCGGGGCCGATGATGGGTTCGTAGTCGCGGAGGGAGAGGGTGGGGATGGTGAGCATAGGGATCCTCAAGCGGCATGGGGCAAGGCGACGAGGCGCTGGCGGAACTCGTCGAGGGTGGAGTCGTAGGGGTTGAGGCCGTCGATGGTGGCGGCCAGTTCAGGCAGGCCGGCGGCGGCGAGCCAGACGGAGAAGTCGTTGGTGGGGCGGCCGAGGCGGAGGCGGGCCTCGAAGAAGTGGAAGAAGAGGGAGACGTTGGAGACGTGGGGGAGGAGGTCGAAGAACTCCGGGACGGAGCGGGCGACGCTGCCGGTGGACATGACGAAGCTCATGGAGCGGCAGAAGTGGAACTCGTCGCCGGCGGGGCAGCCGCGGGGGAAGGCGGACTGGCGGGCGGGGAGGCCGTTGAGGTGGTTTTCGACGACGGCGATGATGGCTTCGCGGAGGGAGCGGATGGAGGTAAAGGAGAGGAGATCGAGGGCGGCGAGCTTTTCGGAGAGGGCGTCTTCCTGGAGGGCCTCGGCGACCCAGAGGGCGAAGTCGTTGGTGAACTGGGAGCGCTCGAAGTGGTGGGAGAGGTACATGTGGTGGGTGTGATAGAAGATGGACG
>DAHVTI010000565.1 GCA_027324255.1 Bryobacterales bacterium | reverse complement strand
CCACACCGGCCCGTGGTGGCAGTGATCGATCCGCAGCGTAGGTCGCCCAAGGCGGCGATCTGGCTGGCGATGTCGGCCCGTTGCTGTTCGAGGAATTCCAGGGAGTTGGGGTGCATGGTGGATTGTCCATTCCTAGCGTATCACATACGCACGGAACAACACCACAAAAAAAGAGAACCGGCCATTCCTCACTCTCACGTCGCACACCCCACCCGCCGTACCATATTCATTGCTGGTGTCGAGTATGGTATGCTCCTGTCGTGGAACCAGCCCGCAAAATCACCATTGAAGTTCCGCCCGATCTTCTCGAGAGGGCGCAGAAAGCTAGCGGAGCCGGCATTACTCAAACCGTCAAAGCCGGCCTCCAGTTGGTCGCCGCCTCCCACGCCTACGCAAAACTCCGCCAGTACCGCGGAAAGGTCCGCTTCTCCCGCTCTCTGTCCGACTTGAAAGCTGACCGGTGATTGCAGTCGACACGAGTACGTGGATCGCTTACCTTCAGGGAGATCCTGGCCAGGACGCCGATCTCCTTGATAGAGCCATCGTGGACCGTCAGGTGCTCATGCCGCCTGTCGTGCTGGCCGAGTTGCTGAGTAATCCAGGCTTGCCCGAAGCTATCGCTGAAACACTCTCCGAATTGCCACTCCTCGAAATCCAACCCGGCTATTGGCAGCGGGCAGGCGCCCTTCGGGCTTCCGTCCTCGCCCGCCGCCGCAAGGCCCGCCTCGGCGATGCCCTCATCGCCCAAAACTGCCTCGACCACTCCCTCCCTCTCCTCACCCGCGACCGCGACTTCCGCTCTTTCTCCGAGGCGGCCGGCCTCGACCTCCTCATCTCCTTCCCTACCCCCTGAGATCGGTTTGCCCACCCCCTTGACCGGCAAGAATGTGCCGTCCACTCCGATTGAAGCGAGCGATTCGTCAGGACGTGGTATCAGACCAGGTCTGGTCTGATCTGTGATAGGACGAACGTATGGTGGTGAAGAATATCTCCGAAGCCAAGGCAGAGCTCTCCGCCCTCATCCAGGAAGTCCTCAAAGGCAATCAGGTCATCCTCGCGAAGGCCGGCAAGCCCGTCGCCCGTATTGTGCCCTACTCTGGGCCCGTCCAGCCCCGCAAGCCCGGCGCCATGGCAGGTGAAATCTGGATCGCACCTGACTTCGACTCCCTACCCGATGACATCGCCGATGCCTTCGGCGCTCGGGAGACTCGGTGAGGCTTCTCCTCGATACGCGTCTCCTGCTTTGGTGGCTCTCCGGAAGTCCCATGCTCCCGCAGGCCGCCGCCCAACTGATCGCTGACCCGGAGAACACCATCTTCGTGAGCGCGGTCAGCCTCTGGGAGATGTGGCTCAAAGTCAGCCTCGGCAAGCTTCGCCTCCCCTCCGATTTCGAAAACCAACTCGCCCAGCAAGACTTCGAATCGATGCCGCTCACTGCCGATCATGCCCGCCTTGTGGCGACTCTTCCGTGGCTCCACAGGGATCCGTTTGACCGCATGCTTGTCGCTCAGGCGACCTCTGCCCATCTCACTCTCCTCACTGCCGGCCAGGCCCTCTCCACTTACGGAGCCATGGTTCAGTGCGTTTGACGGTGCCGGGCACTTAGACATTCCTCCCCCTTGACCTACAATAGTGTCGTGCCCACCTCCGCTCCCATGTCTGACGCCGTCGCCCGCCTCGACCAGGTCCGCGCCGAAATCGGTAAAGTCATCGTCGGCCAGCAGCAGGTCGTCGACGGCGTCCTCATCTGCCTCCTCTCCGGCGGCCACGTCCTCCTGGAAGGCGTCCCCGGCCTCGGCAAGACCACCCTCCTCCGCACCCTCGCCCGCGTGCTTCATCTGAAGTATTCCCGCATCCAGTTCACCCCCGACCTCATGCCCGCCGACATCGTCGGCTCCATGATCATGGAGACTTCCGAGGGCGGCGCCAAGGCACTCAGGTTCTCTCCCGGCCCCATCTTCTCCAACCTCGTTCTCGCCGACGAAATCAATCGCGCCACCCCCAAAACCCAGTCCGCCCTCCTCGAGGCCATGCAGGAGCGCACCGTCACCTCCGGCGCCGTCACCCATCAGCTCGAAGCCCCCTTCCTCGTCATGGCCACTCAGAACCCCATCGAGATGGAAGGCACCTATCCTCTCCCCGAAGCCCAGCTCGACCGCTTCCTCATGAAGATCCTCGTCGACTACCCCTCCCGCGAGGAACTCAACCGCATCGTCGACCGCACCATCGCCCGCGAAGAGCCCGAACTCAGCCAGGTGATGGACCGCGACACCATCCTCGCCATCCGCCGCGCCTGCCGCGAAGTCCTCGTCGCGCCCCATGTCCAGGACTTCGCCGTCTCCCTCGTCATGGCCACCCAGCCCGGCACCTCTGTTGCCCACCCCCTCGCCAATAAATACATCCGCTACGGATCCTCGCCCCGCGGCGCCCAGGCCCTCGTCGAATGCGGACGCGTTCACGCCTTCATGCGCGCCAACGCCCACCTCTCCATCGACGACATCCGCGCCATCGCCCCGGCCGTCCTCCGCCACCGCATCATTCTCAACTTCGACGCCCACGCCGACGACCAGACCCCCGAAACCCTCCTCCAGGAGATCATCGCCGCCACCGCCGCCGCCACCAGGTAGTTCATGGCCACCCCGCTCCTCGATCGCCAACTCCTCGAAAGGCTGGAACGTCTCACCATTCGCTGGCACAAGTCCTTCCGCGGACTCGTCGGCGGCCACAACACGTCCCGCTTCTCCGGTCCCGGCCAGGAGTTCCTCGACCACCGCCACTTTCACCACGGCGACGACCTCCGCGCCGTCAACTGGCGCGCCTACATGCGCCTCGAAAAGCTCTTCCTCAAGATGTTCCAGGTCGAGCCCCGCACCCCCATCCGCCTCTTGATCGACTGCTCCCTCTCCATGGCCGCGGCCCCCTCCGCTTCCGATATCTCCAAGTTCGACTTCGCCCGCCGCCTCAGCGCTGCTCTCACCTACGTCGGTTTAGTCCGCCACGACTCCCTCCTCCTCCAGCCCTTCCACGAGCGCCTCGACGACACCTTCCTCGCCTCCGGAGGCCGCCACCGCTTCGGCCCCGTCAACGACTTCCTCGCCTCGCTCCAGCCCTCCGGCCGCACCAACTACCTCCACATCGCCCGCCAGTTCATCTCCACCTACTCCAAGCCCGGCCTCCTCATCGTCATCTCCGACTTCCTCGACGATTCCGACGTCCTCAAGCCCCTCCAGTACCTCACCGACTTCGGCAACGAACTCATGCTCGTCCAGCTCTGGTCCGACTCCGACCGCGCCCCCTCCCTCGCCGGCGAAGTCACCCTCACCGACGCCGAAACCGGCTCCGCCCTCGAAATCTCCCTCGACCCCGAAGCCTGCCGCGCCTACACCGCAGCCTTCGACCACTACTCCGGCAAGCTCGAAGACCTCGCCCTCCGCTCCGGCGGACGCTATGCCGGCTTCGCCACCTCCATCCCCCTCGACGAGGCCATTTTCCAAGCCCTCAACCAGACCGGCGCCGACCTCCAGCGCGCCACCCGGAGCGCCTGATCCATGTTTTTCGCCAACCTCAGCGCGCTTGAATTTCTCGCCCTCTTCACCGCCGCCTCCGCCGTCACCGTCGCCCTTTACCTCCTCATCCGCACCCGCCTCCGCCACACCGTCGCCACCCTCCGCTTCTGGCAGGCCGCCCAGCGCAAGGCCCAGCAGCATCGCCGCCGCCGCATCGATCAGCCCCTCTCCCTCGTCCTCCAACTGCTCGCCATCGCCTGCCTCCTCCTCGCCATCGCCCAGCCCCGCTTCGGCACCCGCGACACCTCCGGCGTCGATCACGTCCTTCTCCTCGATACCTCCTCCTGGATGCAGATCCCCGCCCAGCAGGCCGAAGCCAAGCGCCTCGCCCTCTCCTGGCTCCGCCGCGTTCCGCCCCAGGACCGCGTCATGGTCGTCCGCGCGGACTCTCTCGCCACCCCCGTCACCCGCTTCGAATCAGACTCCCGCACCCTCCAGGACGCCGTCCGACAGGCCGCGCCCTCTTCCTCCGCCCTCGACCTCCAGCCCGCCTTCGACCTCGCCACTCAGTCTCTCCGCCTCCACGCCCGCCACCCCGGCGAAATCGTCTACGCCGGCCCCGCCCGCGTCGAAAACGCCTCCGGCCTTACCGCGCCGCCTAACTTCCGGTACCTCGCCACCCGCCCGCTCCCCCCCAACCTCGGCCTCACCCGCATTCTTGTCCGCCGCGCTCCCGGCGATCCCGCCCTCTTCCGCGCCTCCGCCACCATCCACAACTACGGCCCTTCTCCGCGCTCCATCCCCTTCACCGCCGGCCTCGGCGGCGGCCTCGTCTCGAACCAGCTCGTCAACGTCCCCGCTTCCGCCGACGCCACCGCCGACTTCTCTTTCCGCGCCACCGCCGCCGGCTGGCTCGAAGCCCGCATCGATGGCCGCGACGCCCTCCCCGCCGACGACCGCGCCTCCCTCGAAATCCCCTCCCCCGCCCGCCTCCGTGTCGCCGTCTTCTCCGCCAACCCCGAATCCCTCCGCCCCCTGCTCTCTTCCGACGCCCGCATCGAGCCTCTCTTCCTCTCCCCCGCCGCCTACAAGCCCGACTACGCCGCCGGCCTCTTCATCCTCGACGCCTTCTCCCCTTCGCAGCCGCCAACCCGCCCCGCCATCTTCCTCCGCCCCGGCTCCGGCTCCGCCGTCATCAACCGCTGGAACGCCACCCACCCCATCGCCGCCGGCATCCGCTCCCAGGACTTCCGCTTCGCCGGCGCCCGCATCCTCACCCCGGAAAAGGCCGACTCCGTCGTCGCCTCCACCGCCGAAGGCCCCGTCATCATCGCCCGTGACGCCGCTCCCCGCTCCGTCACCCTCGGCTTCCATCCGGCCTCTTCCGACCTGCGCTTCGAACTCGCCACCCCGCTCCTGTTCGCCAATATCTTCCAGTGGGTCGCCCCCGGCACCTTCCTCCGCCAGGAAGTCCTCGCCGCCACCCCCGGCGCAGTCAGCGTCGACCTCTCTGAAGACGCCCAGCCCGAACAGGTCCGCGTTCTTGATGCCCGCGGCGCCTCGCTCCCCTTCACCCTCGACGCCCGCACCCTCCGCTTCTTCACCGCCGAACCCTCCACCGTCCGCGTCCTCACGCCCTCTTCCGAGATGGTGTTCGCGCTCTCCATCCCCGGCCTCGGCGCCCAGGCCTGGCAGCCGCCGCTCGACGCCGCCCGCGGCCTCGGCCCCGCCGTCGCCGCCGCGCCCCTGCCCAAGGACTTCTGGCAGCTCCTCGCCGTCCTCGGGGCTCTGCTCATCGCCGTCGAATGGTGGCTCTTCCGCTCCAGGCCCCTCAATCGCTTCTCCCTCGCCTTGAAGATCGCCTGCATCGTGGCGGCCCTGGCCAGCGTCTTCCAGCCCGGCCTCGGAGTCGATGAGTCCAAGCTCGCCGTCGCCGTCCTCGCCGATACCTCCGGCTCCGTGCCCGCCGCGGACCTCCGGCGCGCCTCCCAGCTCGTCTCTCAAATCGACGACGCCCGCGGCCGCCACATCGTCCGCGTCCTGCCCTTCGCCCGCACCATCCGCCAGCCCGCCCCCCAGGAGTTCGCCTCCGGCTGGAAGCTCCTCTCCACCGCCGGCGATGCCGGCCGCGCGACTGACCTCGAATCCGCCATCCGCCAGGCCGCCGCCGCCCTGCCTTCCGCCCTCGTCCCCAGAATCGTCCTCATCTCCGACGGCCGCGAAAACCGCGGCTCCGTCGCCCGTGCCGCCTGGCAGGCCCGCCAGCTCGGCATCCCCATCGACACCTTCGCCCTCAACGGCGCCCCCGCCCCTCAGCTCCGCATCGAAAGCGTCCGCCTCCCCTCCGTCGCCTTCACCGGCGAACGCTTCCCCCTCGTCCTCTCCGTCTCCAGCCCGGTGCGCGCCTCCGCCACCCTCGACATCTCCGCCGAAGGCAAGCTCCTCGGCTCGACCCCCGTCACCCTCGACCCCGGCGAAAACCAGCTCACCGTCCGCACCGCCATCGCCACCCCCGGCGCCATCGATCTCGTGCTGCATCTGCAGTCGCAGTCCCTCGGCGACGTCCGCTTCGAGCAGGCCATCTCCGTCCGCCGGCCCCGCCTCCTCTACCTCACGCAGGACCCGCCCGGCATGGAGACCCACCTCTTCGCCACTCTCGCCGCCGCCCAGTTCGACGTCGTCTCCACCGTGCCCTTCAACACCGCCCGCTTCGACGACTACCAGCTCGTCCTCTTCAACAATTACGACCTCGAGTCCATTCCCCCGGCCCGCAAGCAGGAACTCGAACGCTACGTCCAGCAGGGCGGCGGCCTCCTCGTCATCGGCGGCGAGCGCAACGTCTACGTCGACAAGAAGGAGCGCGCCGCCCTCGATCCCCTCGACCGCGCCCTGCCCGCCACCCTCGCCCCGCCCCGCAGCCCCGAAGGCGCGTCCCTCATCCTCATCGTCGATAAGTCGTCCTCCATGGAAGGCCGCAAGATGGAGCTCGCCCGCCTCGCCGCCATCGGCGTCGTCGATCACTTGAAACCCATCGATCAGGTGGGCGTCCTCATCTTCGACAACTCCCACTCCTGGGCCATCCCCCTGCGCCGCGCCGAAGACCGCACCATGATCAAGCGCTTGATCGCCGGCATCACCCCCGACGGCGGCACCCAGATCGCCCCCGCCCTCGCCGAAGCCTACAAGCGCATGCTCCCCGCCCCCGGCGTCTACAAGCACATCGTGCTCCTCACCGACGGCATCTCCGAGGAAGGCGACTCCATCGCGCTCGCCCGCGAAGCCGCCGCCAACCGCATCACCATCTCCACCGTCGGCCTCGGCCAGGACGTCAACAAGGCCTACCTCGAACGCGTCGCCCAGTTCGCCAAGGGCCGGGCCTACTTCCTCACCGATCCTTCCGGCCTCGAGCAGATCCTCCTCAAGGACGTCCAGGAACACACCGGCTCCACTACCGTCGAGCGCACCATCCGCCCCCGCATCACCCACCAGGCCGAGATCCTCTCCGGCCTCCCCATGCAGGAAGTTCCCGTGCTCAAGGGCTACGTCCGCTTCCAGGCCAAGCCCACCGCCGAAACCATCCTCGCCATCCCCTCCAACTCCTCCGCCGAAAAGGACGACCCCCTCTTCTCCCGCTGGCAGTACGGCCTCGGCCGCGCCGCCGTCTTCACCTCCGACGCCAAGTCCCGCTGGGCCGAAGCCTGGGTCTCCTGGCCCGGCTTCGACAAGTTCTGGGCCAACGTCCTCCGCGATCTCCTGCCCCAGGCCCAACCCGGCCAGAGCACCCTCACTTACGACCCTTCCAGCGGAGCTTTGATCGCCGAATACCGCCAGTCCGCCGCCATGCCGTTCCCCGCCGCGCCCCCCGCCCTGTTCGTCATCGGCCCCGATGGCTTCCAGGCCCCGCTCGTCATGGAGCGCCTCAGCGCCGATCACTATCGCGCCAAGGCCAACATCGGCACCCGCCGCGGCCTCTTCCGCGTCCGTCCTCTCGCCGAATCCCACGCCTTCCCGGAGACCGGCCTCTACCTCCCCGAGCCCGAGCTCACCACTTACGGCAACAACGCAACTCTCCTAAAGCAGCTCTCCGCCTACACCGGCGGCCGCTTCAACCCGTCCCCCCGCCAGGTCTTCGACGCCGCCGGCCGCTCCATCCCCTCCACCCTCCGCCTCTGGCCCGGCCTCCTCGCCGCCGCCATCATCCTCAACCTTCTCGAGCTAGCCCTCCGCCGCCTCCGCGGCTCCGGCAACCACGCCCCCGCCCTCGCCCAGGCTGCTTAGCGCTCCCGCCCCTCGCCACCCGTCAAAAGCAGCTCGAACTCGACGTCCTCCCACCCGTTCCACCCCGCCTCGTCAGCCGCATGCGCGTCCGCCGTGCCCACTTCACCACCGCCCTGCGGCGCGCGCACCCACCCCGCCGGCGCCTCCGCGACTCCTGCGCCCTCCCGGCTCGTCACCGGCGCCGCCTCAGCCACCGCTCCACCATTCGTCTCCTCCGCTCCCCCCGGCACCTCCGCGGCTCCTGTGCGCGCTTGGTGCGCCGCCCGCGCGGCTCCTACTGCATGAACCTCGGGATGCCCGGCCCGCCGCGGATCCTTCTTCTCCGCAACGTTGCGCGGCCTCCTCGCCGGCCCCTCCGGTAGCAGTACGCTGATCCCCGGGTCGTCGCCTTCCGCGCTCTCCGCCTTCTCCGCCAGCGCCGGCATCACCTCCGCCAGTTGCTGCAGCGCCGCGCTGTTGGCCAGCAGCTCGTCGCCGCTCTCTTCCGCATGTTCCCCCCAATACTGCCGCGCTCGCGTGTAGCACTCCGCCGCGTCCTCGTAGCGCCCCGTCCGCTGGTGCATCGACCCCAGCTTCTCCAGCGCCACCGCCAGGTTCCTGTCCTTCCCCGGTCCCAGCTTCCCCACCGCCTGCCGCATCAGTTCCAGCGCCGGCGCAATCCGCCCCAGCAGCGAGTAAACGTCCGCCAGCGCCATCAGCAGCATCGCCAGCTCCGGCGTGTTCCCGCCAATCTGACGGTCCCGCACCTGCAGCGCCTGCTCCAGGTAGCGGACCGCCGCTTCAAATTCCCGCTCCGCCTGGCAGTACCCCGCCAGCGCCTCCAGGTCCTTCGCTACATCCATCGAGTCGTTGCCGCACGCCGCACGCCGCGCCTGCACCGCTCTCTCCCCCAGCCCCTTTGCCTCTTCCAGGCTCCCCCGCCGCGCCGCCGCCCCGCATAGGTCCATCAGGCAGTCCGCCGCCGCGGCGGACTCCGCTCCGCACCGCCCCTCCGCCGTCTCCAGCGCCTCCTTCCACGCCTCTCCCGCCTCAGCCTCCCGCCCCGATGCCTGCAGCATGCTCCCTACCGCCCGCTGCCGCTCCACCAGCCGGCTGCCTTCCATCTCCCGCTGCGCCTTCCCCCCGGCCACCGCCTCCCGCATCCGCTTGATCGCCGTCTGACAATCCCCGGCATCCCACGCCGCCCGCCCCAGCAGTTCGCACACTGCCCCGTATTCCCACGCCCCCTTGCCCCTCTCCCCGCCCAGCAGCGCCAGCGCTTCCTCGCCGCTCCGCCGCGCCTCCTCCAGCTTCCCCTGCCGCCACTCCGCCGTCGCCAGCGCCAACAGCATCCGCGGCCGCTGCCGCTTCTGTCCCCAGCCCCCCTTCGCCTCCTCCGATGCCTTCCGGAAGAGCCTCTCCGCCTCCGCCGCCTGGCCCGTCTTCAGCAGCCGCTCCCCCTCCCGGCACTCCGGCTGGTTCTTCTCGAACCAACTGCTCTCCGCCTGTGCTAAATGCCGAAAGGCTTGCGCCGCTTCCTTCAATCGCTGTAGTGGATCCATAGTCGGGCCCCTCCTCTATCGGCAGAAACCACGCCCGGCTTCATTCCTGTCGCACTCCGCCTGCACCACTTGCGCAAAGACCTGAGGCGCAACCTTCATTCCCCGCAATGAACCCGCTTTCAGTCCGTTCCACCGACGGCACAACCCGCGCGCCCTCCTCTCGCCGCCGCCTCAGGTAAGGCCTTTGGCTCACTCCCAGGCCGATATCTCCCTGTTATTTTTCCCCCTTTGCCTGATTTGTGAGTTCTGCAAAAGAGCCGCTGTAAGATATTTTCAGGAGTTCTGGAGGCATGGATCTTTGCGCGTACTGCGGCCGCCGCTTGCCCTTGCTGCACCGCATCGTGGGCTCCGGCCGGTTCTGCTCCAGACGCCATGCCGAACTCTATCAAAGGGAGTTAAACCAGCTCACCGCCGACGCCCTCTCCCGCCTCCGCCCCTCGGCTCCCACCCCCCTTCCGCCGCCTCCTCCAGTAGTACCGGACGCCTCTCCGGGCTGCGAAGAAACCAGTAGAACCACTGAGGAACAAGTACCAGCACAGGCCCCCTTCCTTCTCGGAATATCCGATCCTCCCGTCTCGAATTTCGCCTTAATTCGTCCGTCTAGCGCAGACTATTTCCACCCCGCCGCCTTTCCCCCGGCCCTCCCCTCCACACCCCTCCCCACCGCCGCGCTCTCCCTCCTCGCCCTGCCGCTGCGCCCCCGTCTCCCCGCCCCTGTTTCCACCTCCCCCACCCGCCCTCTCCCCCCTCGGCGCCGCCTCTTTGCTCCCGTCCTCCGTCACAACTCCTCTTTCCTCCTCACCCCCAGCCCCAGGCCCGCCCTGGCCGCCCGGCCTCTCGCCCTGCCTCCCGCTCTCGGCTCGGCAGGTCCGCAATGCCCCGCCCCCGCCCGCGCCCTTCCGCCCGCGCTGCTCCCAGTCCCCCCGCACTCCGCCCGCTTCGCCCTCGCACCCTCCTTCCTGCCGCCGCGCCACCCTGTCGCTCTTTCCTGTCCCCCTCTGCCGGCCGCCGCCTCCACCTGCCTCGAACCTGACCCCCGCTTTGCCAGCCCGCAACTCGCCGTTGGCCTCGGCGCCCTTCCTCGCTCCGCCCCCTTCGTCCACGGGCCCTCCTTCCAGCCGCCGCGCCGCCTTGCCGCTCTCACTTGCCCCGCGCTGCCCGCCGCCGCTTCCAATCGCTTCGGCCCCGCGCCCCCCATCAATGGCCTGCAACTCCCCGCCGGCCCCGGCGCCCTTCCTCGCTCCGCCCTCTTCGTCCCCGGGCCCTCCTTCCAGCCGCCGCGCCACCTTGCCGCTCTCTCCTGTCCCCCTCTGCTGGCCGCCGCCTCCACCTGCCTCGAACCTGCCCTCCGCTTTGCCAGCCCGCAACTCCCCGCTATCCCCGGGGCACTTCCTCGCTCCGCCCCCTTCGTCCCCGGGCCCTGCTTGCTGCCGCCGCGCCGCCTTGCCGCTCTCACTTGTCCCGCCCTGCCCGCGGCTGCCTCCACCTGCCTCGAATCCGCGCCCCTCGTTCCTCAGGCCGCGCCTCTCTGGCCCTCCCGCCGTTTCCGGTTCCGTCTTGCGGCCTCCATCCCTCCCCTCTCCGCTGATGAGGGCACCAGGATTCCCACTCCTCTTCCTCTCGCCAGGCCCTGGCGCCCTCATTCGGAGTTTGAAACCCTGACCCGGCGCGCCGCCCGCCTTCCGCTCCAGTCCATTTCCTCGAGCGCTCCCGCCCCGTCCATGGGCCCCGTGCTCCCGGCCGTCTCCCCCGCGCCTCGCCCGGCGCCGCCGCTCCGCCAACTCGAGCCGCCGCCGGCCTCCCTCTTCGTCCCCAAGGTGCTCTTCCTGCCCGTGCGGCCCGCCTGCTCCTTCGGCCCGCTACCCTCGTCCCGCTCCAGCGCTCCGGCCCGGCCCGCGGGCTCCGTCGTCCCCATCCGCGCTGCCGCTCCAGCCGGCCGCATCCTCCGTCCGGCCGCCCACCTCGCCATCTCTCAGTTGCCATGAACGACCAACTTCAGCACTGGCTCTGGTTCTTCGACGACGACCTCGTCCACTCCCTCCTCGCCGTCCAGCCCGATCAGCCCCGCCTTGCCCGCCGCGCCGCCTCCCACCCCGCCGTCGTCTCCGCCATGCGCCTCTGGCTCCGCCGCGAACCCGCCCGCGCTCGCGAAGTCCTCGCCCCCGCCCTCTCCCAATCCAACCCCGACGCCCTCCTCCTCGCCGCCCAGATCGCCTTCGAAACCGGTGACACCCCCCTCGCCGCGCAGTATTACTCCCTCCTCTCGGAAGCCGTCCCCTCCCACCCCTGCGCCGCCCTCAACCTCGGCCTCTGCCAGGCCCGCCTCGCTCAGTACTCTGCCGCCGCCGAGAGCCTCCAGCGCGCCGCCGTCCTCCGCCCGGACCTGCCCCAAGGCTGGTTCGTCCTCGGCGTCTGCCTCCTCCACCTCCAGCGCCCCGCCGAAGCTGCCTCCGCCTTCACACAGTGCCTTCGCCTCAAGCCCCACTACGTCCCCGCCGCCTGCGGCGAGGCCGCCGCCCTCCAGATGCAGGCGAAGTTCTCCGCCGCCCTCGCCATCTACTCCAGCCTCCTCGATCGCGCCCCCCATCGCATCGAACTCCTCGTCAACGCCTCCTCCGCTGCTGCCGCCGCCGCCGATTGGGACCTCGCCCGCCTCTACGCCTCGCGCCTCGTCGAACTCCAGCCCTCTTCTGTTCCCGCCCTCTCCGTCCTCGCCCAGGCCTCCCTCGCCCAGTCGCAGTACGACGACGCCGCCCGCTACTGCACCACCCTCACGCAGTCCGTCCCCGACTCCTTCGACCACTGGTACCACCTCGCCGTCGCCCTCCAGCGCCTCGAGCGCCACCGCGACGCCGCCTGCGCTTTCGATGCCGCCCTTCAGCTCGATCCCTCCGTCTTCGACGCCTGGCAGGGCCTCGCCCACTCCCTCGCTCTTTCCGGTGACGCCGCCGCCGCCAAGGGCGCCTGGCAGGACGCTGTGCACCATCACTCCGGCTCCGCCTCCGCCTGGCTCCAACTCGGCCTGCTCCACGCTGCCGATGCCGAAGCCGCCTTCGCCCAGTCCGCCCTCGATCGCGCCCTCTCCCTCCCCGCCGCCGCCGAATCCTCCGCCCTCTGCGCCGAACTCTGCTCCGCCCTCGCCGCCCTCTATCATCAGGACGGCCTCTGCGAGCGCGCCTCCGAACTCTACCTGCTCGCCCTCGAATCCTCCCCGGACTCGCCCGGCACTCTCTTCAACCTCGGCAGCGCCCTCGCCTCTCTCGGCCGCGTCGAGGAAGCCCAGTCCTTCTGGAAGCGCGCCGTCGCCCTCAATCCAGACCTCGCCCCGGTCCTCCTTCAACTCCTCGCCGCCCAGACCATCGCGTCCGCGCCCTAGTGTCCTACCGCGGCACCACCCACTCCGCCCGCTCCCACTTCCCCGCCGCCACCTGCCGCGCCAGCCCTTCATACCTCAGCAGCCCCGCTCTCGCCCGGATCCTCGCGCCCGCCTCTTCGCTCACTACGCCCGCGTAGCGGTCCGCGCGCTCGCGGTACAGGTAACCCGCATACTCCAACTCCGCCGCCTCCGCCGTCAGCGCGTCCCAGAAGCTCGCGCGCTTCAGCAGCTTCTTCTCCGCCGCCGCTTCTTTCGGGATCTCGACGCGCGCGCCTCCTCCGCTCAGCACCACCCGTACGCACCGCTCCGCTTCGAACTTGCGCCCCGGCTGCGGCCCCGGCAGCTTCGCTATCAGCGCTTCCACTTCCGCCGCTTCGCACTCGATCCCCGCCCAGCGGTAGCGCGATCCGCCGCTCACCAGGCTCCCGCGCTTCAGCGCCTCGCGCACCCGCCCCGCGTCCGCTCCCGTCACGCCCAGAATCTGCTCCACCAGTTCCCCCGCTTCCATCTCCCGCACCACCACCGGCGTCATCGATACGTACTCCGCTGCTTCGCTCGACAGCTTCACCTGCATTCGTTCCGGAATCGGCATGGCACCCCTCCCATCGTACAATCGGGACCAGTGCTCCCCATCGATCGCGTCCGCTCCGAGCTCGCCCGCTACGAGCACCTCCTCCTCGCCTTCGACGCCGGGGAGTCGCCCTCCGGCATCGAGCTCGTCATCCGCCTCAAGGCCGATGTCCCCGGCGCCCACGTCTACCGCGCCCCTCTCCATCCCCGCGACATCGCCCATCCCCAGTTCCCCTGGACCTTCCAGAAGTACCTCTACGATTGCCTCCACGACTATCTCTGCGAAATGTTCGTCCGCAATCCCCAGCAGCTCGACGCCCAGCCATGACCCCTCTCGCCGAAATCCTCGCCGCGCGCATCCGCGCCCACGGCCCCATCCTCTTCTCCGAGTTCATGGACACCGCGCTCTATCATCCCGCGCACGGCTACTACCGCTCTCCCCGCGACCCCTTCGGCACTCAGGGCGATTTTTTCACCGCCTCCCAGCTCCAGCCCGTCTTCGGCCGCCTCATCGCCGCCGCCGTTCACGCCCACTGCCACCGCTGCGGCGACCCGCCTCACTTCACCGTCGCCGAATGGGGCGCCGGCCGCGCCGAGCTCGCTCCTTACTTCGCCGAGTTTCACTACTTCCCCATCGACGCCGCCACTCCGGCTTTGCCCCCGCCCTTCACCGGCGTCGTTTTTTCCAACGAGCTCTTCGATGCGCTGCCCGTCGACGTCGCCTCCATCCGCGGCGCGGACTTCCGCCTCATGCGCGTCGATCATCGCGATGACGCCTTCCTCTGGCAGCCCGCCGAGCCTGTCGCTGACCAATGGCGCGATTACCTCGAGCCTCTCGCCGCGCGCTTCGAAGACCGCTCTCATCTCACGCTCGAGCTGCCCGTCCGCCTCGCGCCCACGCTCGAGCGCATGGCCTCGTCGCTCCAGCGCGGCGCTCTCGTCGCCATCGACTACGGCTACACCCATCGCGAGATCGTCCGCTTCCCCAGCGGCACTCTCATGAGCTATCGCCGCCATCAGGCGCTCGAGAATGTGCTGCGCGATCCCGGCCTCCAGGACATCACCGCGCACGTGCCCTTCACCTATCTTGCGGATTGCGCCGCGCGCCTCGGCTTTGAATGCGCTCCGCTCGAAGACATGGCCCGCTATCTCCTCCGCGCCGGCGAGCCCGACCAGTTCGCTTCCGCCCTCGATGCGCCCGATGCGCCTTCCGCCGCGCGCCTCCGCCTGCAGTTGAAGACCCTTCTCTTCGGCATGGGCGAGACCTTCCGCGTCCTCACTCTGCTGCGCTGAAAGGCCCCATGAAAAGCCTGCGGCCCCGGTTGCCCGGGGCCGCCTTGTTGATCCCTGTTGCCGCGTTCCTGTGGGAACGCCGCGATGCTACTTCTTCTTTGCAGCCTTCTTGGCGGGAGCCTTCTTCGCCGCCTTCTTCACTGCCTTCTTGGTCGCGTTCTTCATCGATCTATTCTCCGTGACATCAGATTATGCGATCGCTCCGCGACCGCATTGTGATCTCTTTATAAACTTGGTCTTCTCTCGAAGTCAAGAGAAAAGTGGTGATGAGCGTCTGCAATCCCTCTTCCACAATCGCTCGTCTTGGTTTAAAACGGAATCGAGGGGGTTTGTTTTGGTGCTCTCAGCCTCTCGCGGCCGTTTCACGCATCGTTCGAAGGCCCTCGTGGCGCTGCTCGCGGCGCTCCTCCTCTCTTCCGCCTGCTCGAAGCGCAAGCACTCTCCGCCCGTGCCTTTCACACCTTCTCCCGGCTGGACTGAAACCGGCGCGGCCAGTTGGTACGGCGATCCCTATCACGGCCGCAAGGCCGCCAACGGCGAGACCTATGACATGGAGCAGCTCACCGCCGCGCATCGCACGCTGCCCTTTGGCGCCATCCTCTCCGTCACCAATCTCACCAATCAGAAACAGGTCGAGGTGCGCGTCACCGATCGCGGCCCCTTCGTCGGCAACCGCATCATCGATCTCTCCCGCGCCGCCGCCCGCGCCATCGGCATCATCGGCCCCGGCACCGCCCGCGTGCGCATCCGCCTCCTCGAATACGGCCCCGCGCGCCTGCTGCCTGCCGGTGGCCCCTACGCCGTGCAGGTCGGCGCCTTCTCCCATCGCTCCAACGCTGAAGCACTCTCGCGCCGGCTCGCCCGTCAATACGACCCCGTCGGCGTCGTGAAGCGCGATGGCTCCGATGCGCCGTGGCGCGTCCTCGTCGGCCGCAAAAACGATCAGGGCGACGCCGAATCGCTCGCCGCCGCCCTGCGCCTGGAATTCAAGGATGTGTTCGTCGTGCGCCTCGATTAGCGCATCTACCGGAAGTACTCCCGCGCCAGCTCCGGCCGCAGTTCCATCGCCCGCGACCAGCACTGCTTCGCTTCGTCCTCACGGCCCGCGCTTTCCAGCGCGTGCCCCAGGCCCACCAGCGCTTCCGTGAACTCCGGCCGCCCTTCCAGCGCGTGACGGTAAAGCTCCTCGGCCTGCTCCGGCCTGCCCATCTGGTCGTTCAGCAGCGCCGCGTTGTAGAGCACCTCCGCTTCTCTCGCTCCGGCCGCAATCAACTTCTCGTGCAGCGCCAGCGCGTCCTCCAGCCGGCCCAGCTTCAACGCCGTCACCGCCGCTGCCCGCAGCGCCGGCTCCCACTCCGGCCGTTGCTCCAGCACCGTTCTCAATTCCGCATCCGCGCGATCCACCTGGCCGCTTTCAAAATGCGACAGCGCCAGGTTCAGCCGCGCCTCCGGCCACTCGCTCCGCTCCGCCAGGCACGCCCGGTAGGCCGCCTGCGCCTCTTCGTGCGCCTTGCGGTCCAGCCGCAGGTTGCCCAGCCGGAACCACGCCTCGCCCGGCTGCGCGCTCACCCGCGCCATCACTTCCACTAGCGCTTCCGTCTCTTCCATGCGGCCCGCCCGCGCGTGGATCTGCGCCGCCAGTTGGTAGTACTCTTCCACTTCCGGGCTCTTCTCGATCCCCTCCCGGCACAGTGTCAGCGCTTCTTCTTCCCGGCCCTGCTCCAGCAGCGCTTCCGCGCATCGCAGCCGCGCTTCGCTCGACGATGGCTGCAACTCCATCGCCCGCTCATAGGCTTCGCAAGCGCCCTCCAGCCGCCCCAGCTTCTTCCGGCACAGCCCCACGTTCATCCACTGTCCTGCCTCCGCGCCATCGGCCTGCGCCAGCCTCTCGCTGCACTCCAGCGCGCGCTCCAGTTCGCCTTTCAGATAGGCCGACTGCGCGGCGCACTCCAGTCCTACCGTCGATGCCGGCGACAACCGCAGCAGCCGCTCCGCGCACCACTCCATCCGTTCCGCGTCTTTCTTCTCGCGGTGGATCAGCGCCAGGTTCGTCAGGCACTCCGCCTCCTGCCGGCCTTCCGCCAGCAGCCGTTCGTAGTGCGCCACCGACTCTTCCGTCTCTCCCAGCATCTGATACGCCACCGCCCTGCCGAAGCGTGCCGCCGGCTCCGCCGGGTGCTTCTCCAGATACAGCGTCAGCAGTTCCAGCGCCTCTTCCGCCCGCTGCTGGCGCAGTTGGCACAGGCCCAGGCCCAGCAGTGCCTCGCTCTGGTCCGGCTCCCCTGCCAGCACCGCGCGGTACTCCTCCGCCGCTTCGCTCCAGCGCCCAGCCTTCTGTTGACAGTGAGCTAGCGACACCCGGCTCGCTGCATCTCCGCCTGCCAGCGCGTGGTACCTCTCCCAGTCGGGCAGCGCCTCCGCTTCTTCCCTTAGTTCCATCAGGATCATCGCGCGCACGCGATACCCCTCCGCGCACTCCGGCATGCGGGCCAGCAGCGTTCCCAGCTCTTCCAGCGCTTCCCGCCTCTTCCCCAGCACATGCAGGCTGCCTGCCCGCCCCAGTCTCACCGAGACCTCTTCCGGCGCCGCCGCCGCGTCGCGGTGATCCTGCTCGTCGATCAGATTCCAGTTGTCAGGCATTTCTACTTCTCCCTTGACCTCTCGATCATCTCGCTACGCCACACGCCGGAATGCAAAGTCTCAATGACGGCAACCGCAAGCGCTCCAGCCGCTGCGGGCTCCTCATCTCCTCCGCCGGCGCGGGCCTGCAGCCGGACAGCTCCGCTGCCGGCCTTGTCCCGAACGTCCGCCGCTGAACGCCTTCGCTCCGAGGCTGCGTTTGCGTCGCCATCGCGGCCTCGTTCTCGCGCCATTCCGCGGCTCTCCACAGCACGGGGCTCTCTGCCCGTGCCGCTTGCTTCAATGCTCTCCAGCCTGCCCTGCCCATCCCCGCGCCTGCCCGCGCTCGCGCGCCTTCCGCCGCACGAACCTGTTCCTCGGGCCGCGCTGAACACCAGCTACCGTTCGCCCAACTTCCCGTACCGCGCTCCGCCGCACTCCAGGCCGCCGCGCTCCAAGTCCCCACCAGCGCCACCGCCGCCGGCAATCTCTCGCCCCCGACGCGCCTCTCCTGCTCCGGCCAGGCCATCACGCCAGTCGAACCCATCGCCCAACTCCCCGTGCTGCGCTCCGCCGCAGTCCAGGCCGCCGCGCTCCAAGTCCCCACCAACGCCACCGCCGCCGGCAATCTCTCGCCCTCGACGCGCCTCTCCTGCTCCGGCCAGGCCGTTGTGCCTTTCGAGCCCCGCGCCCAACTCCCCGTGCCGCGCTCCGCCGCACTCCAGGCCGCCGCGCTCCAAGTCCCCACCAGCGCCACCGCCGCCGGCAATC
>DAHVTI010000562.1 GCA_027324255.1 Bryobacterales bacterium | reverse complement strand
GGGGTGCTCGGGGCCAAGCGCGTCTTCGACGATGCCGAGCGCCCGGAGGCGCATCCGCTCCGCCGCTCTGAAATGCGATCTGGCTTCCAGCAGGGAGGCGTAGCCGCCCATGACAGTCGCCAGCGCCGGATGGGACGTGCCGAGGGCTTTCTCCAATTGGACAAGTGACGCGCGATAACGGATGCCGGCCTCGTCGTAGTCGCCCAGAGCGAAACACACCCAAGCAAGCCGCCACAGCACGGTGCCGGCTCTTACCGGATCCCGGGAATCCAGCCGCGCCTCCTCGAGAGCGCGGGTCAAGATGGCCCTGGCCTCGAGGTAGTTGCCTTCGAGTTCCGATTTCATAGAGTGTGCGATGGCCTGCCGCCAATCCTCCTTGGCCGGTGGCGGCGACAGTCCGGTAGCGAGCAGACACACAATCAGCGTCCAGGACCGCATGGTATTCTCCTTCGTCCCGCACTCGTTCGGTCAGGGAGCTTGCGGCAGCCCCGGCCCCTCAGCGCCCGTCAGGGGAAGAGCAGCACATCGAACTCGAGGTTGAACGGCCCGAAAGTTCGATTCAGCTTCGTGTTGAGCTTGCCGTTGACGTAGGTTGCCAGCGACGCCTGGCCGTCGTACCGCACCTTAGTGCCGTTGGCGCCGTTCGGCAGGGCCTCCGGCGCAGCGATGAGATTCAATGCGAAGGAGGAGTAGGAGACTCCGGCCTGGCCGTAGTGCGGGTTGTTGAACAGGATATTGACGTCGCCGGCCTGCGGCTGCACGGGGTCGGGCACGAAGCCGTCGATGCCGATGCGCGGATTCATCGGCGGCAGCCGGAGCTCAAGACGGCAATTGCCGCCCTCGGGCGCGGTGTAGAATCCGCCGCCGGGACTGAAGCCGGCGGCCGTGGAGGTGAAGTAACCGCAGATGGCTTCCGGGAAAGAGACGAAGACACCGCGCGCGCCGGCGCAGCCGGACTGGGCGTCCCTGCTGACGTTGACCATCAGCCCCTTGAACCGGGTCCTGTACTCGGCCTTGACGCAGGGGTCGCCGGCCGGCGCGCGGTAATCCCGGTAGACGCTCAGCCCGATGGAATCACCGGCCACGTTCGGGGCGCTGACGCCGCTGTAGATGGTCAGTTCGGCGCAGACGATGTCTTTGCCACAGGGGCCTGCCGTGCCGGACTTCTGGGCCATGGCCAAGGGCGCGAGGGCGACGGCGGCCGCCAATATCATGGAGAGATCTGCAAACATCCTGATACTCCTCTGAGACGCTGGTCCGGAAAATCATCCGGCCGGTTGCATCCCGCTCTCCGGCAGTCTGCCCTGGCGCGGCCGGCGAGTCCATAAACACGCCGTTAACATTCCGTAAACGCGCCCATAACTTCTGTAACGCCGGGAAGCTGCGGTTGGCCTATACTGGCTTCGGCTTATGAACCCCTACCGATTCGGCGAATTCGAATTCCGGGCGGATACGAGCGAACTCTTTCGGGGAGGCGAGAAGGTCCGGCTGCAGCCACAACCCGCACAGATTCTCGCCATGCTTCTGAGCCGGCGGGGAGAACTGGTAACAAGACAGGAAATTGCCGAGCGGCTCTGGGGCGGCGAAAAGTTCGGCGAGATCGAGACCGGCCTGAACATCGCGCTGAAGAAACTGCGGGACGCCATCGGCGATTCAGCGGAGCGGCCCCGGTTCATTGAAACGCTGCCGCGCCGGGGTTACCGCTTTGTCGGCGCCGTCGAGCCGGAATCCACCGCAGCGGGGGAAGAGGAGGCGGCGGCGAAAGCGCCGCCGCCGCCCCGCCAGGTCCGGACGCTGTGGATTGCAGTTTGCCTGGTGGCGCTGACCGCGGCAGCCGCCCTGTGGATGAATTCGAGTTTCCGGACGCAGGCCTTCCACTTCCGCGCGCGCGACGCCGTGGTCATCGCGCAATTCAGCAACGAGACCGGAGAGGCATTCCTCGATGGGGTGATCGAAGCGGCCCTGGAAGGGGAACTTGAGATTTCGCCTTATGTCACAGTCGCTTCGCCGGAACGGATTGGAGACGCCCTGAAACTGATGCGGCGCCCCGTCGTTCCGCGCGTGCCTCTTGCGTTGGCGCGGGAGGTCTGCCAACGTGATCCCGCGCTGAGAGCGGCGATCGGCGGTTTCATCCGCAAGGTCGGATCCGGTTACTTCTTGTCGGCTGAGATCGTTCATCCCGCCGACGGCCGGGTCCTGGCCAGCCTGACGGAAAACGCTGAGGGACGAGACGGGATTCTTCGCGCCATCCGCCGGCTGTCGGCCGCCATCCGCATGAGGCTGGGTGAGGAACAACCGGCGGAAGCCGGCCGGCGCGAGGAGTTGCAGAAGGTGGCGACCAACTCACTGGAGGCGCTGCGGCTCTACAGCGAAGCCGACACGCTGGGGCGAGCCGGCAAGTGGCTGCCTGCGGAAGCCCTGTTGCGCCGGGCGGTGGAGATCGATCCGGAGTTCGCCTCGGCCCACATCCTGCTGGCCCTGGTGCTGCACTACCAACAGAGGGCCGAGGCGGAGGAGGAGTGCACGCGGTTCGCCGGCCGTGCTCTGGCGCTGGCCGGGAAAGCGCCGCATAGCGAGGAGTTGTTCATCCGGGGAATCCACGCATTCCTGAGGAAAGAATTCGAGCACGCGAAGCCGTTCCTGGAGGCGCTGTTCAGGGATCACCCGGATCACTTCTGGGGCGCCATGCACCTGGCGATGTCGTGCGAGGCGACTGGAGACCTCGCGAAGCTGCCGAACGTGTTCGAACAGACCATGCTGGCCCGGCCGAACGAGCCCCGCTCCTACAGAAACACCGCGCTGCAGTGCTTTTGCGGCCCCGATGAGAACCCGGCGCGGGCGATTGCCCTGGCGGAGAAGGCAGTGGAACTGGCAGAGCGGCAAGGGTCGAAGGAATGGCACTACCGCACCCTGACGTGGCTGTACCAGACGAGAGCCATGGCGGCCTGGCTCAGAGGAGACGTCGCGAAAACCTACGCGGCGATTGGGGAAGCCCGGAAGCTGATGGCGGTGTTCACCTCGCCTGCGCTTCCCTCCGATCTGGCGTTCGGCTACATGGCGCTGGGAAGATTCGAGGAGGCAGAGGCGATGCTCCGGCAATCGCCGGGACCCGGAATCAAAGCGCGGTGGAGCCTGTGGTTGGCGATCCTGCGCGGGGATTCGGCCGGCGTGGCGCGGTTTGCGGTGGAAGCGGAGAAACTCCCCTTCTTTGACACGCCCCGAGCGCAGGCCTTGGCACGTGCCGGGCGGTATGCGGCGGTCGAGAAGATGCTCGCCGGCTACAGGCGGCCGACCGTGGGGATCCTGCCCCAGTCCGTGGCTGCGATTCGGGGGGAACTGGCCTTCCGCCGGGGCCGCGTCCGGGAGTCGATCGAAATTCTGAAGCAGTTCCTGGCGGACGTCAACGCGGATGGCCTCTACGAACAGCTTCCGGCCGCGCAGACCCTGGCGCAGGCGTACCTGGCGCAGGGCGAACCCGACAGGGCCATCCAGGCGCTGGAGAAAGCCACCGCCGCGCCGCGCACGTGCAACGACTTTGACCGGGCTGTCTTCTGGCCTTACGCGCGCTTCGACCTGCTGAGACTCTACCGCAGCCAGGGACGCCACAAGGAAGCCGACCTCTTGCACAAGGAACTGGCGAACCTGATGCAACTGGCCGACACCGGCCATGTCCTTCGGGCCGGCCTGCAGCAGGGTGCGAGCCATCTCGCCCAGGCGCGCTGAGAGGGAGGCGGAACTATTCGCGCAGGGCGGTGGAGGGATCGACGCGGGCGGCGCGGCGGGCGGGAAGCAGGCAGGCGGCGGCACTGATGGCAAGGATGAGGGCGGCGACGGTGGCGAAGGTGAGGGGGTCGAGAAACGTCACGCCGTAGAGCATCTGGCGCAGGGCGTAGGTGGCCAGGGGAGCGGCGGCGAAACCGGCGGCGAGACCGGCGGCGGTGAGGCCGAGGCCGTCCTTGAAGACGAGGGCGAGGACGTCGGCGGGACGGGCGCCGAGGGCCATGCGGATGCCGAATTCACGGCTGCGGTGGGCGACGGCGACGGCGAGCACTCCGTAGAGGCCGACGGCGGCGAGGAGGACGGCAAGGGCGGCAAAGGCAATGAGCAGAACCATGGCGAGCTGGCGGCTGGAGAGTACGCGGCCGATTAGGGCCGAGAAGGGCTGGACGCGGTCTAGGGGGACTTGGGAGTCGATCTCGTGAACGGCGCGGCGGGCGGCGGTGGCAAGGGAGGCTGGGTCGGCTCCGGAGGCGCGGATGGTGAAGTGGATGAAACGCCACGGTTGCTGGGCATGGGGCTGGTAGAGGATGGGGCGGGGAGTCTCCTCGGGCGTCTTGAGCGCCATGTCGCGAACGACGCCGACGATGGTGACGCGCTGGGAGTGGCCGATCAGGTGGAGGGTGAGGGAGCGGCCGACGGCATCCTGGCGGGGGTAATAGCGATTGGCAAGAGACTGGGAGACGATCACGACGGGCGGGGCGGCGCCGGTATCGGTGTCGCTGAAGGGGCGGCCGGAGAGGATGCGGGCGCCGATGGAATCGAAGTAGCTGGGATCGACGGCGTTGTAGTCCGCGCTTTCCGGGGAGGAGGCGTCGGAGCCGTCGACGGCGAACTGGCAGCGCCAGTTGGCGCTGGTCATGGGCAGCACGGCGGCGCCGCCGGCGGCGGCCACACCGGGGAGCGAGTTGAGGCGGCTGACGACGCGGCGGAGGAAGAGGGCGCGGGAGGGATCGTCGGCATAGAGGGCGGCGGGGAGGACAACGCGCATGGTGAGGACGCGGGAGGGATCGAAGCCGAGGTCGAGGCGGGTGAGGCCGGAGTAGGTGCGAAGGAGGAGACCGGCGGAGACGAGGAGGATGACGGAGAGGGCGACCTCGGCGACGACGAGGATCGAGCGGGTGAGGCCGCGGGCGCGGCCGCCGCTGCTGCCGCGGGATTCCTCGTTGAGGGCGGAGGCGAGATTGAGGCGGAGGGCCTGCAGGGCGGGCGCGGAACCGAAGAGGACGCCGGCGGCGAGGGAGACGAGGGCGGTGAAGACGAGGGCGCGGACGCCGATGGAGGCGAGTTCGAGGCGCGGCAGGGCGAGGACGCCCCAGTTCCTGATGGCGCGGACGCTCCAGGCTGCGACGGCGATGCCGGCGGCGCCGCCGAGGAGGGCGAGCAGCATGCTCTCGGTGATCATCTGGCGGAAGATGCGGCCCTGGGAAGCGCCGAGGGCGGAACGGACGGCGATCTCCTTCCGGCGTCCGGAAGCGCGGACGAGCAGGAGGCCGGCGAGGTTCGCGCAGGCGACAAGGAGGACGATGCCGACAGCGGCGGCGAGGACGGCGAGGGGTTGTCCGGCGGAGCCGCGGACATCGTCCATAACGGGCGTGAGAACGGCTTCAATGCCGTCGTTGGAAGCGGGGTGGGCGGCCGCGACGCGAAGGGAGGCGGCGCGGAGTTCGGCGGCGGCCTGCTGCTCGGTGGCGCCCGGGGCGAGGCGGGCCAGGGCGGTGACGACGCGGCCGTCGCGGGCGGCGAGGAGTTCCGGGGTGAAGGGCAGGGGCAGGTAGAGATCGGCGCCGCGGGTTTCGGCCTCCATGGGCGGGAGGATGCCGACGACGGTGTGGATCTCGCTATCGATGCGCAGGATGCGGCCGACGACGGAGGGATCGCCGCCCAACTGGTTTTGCCAGAAAGAGTCGGTGAGGAGCACGGCCTGGTTGCGGCCCGGTTGGTACTCTTCGGGGAGGAAGGGGCGGCCGCGGTGGATAGGGATGCCGAGGGTGTCGAAGTAAGTCTTCGAGACGAAAGCGCCGACGACGCGCTCGGGTTCGGAGCCGCGGGTGACGGTGACGGGCTGATGGAGGAGGCCGGCGAAGTGGGAGAGGCTGCGCACCTGGCCGTTGAAGTCGAGCAGTTCGGCGACGGAGAGCAGGGCGGGCGGGCGGCCGTGGACGTTGTCGCGCATCCAGACGTAGTAGAGGCGGTCGAGATCGCGGTAAGGGAGGGGCCGGAGGAGGACGCTGTCCACGAGGCTGAAGATGGCGGCGTTGGCGCCGATGCCGAGGGCGAGCAGAAGCACGACGGCAGCGGTGAAGGCCGGCTGGCGGGCCAGCAGACGGGCGGCGTAGCGCAGGTCTTCCCACAGTGAAGTCATCGATCAGGAACCCGAATGACAAATATACTATCGCATTTCTGAGGAAATCGCTTGAATTAGAGCGGCAGGACTAGGGTGGCCTGGCAGCCGCGTGAGCCGGTGCGGTTGGAGAGGGAGAGGGAGCCGCCGTGGGCTTCGGCGATCTGGCGGCAGAGGACGAGGCCGATGCCGGAGCCGCCGGGCTTGGTGGTGAAGAAAGGGACGAAGAGGTTGGCGGTGTTGGAGAGGCCGAGGCCGTCGTCGAGGACGAGGACAGTGGCGTGCTGGCCGTCGCGATCCCATTGGAGGGTGACGGCGCCGCGGGTTTCGAGAGCGGCGTCGGCGGCGTTGCGGACGAGATTGATGAGCAACTGCTCGAGCTGATCGCCGTCGGCCTGAAGGGTGAGGGCGGGGCCGTCGGAGACGCGGACGGGGACGCGGGTTTCGAGGCTGGCGACGCGGTGGATGAGCGGGTAGAGCTCGACGGGGGCGAGGCGCGGGCGGGGGAGGCGGGCGAGGCGGGAGTAGGCGCCGATGAAGCGGGAGAGGGCCTCGGCGCGGGAGGCGACGACGCCGAGGCCGTCGCGCATGTCGTCGCGCCAGTCGGCGGGGAGGGGGTCGCGGGTGAGGAGGGTGGCGAGGCTGCCGGCGATGGACTTGATGGGGGCGAGGGAGTTGTTGAGCTCGTGGCCGAGGACGCGGACGAGGCGCTGCCAGGCCTGGAGCTCTTCTTCGCGCAGGGCGCGGGTGAGGTCGGTGACGACGAGGAGGGTGTGGGGCAGGCCGGCTTCGCGGAAGGCGCTGCGGCGGATACCCCAGCGGCCGGAGGCGCCGGGGAAGACGCGGGAGACGGACTGGGCGTCGTCGGGGTGGTGGAGGTATTCGGCGAGTTGGAGATAAGAGGCAGTGCGGTCGAGGAGGAGACCGGCGGATTGGGAGAGGAGGCGCTCGCCGGCGCGATTGATGAAGCGGAGCTTTTCGCCGGGGTCGAAGGTGAAGACGGCGACGTCGATTTCCTCCATGACGTTGGAGAGGAGGGCGGTGGCCTCAACGGCGCCGAGACGCTGGGCGCGGAGGGTGGCGCCGATGGCGTTGAGCTGGATCATCACCTCGCCGAGGGCGTCGTCCGGGCGGGCTTTGCGGCCGCGGATGGAGTAGTCGCCCTCGCGCATGGCCTCGAGGAGGTTGGCGAGGGTGCGGAGGGGGTTGACGACGCGGTCGCGGGCGGAGAAGGCGAAGCCGAGCCAGAAGCCGAGGATGAGGACGGACATGGTCCAGCGGACCTTGGGGGAGAAGGCATCGCCGGTCCAGAGCACGGCCATGGAGAAGACGACGGCGACGGAGCCGGCCATGAGGGAGGCGTAGAGGATGCGGTTCTCGAGGGCGTCGAACCAGTTCAGGATGCGGCGCCAGGGGTTCCTCATAGGCCGTAGCGTTGAATGCGGCGATAGAGGGCGCTGCGGCTGAGGCCGAGAGCGCCGGCGGCCTGGCTGACGTTGCCCTGGTAGCGCGCCAGCGCCTTTTTGATGAGGAACGCTTCGACGTCTTCGAGGCTCATGTCCTCGAGCTTGCCGGCGGATTCGCGGGAGGCGCGCAGGGCGAGGTCGGCGGCGCGGATGAGGTTTTCCTGAGCCATGAGGACGGCGCGCTCGATGACGTGGTTGAGCTCGCGGACGTTGCCCTGCCAGGGGTGATCGAGCATGGCCTGAAGGGCTGCGGGGTCGAAGCCGGTGACGGGCTTGCGATAGCGGCGGGCCATTTGCGAGAGGCAGTGAGCGGCGAGGAGGGGGATATCTTCGCGGCGTTCGCGGAGGGGCGGGAGATGGATCTCGATGGTATTCAGGCGGAAAAGAAGATCCTGGCGAAAACGGCCCGCGGCGACTTCCTGGTGGAGGTTGGCGTTGGTGGCGGAGATGACGCGGACGTTGACGCGGCGGGTTTTGGAGGAGCCGACGCGCTCCATCTCGCCGGTTTCGAGGACGCGGAGGAGCTTGGCCTGGAGATTGAAGGGGAGGTTGGCGATTTCGTCGAGGAAGATGGTGCCGCCGTCGGCGAGCTCGAAGCGGCCGACGCGATCGGCCTTGGCGTCGGTGAAAGCGCCCTTGACGTGGCCGAAGAGCTCGCTTTCGAAGACGCCTTCGGCGAGGCCGCCCATGTTGACGGTGACCATGGGCTGGGAGGCGCGTTCGCTGACGGCGTAGAGGGTGCGGGCGACGACTTCCTTGCCGGTGCCGGGCTCGCCGGTGATGAGGATGTTGGCGTCCGAAGGCCCAACGCGCGCGATGAGCTCGATGACCGGATGCATCGTTGCCGCGTTAGCGATCAGGACGGGGCGGCCGTCGGCCTGGAGGAGGCGGTTTTCGGCCTCGAGGCGGGCGCCGCGGCGGAGAGCGGCGGAGAGCTCGAGCTGGGTCTTCACGATGGCCAGAAGGCGGGCGTTGTCCCAGGGTTTCTGGACGAAGTCCCTGGCGCCGCGGCGCATGGCTTCGACGGCGATATCGACGCTGCCCCAGGCGGTCATGACGACGATGGGGAGCATGGGGTCGGCCTGCTGGACGCGGCTCATGAGGTCGAAGCCCTCCTGGCCGGAGGTGGTGTCGCGGGTGTAGTTGAGGTCCATCAGCAGGAGGTCGTATTCGCGCTGGTCGAGGGCGGAAGCGACGGCCTGGGGGGAGGTGACGCAATCGAGGGTGAGCCCTTCGGGCTTGAGGAGGAGGCGCAGGGCGGCGAGGACGTCCTCCTGGTCGTCGGCGATGAGCAGCCGCGGCTGAGAGTTGGCGGGCATGAGGAGAAACCTCTATTGTTGTTCAATCCAGCCGTCGACGATACGGACGATGCGGTGGGCGTAGGCGGCGTTGGTTTCCGAGTGGGTGACCATGACGATGGTGGCGCCCTCCTCATTGAGCTGCTTGAACATCTCCATGATCTCGGCGCCTTGAGAGGAGTGGAGGTTGCCGGTGGGTTCGTCGGCGAGGATAATTTTGGGATTGGCGACGATGGCGCGGGCGACGCCGACGAGCTGCTGCTGGCCGCCGGAAAGTTGCGAGGGGAAGAGATCTTTTTTTCCGACGATGCGGAAGCGGTCGAGGATGTCTGCGACGATGGCCTGGCGCTCGGACTTTTTGATGTCGCGATAGGAGAGGGGCACGTCGAGGTTTTCGGCGACGGTGAGGTCGTCGAGCAGGTGGTAGCTCTGGAAGACGAAGCCGAAGTACTTCTTGTAGATCTCGAGGCGTTTCTTGCGGTCGAGCTGGTGGATGGGCTGATCGAGGAAAAGGTACTCGCCGGACCAGGCGGTATCGTGCATGCCGAGGACGTGGAGCAGGGTGGACTTGCCCGCGCCGGACGGTCCCATGACGGCGACGAACTCACCGGGCTTGATGTCGAGGGTGACGCGGCGCAGGACGTAGAAGCGCTCGGGCCCCTGCTGGAAGTACTTGTCGACGTTGCGAAGGGAGATCATGGATTTCATTCGTAGCGGAGAGCGGTGATGGGATCGGTACGGGTGGCGCGCCAGGCGGGCAGGAGGCAGGCGGCGGCGAGGGCGGCAGAGAGAACGGCGGGCACGCCGGCGAAGACGGAAAGGTCATACGGCGAGACACCGAAGATGAAGCCGCGCAGCAGGTGGAGGACGGCGAAGGCTGCGGGGAGGCCGAGGAGGAGGCTGGCGGCGGCGATGAGGAGGCCGGAGCGGAGGACGAGCCAGAGGAGCGAGGCGCGGCGGGCGCCGAGAGCGAGGCGGACGCCGAACTCGCGGGTGCGTTCGGCGACGACGCAGGCCATAACGCTGTAAACGCCGAGGAGGGAGAGGAAGAGGGCGACGGCGCCGAGGGCGGCGAGGATGGAGGCGACGAAGGCGATGCCGAAGGTGTTGTCGCGGAGGAGGCGGTCGAAGGAGCGGAGGAGGTAGACGGGCTGGGCGGCGTCGGTGTCGTGGACGGCGCGGCGGACAGCGGAGGCGAGGGAGGAGGGGTCACCGGAAGTGGCGACAAGGGCGTCGAAGGAGTTCCAGGTGAACTGAGCGGCGGGGCGGTAGACGATGGGGAGGGGGTGGCGGTCGCCGTAGTCGTGGAGGACGTCGGCGGCGAGGCCGACGATGGTGAGCCAGTTGCCGTCGCCCAAGTGGACGCGGCGGCCGAGGGGGCTAGCCGCGGGGAAGAAGCGGCGGGCGAAGGCTTGGCTAACGATGGCGACCTGAGCGGTGTCGCGGCCGTCGGAGGGGTTGAAGGCACGGCCTTCGACGAGGGGGAGGCCGAGGGTGTGGAAGTAGGACGGGGAGATGCTTTGGGCCTGGGAAACGGCACCGGGGCCACGCTCGGCGGGGCGGCCTTCGACGGTGACAAAGGCGGAGTTGGCGGAACCGGAGCCGGGCAGGTTGGAGACGATGGCAGCGCCGCGGACGCCGGGGAGGGCCTGGAGGCGGGTGAGGAGATCGTTCTGGAAGCGGGCGGCGGCGGCGGAGCCGGGGTAGCGGGATTCGGGGAGAGAGAGGCGGAAGGTGAGGGCCTGGCGGGGATCGTTGGAGACATCCAGACCATCGATGGCGCCGAAGCTGCGGACCATGACGGCGGCACCGATGAGGAGGACGACGGCGAGGCTGGTTTCGAAGACGACGAGCGAGGTGCGGAGGCGGCCGCGGGTTGTGCCGGTGGTGGAGGAGCGGCCGGATTCGTGGAGGGAGGGGGCGAGGGAGGCGCGGTTGAGCCAGGCGACTGGGGCGAGGGCGGAGAGGATGCCGGCGGCGGCGGCGGTGAGGGCGGTCCAGGTAAGGACCCAGCGATTCAGGCCGAGGCTACTCCAGCCGGGGAGGAAGCGGATGAATTCCGGGGGGATGAGGGCGCGGATATAGTCGAGTGCCCAGGAGGCCGTGAGAACACCGAGCAGGGCGCCGGCGGCGGAGAGGAGGAGGCTTTCGACGAGGACCTGGCGGGCGATGCGGAGGCGGGATGCGCCGAGGGCGGCGCGGACGGCCATTTCGCGGCCGCGGGCGAGGATGCGGGCGAGTTGGAGGTTGGCGACGTTGAGGCAGGCGATGAGGACGAGGAAGAGGACGGCGGCGATGAGGATGCGGATATAGCCGGCGGCGTGGCCGCCGGAGGCGCGCTCGCGCAGGGGGACGAGGTTGGCGGTGACGTGGGAGTGGGTGGCGGGGTATTGGGCGGCGGAAGCGCGGGTGAAGGAGTCGAATTCAGCGCGGGCCTGAGGGAGAGAGGCGCCGTCGCGGAGGCGGGCGGTGACGTGGAGGACAAAGGAGGAGGAGTCAGCCCAGGCGCCGGGCTCCCAGGCGAGTGGGGCGAGGAACTCAGCGCCGCGGGGGAAGTTGAGGCCCTTGGGCAGGACGCCGCAGACGGTGAAGGAGCGGCCGCTGAGCTGGACGGTGCGGCCGACGATGGCGGGGTCGGCGGCGAACTGCCGTTCCCAGAGGTGGTAGTTGAGGACGATGGAGTTGTCGTGGCCGGGGTGCTCCTCTTCCGCGGTGAAGAAGCGGCCGAGGGCGGGGCGGAGCTGCATGACGTCGAAGAAGGCGGCGTTGACGAGGGCGCCCTGGACCTGGAGGGGTTCTCCGCTGCCGGTGAAGGTGGCGAACCAGCGGCGGTCGGCGGCGATGGACTGGAAGGTGCGGGAAGAGGAGGTCCAGAGGGAGAAGTCGGCGGGCGGGACGCTGCGGAAGTCGTCGGGGCTGGCCTCGAGGCGGAGGCCGATGACGACGACGCGATCGATATCGGGGACGGGGAGGGGGTGGAAGAGGATGGCGTCGGCGACGGAGTAGTTGGCGGTACTGAAGCCGATGCCGAGGGCCAGGGCGAGGATGGCGGCGGCGCTGGCGGCGGGCCGGGCGGCAAGCCGGCGCCAGGAGATGCGCAGATCTTCCCGCAGACCGCTCATGGCGACTACTCCGCGGCGATGCCGAGAGACTCGGAGGAGGGGCGTTCGGGCGAAGCGGCGCGGTCGAAGCGGTCTTCGAAGCTGCGCATTCTGTCCTCGAGGCGCTGCCAGAGCTTCCGGGCGCGGACGTCGAGCTCGCGGGAGGAGCGGTCGGCGGTGAAGATGAGGGAGAGAGAGGAGTTGGCGTGGCCGACGCCGGGGACGAGCAGGGCGATGAGCAGGGCGATGGCGGCGACGTCGGGGTTGGCCCGGAGGGAGGCGAAGAGGGAGTTTTTCATGACACGGTACCTACGCTTTCCTCGACAATCCGCCCGTCGAAGAGGCGGATGGTCCGTTGGGCGAGCAGGGCGTAGCGCGGGTCGTGGGTCACCATGCAGATGGTGGCGCCGGCGCGGTGCAGCTCGCTGAGCAGTTCCATGACGGATTCGCCGTTGGCGGAATCCAGGTTACCGGTGGGCTCGTCGGCGAGGAGGATGGAGGGGCTGCCGACGAGGGCGCGGGCGACGGCGACGCGCTGCTGCTGGCCGCCGGAGAGCTGGGAGGGGTAGTGCTTGACGCGGTGGGACATGCCGACGCGTTCGAGGGCGTCGTGGACGCGCTTCTTGCGCTCGGCGGAGCCCATGCCGCGGTAAGTGAGCGGGAGCTCGACATTCTCGTAGACGGTGAGGTCGCCGATGAGGTTGAAGGCCTGGAAGATGAAGCCGATTTCGCGGTTGCGGATGCGGGCGCGGTCAGCGAGCTTGAGGTCCTGGACGTGCTGGCCGTTGAGGACGTAGGAGCCGCCGGAGGGGGAGTCGAGCAGGCCGAGAATGGCCAGCAGCGTGGACTTGCCGCAACCGGAGGGTCCGGCGATGGTGACGTATTCGCCCTTTTTGATGGCGAGGTGGATGCCCGAGAGGGCGTGGGTTTCGATGTCCTCGGTGGAGAAGACCTTGGTGACGCCGTCGAGCTTGATCATAGCCTGGTCGTTCATGTGTGATGCTCCTTACTTGTTGGCGGTGTGGGGGGCGAGCCTCGGGGCCGGCCTGGAGGCCGGCCGCAGGCCTGGAGGCCTGCCCCACATCTGATTGGCGGTTGTGTTCATGGGGGGGCCTCAGTTCAGGCGGAGACGGTC
>DAHVTI010000557.1 GCA_027324255.1 Bryobacterales bacterium | reverse complement strand
GACGGGGTGGCGAGAGCGCTTTGAAGCTCGCCGGCGTCGACGGCCTGCTGGAGGCTCATGCGCACGCTGGCGCTGCCTGTGGGCTCATCGTCGCGGGCGGGGGCGAAGACAACGGTGCGCGAGAGCTCGTCAGTGGCGGCCTCCTCGGAGAAGGCGAGGGTGACGCCGCCGGCTGCGAGGATGTCGCCGTCGCGGAGCTCAGTGCGGGCGGTGAGCGGCTGGCCGTTGAGGAGGGTGCCGTTCTTGCTGCCGAGATCGACGGCAAACCAGAGGCCGTTTTCGGGCTCGATGGAGAGATGGCGGCGGGAGAGGACGGCATCGCCGGGGAAGGTCAAGCCGTTGTCGGTGGAGCGGCCGAGGGTAACGGCCTGCGCGCGGAGCTGCAGGGAGCGGGCGCTGGCGCCTTTGGCGGTAATCCAGAGTGCGGGCATGGGAATCTATCCAGCATAAGCCTTAGGAGTGGGAGCGCAAGATAGGGCTTCAGAGCAAGGTCTTCCAGGCAGTCTCGTCGCGGCCGAGGCTGAGGGCGGCGCCGGAGCGGACCAGGGGGAGGCGAAGCAGGCGGGGCTCGCGTTCGATGCGGGCGAGGAGATCGGCATCGGAGAGATTCAGATAGGCGAGGCCGGCCTGCTGGTAAGCCGTGCCGGCGGCGTCGAGGAGGGAGGGGAGCGAGAAGCGGTCGATGAAGCGCCGGATTTCGGCGGGGGCCATGGGCTTGACGTTGAGATCGACGAGTTGTATCTGGGCGCGGCGCTCCTTGAAGAAGCGCTCTGCGGCGCGGGTGTCCTGGGAGTTCTTCACGCCGAAGATCTGGACGACGGGCATACGAGGAAATTGTGGCAGAACGGCGGGGTCAGGCGCGGCTCTTCTTCGCTTCGTTCTGGGCGACACGCGCCTTGACGAGTTTGCGGAGGAGGGCGGCGGGGAGGGGCTTATCGAGGGCGAAGCGGATGGTGCCCTTGGAGGTGGAATAAGATTTGAGCTCTTCGGGGAACTGCTGCTGGATGGTGCCGTTCATGGCGAAGAGGCTGCAGTGGCCGGTGAAGGCGGCGAAGCCGAGGAGCATGCCTTTGTACTTGTAGGCGGGCATGCGGTAGCTGATGAGCTCCTCGGTGCCCGGGGGGACGGCGGCGAGGATGACGGCGCGGACCTTGGAGAGGGTGGTGCGGGCGGGTTCGGGCACCTGGGCGAGGTACTCGCCGACGGTGGAAAAGGGCAGGGCGGATTTCATGGCTCGTATCCTGAGCGGGTTTTCCCTAGTATAGCGGCATGCGGCTACCGGACAATGGGGGCGATGGCGGTGAAGGAGCCGGCCGGGTTGAAGCGGAGGGCGAAGGCGGAGAAGCCGGGCCCGGAGATTTCGAGGGTGCCGCGCCGGTCCCTGGCCGCCGGGAAGAGGTCGGCGATGCGGAAGGCATGGCGGCTGCCGGTATCCAGAGAAATGGGTGCGGAGCCGAGGAAGCGGCCGTCCTCACCACGGAGGACGAGAGCGAGGGGGGCTGAGGGGGCGGGGTACTCGTTGACGAGGGCGACGGCGGTCTGGAAGCCGCCGGTATTGTTGAAGGGCAGCAGGACGCGCGTGGCGGCGGCGGGGGCGATGGCGAGGGCGCCTTCGCTATCGAGGCCGGCGGCGCTGCGCTGGCGGAAGACGGTGACGCCGGTGAGGGGGCCTTGCGAGACCACCTCGGCGGAGCCCTGAGCGAGAGGGCTGGACGTGCCGGCGGTTTGCAGGATGCGCACGCCGCCGGCGGGGACGGTATCGGCGTATTCGGACTGCGGTCCGGCGCCGAGCAGCGGGAGCTTGAGCGGGGCGCCGCCGGCTTGGCGGAAGGAGAGGGAAAACGGGACGGGCTGCGTGCCCGGATTGGCCAGAACGATGGTGGTCTTCCAATCGGCGGCGTCGGCGATTTGGGGAATGGAACTGGTGATGGGACCGGAAGCGGCGGCGGGAGCGGCAGGCTCGACGGAGGTAAACGACTCGCGGGGATTGAAGCGCAGGCCGAAGGCGGCGATTTCAGCCGAGGGGGCGGAGATGGAAAGGATGCCGCGGCGGCGGACGGTGAGCGGGTACTGTTCGGGGAGGGAGAAGGCCTGGCGGGCGCCGGCGAGGAGGGAGAGGGAGTCCTGCAGAAGAAGGGCTCCGTTTTCGTCGCGGAAGGTGAGTTCGGCGGAGGCGGACGAGGCGCGGGCGTTGAGGAGCGCGAAGGCGGTGGAGATGCCCTCGGAATTATCGAAGGGGAGAGTGACGGGGCCGGCGGGCGGAGGCAGGAGAGAGAGGGCGGCTTCGGAGTCGCCGGCGGGGGTACGCTGGCGGAAGATGACGGTGCCGCCGATGAAGCGGGTGGCGGTGATCTCGGCCCAGCCTTGGAGGAGGCGGGCATCGGCGCCGGCGGTGCGCAGGACCTGAAGGCCGCCGGGGGGCAGGGTGGCAGAGAGTTCGCTGACGGTGCCGGCGCCTTCGAGGGGCAGGGGGAGCGGAGTGGCGTCGGGCGCGAAGAAGCGGACTGTGAAGGGGGCGTCTTCGCGGTCAGCGTTGACGAGCAGGAGGGAGGTTTGCCAGCCGGCGCCGTCGGCCACCTGGGGGACGAGGAGGCGGTTGGGGCGGACCGTGAGGGTGACGGGGACGACCACGGAGTCGACGCCGTTGCCCGGGGTGACGACGACGGAGCCGCGATAGGTTCCCGGGTTGAGGCCGGCGGGATTGACGGAGACTGAGACGGTCCGCGGATCGGAGAAGACGAACCCGGTGGAGGGATCGAGAGTGCCGAGGGCCGCGCCGCTCTGGGATACCGAGAGCCAGGGGAAGCCGTTGGCGGCGAGCGTCACGTGAAGGATGCCGCCGTTGGTGGAGAGGAGCAGGGCCTGGGACAGGGGGAGGGTGGAACCGGCGCGGGCTTCGAAGGAGAGGGAAGAGGGCTCGGCCACGGGCGAGGGCAGGGCGGTGACGGTGAGAGTGACGGGCACGTCGACGCTGGCGGCGGCGGGGGAAGCCAGGCGAATGGCGCCGCGGTAAACGGCGGGCTCCAGGTCGTCGGGGGTGATGGCGGCGGAGAGGGCGGCGGGGGTGGAGGCGGGATTGGGGGTGATGGAGAGCCAGTCGGTGGCGTCGAAGGTGAGGGCCGAGGCGTCGAACGGCGTGCCGCCGCCGGAGATTCGAAGCGTGCGGGGCAGTTGATTGCCGGCGCCGGCCTGATAGCTGAACTGGAGGGAGGCAGGGCGCGCCAGCAGGACGGACGGGGGCCGCACATTGAGCCGGACAGGGAAGATGAGGTTGCGCTCGGCTTCCGGCGCGTTGACGGCCAGATCAGCGGCGTAGATGCCGGGCGGCAGACCGGAGGCATTCGCGCTGAGCCGGACGGTGCCGGGCGTGGCTGCGCCGGGGACGGTTTGGACGGTGAGCCAGGGGGCGGCGGAAGCGGTGGCCGTGAAGGACAAGGGCATGCCCGGGTTGAGCCGGCGGATGTAGAGGGCCGCGGTGTGGAGACCGGGACCGGAGCCGGCGGGGTGGTCGAAGTCCACGCTTTCGGCGTCGGCGACGAGGGAAGGATTAGTGACGGTGAGGGCGACGGGGAACTGGAGTAGAGGCTGGGCGGCACCGGGTTCGCGGAAGACGACGGTGCCGGTGTAGCCGCCCGCGGCGAGGCCGGAGGGATCGACGGTGAGCACGAGGCTGGCGGGGGTGGCGCCGGCGGCAGCGTTGAGGGCGAGCCAGGGCGCGCCTTCGACGGCGACGGAATAGGAGATGGCCGCGGCGCTGCTGGTGAGGACGATGGTCTGCTGCTGCGGCAGGTTGCCGCCGCGCTCGAAGGCGAAGTGGACGGCAGGAGGGCTGGCCTGGAGTTCGGCGGCGTGGAGAGGCTGAGCGAGCGCCCCGGCCAAGGTGAGTGCCAGCACCGGGATGGCGGCCCGGCAGAGGGATCCTTCCCATCGCGCAAGAGTGAAGCGTGGCAGCGGCAGCATGAGCCCAATCCTCCGATATGGCGAGATGGTAACACCAGCGGAGGCAACTGGGAAGGGCCAGGAGTACCGGACTACCTGGCCAGGCAGCGGAGGAAGAAGCGGGTCATGATGCCGAGGGCTTCGCGGGTTTCGGGAAGCTCGTAGTTGTACCAGAAGGCGTGGGGGAGGGCGTCGAAGACGACGAGCTCGGCCGGGACGCCGGCGCGCAGGAAGGCGCGGTGGAGGTCGGCGGTGCCGCTGAGGAGGATGTCGCGGCCGCTGGTGATGAAGAGCGAGGGCGGGAAGCCTTTGTGATCGGCGTAGAGGGGCGAGAGCACGGGGTCCTTGCGGTCCGTCGTGCTGGCGTAGGCGGAGGGCTCGCGGGGCTTTTCGGGCTGGGCGCCGCCGAAGCCGCCGAGGGTGAAGAGAGCGCGGGCGTCGTTCCAATCGAGCATGTCGCCGGTGCCGGAGAAGATGCCGAGGGCGGCGGGAAGAGGCAGGCGCAACTGGCGGAGGCGGACAGCGGTTTCGGCGGTGAGGATGGCGCCGGCGGAGGTGCCGAAGAGGGCGATGCGGGAGGGCTGGTAGGTTTTGAGCAGCTCGCGGTAGACGGCGACGGTGTCGTCGACGGCGGCGGGGAAGGGGTGCTCGGGGGCGAGGCGGTAGTAGACGGAGACGACTGTGATGCCGGTGAGGTTGGCGATGGGCACGCCTTCGACGAGAGAGCCGGAATCGGCGTTGAAGCCGCCGCCGTGGACGTTGATGAGGACGCGGGCGCGGTTGGCGGCGGAGAGGTTCAAGGGGGTGATGACGGCGGTGCGGACGCCGCCGATGGTTTTCTCTTCGACGCGCGCGGGGAAGAGCTGGAGGGCCTGTTGGGAGCGGGCCTGGCGGAAGGCGTCGGTACGGGCGCGGCGTTCGGCGAGGGTGGGGGCTTCGGGGCCGGGGCGGCGGGCGAGGAGCTTGCGGGCCTCGGGGCTGAGGTTTTCGGGAACGGGGATGACGCGGGTGATGCGGGCGGTGCCATCGGGGTCGATGACGGCGGTGTTGGACTGGGGCGGGGGTGGTTGTTGCGCGAGAGCGGCCGCGAAGGCAAGGCAGAAGGGGAGGAGAGGGCGCATGGCGTGAAGCGTAACGAGATTATCACGCCGGGGGAACGGGGAGGCTGCTATGCTCAGCGGCATGGCGCGCACAAAGGTGTGGATCGGGATGGGTGGGCTGGCCTTGGCGGCGGCGGTGGTGGGGGTGTATCCGCGGCTGGGGCGGCAGGCGGACGGATCGTACCTGATTCCGACGGGGCAGCGTCTGACGCCGGCGGGGCTGCACGTGGAGGTGAACGACCGGCCGCTGGGGCTGGCGTTGAGCCCGGACGGGGGGCGGCTGGCGGTGGTGACGGGGTCGAACTTCGCGCCGCGGGCGCTGCACCTGATCGATGCGGCGGAGGGACGGGTGACGGCGACGGTGCCGCTGGGGAATTCATTCGTGGGGGTGGCGTTTTCCGGGGACGGGCAGAGGCTGTACGTGGGCGGCGGAGCGTCGAACGAAGTGCGGATGTTCCGCGTTGGTGGGGCGGCGGTGGAAGAGGCGGGGGCGGTGAAACTGGCGGGGGCGGCGCCGAGCGGACTGTGCGTGTCGCCGGACGGGAAAACGCTGTGGGTGGCGCTGAACCTGAAGCACGCGGTGGCGGCGATCGACCTGGAAA
>DAHVTI010000539.1 GCA_027324255.1 Bryobacterales bacterium | reverse complement strand
GCCCCCCGCCTCCCCCGCCACTACCACCGAAAACGCCTCTGTCACCATGACCTTCGAAAAAGGCTGGATCGGCGCCCGCTGGCGCGCCACTGACTTGAACGGCGACACCCTCGAATCCAAGCTCGAAATCCGCGGCGCCGGTGAAAAGCAGTGGAAGCCCCTCAAGGACAAGCTCAAGGAAGCCCGCTACAGTTGGGACTCCACCTCCTTCGCCGACGGCCGCTACCTCCTCCGCGTCACCGTCGACGACGCCATCGACAACTACCCCGGCCAGCAGCTCTCCGCCACCGCCGAAAGCCCCGAGTTCACCATCGACAACACCCCGCCTCAAATCGAAGGCCTCACCGCCCGCATCGAAGGCTCCAAAATCCTCATCCGCTTCCACGCCGCCGATGCCCTCACCCCCCTGCAATCGGCCGAATTCTCCGTCAACGGCGGCGAGTGGATCGCCGCTCCCCCCTCCACCCGCATCACCGATTCCCTCGCCCACGACTACTCCGTCGAAACAATCAAGGGCGAAGGTGCCGAGTACACCATCGCGGTGAAAGTGACCGACGAGCGTGATAACGTATCCGTTCGGAAGGTATCACTCCACTGATGCTCAGCCGCCGCGGCTTCCTGCCCATCCTCGCCGCCGGCGCCTCCCGCGCCGGCGCTTCCGTTTCCAGGACGCCCCGCCGCCCCAACATCGTCATGCTCTACGCCGACGATCTCGGCTACGGCGACCTCGGCTGCTACGGCCACCCCACCATCCGCACCCCCAACCTCGACCGCCTCGCCGCCCGCGGCATGCGCTTCACCAACTGGTACTCCGCCGCCTCCGTCTGCACCCCCTCCCGCGCCGCCCTCCTCACCGGCCGCTACCCCGTCCGCACCGGCCTCAACCACGTCCTCTCGCCCGGCTCCGCCGCCGGCCTCCCCGCCTCCGAAATCACCCTCCCCCAACTCCTCCGCGGCGCCGGCTACTCCACCTCCATGGTCGGCAAATGGCACCTCGGCGACCGGCCCCAGTTCCTCCCCTGCCAGCGCGGCTTCGACACCAGCTTCGCCATCCCCTACTCCAACGACATGACCTCGAGCCCCGTGCCCGGCGTCCAGTCCAGCGTCGCCTATCCGCCCCTGCCCCTCCTCCGCAACGACAAGTCCATCGAAACCAACCCGGACCAGACGTTCCTCACCCAGCGCTTCACCGCTGAAGCCGTTCGTACCATCCGCTCCGCCGGCCGCCGCCCCTTCTTTCTCTACTTCGCCCATACCGCACCTCACGTCCCCCTCTACGCCGGCCCCCAATTCCGCGGCCGCAGCGCCCGCGGCGCCTATGGCGACGTCGTCGAGGAGATGGACTGGAGCGTCGGCGAAGTCATGCACGCCCTCGAAGACGCCGGCCACCTCCACGACACCCTCGTCGTCTTCTCATCCGACAACGGCCCGTGGCTCGCTCAGCGCCAGCAGGGCGGCTCCGCCGGCCTCCTCCGCAGCGGCAAGACCTCCGTCTACGAGGGCGGCATGCGCGAGCCCTGCATCGCCTGGTGCCCCGGCCTCATCCCCTCCCGCTCCGTCAACTCCTCCGTCTGCTCCATGCTGGACCTCCTCCCCACCTTCGCCGCCCTCGCCGGCGCCGCCCTCCCTGCCAGCCTCGTCCTCGACGGCCAGGACATCGCCCCGGTCCTCGCCGGCGCGGCCGGACCGGAGCGCGAATTGTTCTACTGGAACGATGCCGAGCTGCGCGGCCTCCGCCGCGGCCCCTGGAAACTCCGCGTCAACCCCGGCTTCTCCCCCGGCGGCGGCACCCCCGGCCTCGGCGCCCCCGAACTCTACAACCTCGACGAGGATCCTTCCGAGGAATACGACCTCGCCGCCGACCGCCCCGTCCTCGCCCAGGACCTCCTCGCCCGCATGAGCGCCCATGCCGCTTCCGTCACCCCCCGTTGAGCGCGCCGCCCGCCGATCGTGATAACGTGTCCCCCGGAGGGCCGTTCTCACCCATGCTTACCCGTCGCAGCTTCACCCAACTCCTCGCCGCAGCCCCGCTCGCCGCAGCCCCGCGCCGCCCCAACATCGTCATGATCTACGCCGACGACCTCGGCTACGGCGACCTCGGCTGCTACGGCCACCCCACCATCCGCACCCCGAACCTCGACCGCATGGCCGCCGAGGGCATGAAGTTCACCGAGTGGTACTCCGCCGCCCCCGTCTGCACCCCCTCCCGCGCCGCCCTACTCACCGGACGCTACCCCGTCCGCAGCGGCCTCACCCGCGTCCTCTTCCCTTCCTCCAACGGCGGCATGCCCGACTCCGAAGTCATCATCCCCCAGATCCTCAAAGGCGCCGGCTACCGCACCGCCATGGTCGGCAAATGGCACCTCGGCCACCTCCCCCGCTACCTGCCCGTCAAGCACGGCTTCGATTCCTACTTCGGCCTGCCCTACTCCAACGACATGACGCCCACCCGCGGCCCCGGCGGCGGCGGCGGCCCCAAGAATCCCCCGCTCCCCCTCATCCAGGACGACAAGGTCATCGAAACCGAGCCCGACCAGTCCCGCCTCACTGAACGCTACACCGAACACGCGCTGAAGACCATCCGCGGCTCCAAGGACAAGCCCTTCTTCCTCTACTTCGCCCACACCTTCCCCCACGTCCCCCTCTACGCCGGAGCCCGCTTCCGCGGCAAAAGCCCCCGCGGCCTCTACGGCGACGCCGTCGAAGAGGTCGACTGGAGCGTCGGCCAGATCCTCGCAACCCTGAAACAGACCGGCCAGGACCGCAACACCCTCGTCGTCTTCTCCTCCGACAACGGCCCGTGGCTCCCCCGCGGGGAATACGGCGGCTCCGCCGGCCTCCACCGCGAAGGCAAAGGCTCCACCTGGGAAGGCGGCATGAAGGAGCCCTGCCTCGCCCGCTTCCCCGGCTTCATCCCCGCCGGCAAGGTCTCCACCGCCCACGGCAATATGATGGACTGGCTCCCCACCTTCGCCAAACTCGCCGGCGCCCCTCTCCACACCGGCGTCGCCCTCGACGGCCAGGACATGTCCCCGGTCCTCGCCGGCCGCTCCGAAGGCTCCGAGCGCGTCTTCTTCTACTGGAACGCCGACGACCTCCGCGCCGTCCGCAAAGGCCCCTGGAAACTCCACACCGTTACCAACACCACCGAGTTTCCCCCCGCCAAGGTCACCCGGCTCGACCAGCCCGCCCTTTACAACGTGCTCAACGACCCGTCCGAAAAGTACGACGTCGCCGCCGCTCATCCCGATATCGTCGCGGAACTGCTCGCCCTCATGAAGGAGCATCAGGCGGCCATCCAGCAGGCTCCCAAGCAGCGGTAGCGCCCTACCGCCCTTCCTGGAACCACGTCGAGCCCGGCACCTGCGCCGTGCGCGCCGCCTCTTCGTTCATCTCCACCCCAAAGCCCGGCCGGTCCGGCACCGTGATGAACCCGCGCTCGATGATCTCGCCCTCTTTCACGAACTCCTTCCACAGCTTCAGCCGCGAAATCCAGTGCCACTCCAGCACCAGGAAGTTCGGCACCGCCGCGCACACGTGGCACGACGCCATCGTCCCGATCGGCGACACCACGCAGTGCGGCGCGAACGGCGTGTAGTAGGTGTGCGCCATGTCCGCGATCTTCCGCGCCTCCAGCAAGCCACCGCACTTCTGGATGTCCGGCATGATGATGTCCACCGCCCGCTTCTCCAGCAGCTCCCGGAACCCGTGCCGCAGGAACAGGTTCTCCCCCGCGCAGATCGGCGTCTTCGTCGATTCCCGCACGTCCCGCATCACGTCCACGTTCTCCGCCGGCACCGGCTCCTCCAGCCACAGCAGCCGGAACGGCTCCAACTCGATCGCCACCCGCTTCCCCGTCGTTGCGTCGTAGCGCCCGTGCATGTCCACCGCCAGGTCGACTTTCTTATCCTCGCTCTCCCGCACGAACGCCACTTCCTTCACCATGCGGTCGATCTCCCCGTTCGACGCCGTCCAGTTCACCCGGTCGTACCGCGCCGGGTCGCCCGCTTCGTCGATGTCGATCTTCAGCGCCGTGAACCCCATCGACTCGATCTCTTTCAGCTTCGCCTTCGCCTGCGGGTCGTCCGGATGATGGTTGGCCGAATCGCAGTACACCCGGATCCGGTCCCGCACCTTGCCCCCCAGCAACTGGTACACCGGCAGCCCCACCGCCTTGCCCGCCAGGTCCCACAACGCGATCTCCACCGCCGTCAGCGCCGTCACGTATTGCCCGCCCTGCGCCCCGGCAAAGATCCCCATCGTCCGGATCCTCTCCCACAGCGCCTCCACGTTCAGCGGATCCTGCCCGACGAGCATCCGCCGGAAGCTCCGGATCAGCGGCACCGCGCCCTGCGCCGAATCCGTCGCCTCCCCGTGCCCGTAGATCCCCTGGTCCGTGTGGATCCGCACGTGCACCTGGTAGCCGTGCCCCCGGATCTCCGCCGTGCGCATGTCCGTGATCTTCAGCTTCGGCCTCCGTGATGGCGAAATTTGCGCCTGCAGCGCCCGCGATAAGGCGGGCAGACTCAGCGCGGAGGTGGAGAGAAACCGGCGGCGTGTGTCCATGACCCAGCATCATACATCCCCCAAACGGAGAACGGCGAGCCCGAAAGCTCGCCGTTCGCCACGTTGGTCTTGGTTGACCCTGTGTCTGTACCTTGATGGTCCCCTTCTGGTCGGGGCAATTTCAGTATAACTCGCATTTTCCCGCGCCGTTCCGCCCCGCTCTTGAATCTCTCTGGGTATGGCCGAACTCAAGGAAGGCTCCCAAGCCCCCGACTTCACGCTCTTCACCGGCTCCGGCGAAAAGCTCCAGCTCAGCTCCCTCGCCGGCCGCAAGGTGGTGCTCTACTTCTACCCCAAGGCCGACACCCCAGGCTGCACCAAAGAGGCCTGCGGCTTCCGCGACGAATTCGCCGCCATCGAAGGCCACGCCGCCGTGGTCCTCGGCGTCTCCCCCGACCCCGTCGACCGCGTCGCCAGGTTCAAAGCCAAGTACGGTCTCCCCTTCCCACTCCTCGCCGACGAAAACCACCTCGCCGCCGAAAAGTACGGCGTCTGGGTCGAAAAGTCCATGTACGGCAAGTCCTACATGGGCGTCGAGCGCACGACATTTATCCTCGCCCCCGGCGGCAAAATCGCCCGCATCTTCCGCAAGGTGAAAGTGGAAGGCCACGCCGCCGAAGTCCTCGCCGCCCTCGCCGCCACCTAAGAAATGGTGACAGCCACCAATTTCACCTTTTCCTGCCACCGCCCCCAACGTGGTGCAGGCCCCCCAGGCCTGCGGCCGGACCTCCAGGTCCGGCCAAACTAACTCAGTTCTCCTTCAGCTCCACCACCGTAGCCCCCGTCCCCCCCTCACTCGGCCCCGCCGGATAAAACTTCTCCACATTCGGGTGCGCCTTGCACAACTGCTGCACGGTCTTGCGCAACACACCCATCCCGTGCCCGTGAACGACGCGAACCCGCGTCACCCCAGCCAGATAAGCCGAGTCCAAAAACCGGTCCACCTCTTCCAACGCCTCCTCCGCCGTCTTCCCGATCACGTTGACTTCCCTGGAGAGCGTATCCCACCGCGGCCCCGTCGTCAGGCTGACACCTTTCGGCAGCATCGAACCCGACGGCGGCGCGTCCGGCAGCACCTCCGTCACCTCCGACGCCGGCACCTGCATCTTCAAAAACCCGACGTCCACCTCCAGCAGCCCCCCGGCCAGCACCCTCCTCACCCGCGCCGGACCGCTCACGTCCCGCAGCCTCACCCTCACCCCTTCCCGGATCGCCTCCGCCGGAGCCTGCTTCTTCGGCTCCTTCTGCGCCAGCGCGCCTACTGACTCCTGGTACTCCCGCTTCGTCCGCGCCACCTGCCGCAGCGCCTTCTCCGCCTGCTTGCGCTGCTCCGGCGCCGCGAGCACGCTCTCAATCGCCTCCCGCGCCTGCTGCTCGAATCGCTTCTGCGCCTCACCCGCCGTCTGCTCGATCTGCCGCAGCCGCGCCTGCTCCCGCCGCTCCATCTCCTTCAAGAACTGCCGCTCCCGCTCCTCCAGCGCGGCCTTCTGTCTCTTCAGGTCACCCGCCTCCGCCGACACCTCCCCGATCTTCTGCTCCAGTTGATTCAGGAACGCCGCAATGTCCCGCTCGGTCGAAGACATCGCCCGCCTGGCCCGCTCGATCAGCCGCTCCGGCAGCCCCAGCCGCGTCGCAATGTCCAACCCGGCCGACTTGCCCGGCGCCCCCGTCCGCAGCACGTACGTCGGCTCCAGCGTCTCTTCGTTGAACCCCATCGACGCGTTCACCACGCCCGCGGTATTTGACCCGTACACCTTCAGCGCCAGCAGGTGCGTCGACGCCAGCGTGAACGTCCCGTGCTGCCGGAACTCATCGAGAATCGCCACCCCCAGCGCCCCGCCCTCTTCCGGGTCCGTCGCCCGCCCCAGTTCGTCCAGCAGCACCAGCGCGCCCGACGTCGCCGCCTCCACCATCTCCCGGATCCGCGCCACGTGCGCGCTGAAGCTCGACAGACTCTGCTCGATGCTCTGGTTGTCCCCGATGTCCGCCAGCACGTCGTCGAACACCGGGAACACCGCCTCTTCCGCCGGCACCGGCAGCGCGCTCTGCGCCATCAGCGCCAGCAGCCCCACGGTCTTCATCGCCACGGTCTTGCCGCCCGTGTTCGGCCCGCTGATCAGCAGCATCCGCCGCCCCGCGTCCAGCACCAGCGACACCGGCACCACGCGCTTCCCCTGCCGCCGCAGCACGTCTTCGAGCAGCGGGTGCCGCGCCGCCTTCAACTCCAGCCGCGGGGCATCATCGGCCGAAAACCGCGGCGCCACGCACCCGAACTCCACCGCGAAGTCCGCCTTCGCAAAGATCAGGTCCAACTGCGCCAGCGCCTCCGCCGCCGCCTGCACCTCGTGCGCGTGCTCCCTCAGCCGCGCCGTCATCTCCCGCAAAATGCGGTGGATCTCCTGGATCTCTTCCTCGCCCAGCCGCACCAGGTCGTTGTTCAGGTCGATCGTCTCCAGCGGCTCCAGGAACAGCGTGTGCCCGCTGCCGCTCGACCCGTGCACCACACCCGGCAGCTTCCGCTTCGCCCCCGGCACCACCGGCACCACGAACCGGTCGTTGCGCAGCGTCACGAACTCTTCCTGCAGCAGCCCGTCTTCCCGGTGCATCTTGAGGAACCGCTCCAGCGAATCCTGGATCTCCCCCCGCTGCCGCTCCATATCGCGCCGGATCCGCCGCAGCGCCACGCTCGCGTCATCGGCAATCGAGCCGTCCGGCAGGATCTTCCCGCTGATCTCTTTCAGCGCCTTGCGGAAGTCCCCGATCTCCGCCGCCCGCGCGGTGAGCAAAGGAAACCGCGCCGCCTGCCCGCCCAGCGCCTGCCGCACCTCCGTCGCCCGTTCCAGCACCTGCGCCACCGCACTGATCTCCAGCGCCTCCAGCACGGCGCCTTCAATCCTCAGCTTCGCCGCCGCCCGGCTCACCTCCGGCAGCCCCTCAAACCGCAGCCGCGCCGGCGTTTCCGGCGCCCGCGTCTGCGGCCGCGCCGCGTCCTGCAGGTAGCGCATCGCCTCTTCGGCTTCGCGCAACCCCCGCTCCAGCGAAACCCTGTCCGTCTCCGGCTTCACGCGCCCCAGCAGCAGCCGCCCCGCCTCACTCGCCACGTACCGGCCGACCAGCGCGCGCAGCCGCTCGTACTCCAGCAGTTCCAGGCTCTCCGCGTTCAAGCCCGCGCCTCTTCCAGCATCCGCAGCGCTTTCTCGATCACCGGCGGCGTGCCCGGCGCCATCTTCGCAATGCCCAGTTGGTCCGCCGCAACCCACATCGCCCGCGACACGTCGCTGCCCGCCTTCAGCACGCCCCCGGTCAGCTCGCAGAGGTAATCGACGATCACGTAGTGGAATTCGGTCTGCCCTTCCAGGTCCGGCATGATGCGCTCGAAGATCGCCGCCACCTCCACCGGCCGGATCTCCAGCCCCGTCTCTTCCTGCACCTCGCGCCGCACCGCGCACTCCAGCCGCTCGCCCGTCTCCACCAGCCCGCCCGGCAGCGTCCAGTAGCCCTTCAGCGGCTCCTGCCCGCGCTCGATCAGCAGCACCTTGCCGTCCTCGAACACTACCGCGCCCACGCCCAGCAGGGGCCGTGCCGGATACCGCCGGCTCGCCTCTTGTTCACTCATCGTTCGTTTTGCAGCGATCCTTTCACGTCCAGCCGGATCCGGTATAAGGAGGTCCGCGCCGTCACGTAGAGTCCTTTCAGATCCCCGTCGCCGAAAGCCAGGTTGGCCGGCGTCTCCGGGATCTCGATCTTGCGGACGAACTTCCCGTCCGAGCCGTAGATCAGCACCCCCGCCGCCGCCACGTACAGGTTGCCTTTTTCATCCGTCTTGAGTCCGTCCGGCACTCCCTCGATGCCCGTCACCAGCACCCGCTCGTTCGTCCCGTTCCCCTGCCGGTCCACATCGTAGGCCCGAATCACCCGCTCGTCCGATCCCGCCACGTACAGCACCCGCCCGTTCGGCGCCAACGCCACTCCGTTCGGCCGCTTCTCCCACCGTGACACCACGCTCAGCTCCCCCTTCGGCGTGATGTGGTACACGCCATAGAACGGCAGTTCCTTCGTGTCTTCGCTCTTGCCGAACGCCGGGTCCGTGAACCAGATGTGCCCGTCGCGCCGCACCACGACATCGTTCGGCGCGTTCAGAGCCTTGCCCTCGAACTTCGCCGCCAGCACCTCCACTCGCCCCTTCGCGTCCGTGCGCGTCACCCGCCGCGCCGTGCCTTCGCACGCGATCAACCGCCCCCGTTCGTCGAACGCCAGCCCGTTGGCCCCGCCCGAATTCTCCCGGAAAACCTCCATCCCTTTGCCCGGCGTGAACTTCTGGATCCGGTTGTTCGGGATGTCCGTGAACAGCAGGTATCCGTCCTTCCACCACGCCGGACCTTCGGTGAACCGGTAGCCCGTCGACGCCCGCTCCACCTGCACCGGCCCCTGATCCTGCGCCGCCGCCAGCGCCGCCGACGCCGCTACAAGTGCGAATACCCGAGTCACGTCTCTATTGTAGGCTCACCCGAACTCGAACCCCGCCAGCGCGTAGACGAACTCCGGCCGCTCCTCGATCGCCGCGCCCCGCCTCATCCGCCACAGCCGCCGCGCCGGAGCGAACCCCAGTTCCTCCGCCAGCCGCACCGCCGCCGCGTTCACCAGCGGCAGGTCCCAGAACGTCAGCCCCGCCGCGCCGCCGTGCAGAATCCGCTCCCGCGCCTCCTCCGTCGTCCGGCAAACCACTGGCCCGGCATAGGACGCCACCCGCCCCTCCCGGCTGAAGCCCACCCGCTCGAGCAGCGCCCGCCGGTCCGCCCCGAACGCCGCCCGGTCCAACTCGAAGTCGTGCGCCAACTCCCGCCTCGCCCCACCCTCCAGCGTCCCCTTCCATCTCTCCACCACGTACTCTTCCACGAACCCGAACTTCTCATACACCGGCCGTCCCAGGTCCGTCGCATCCAGCTTCACGGTCTTCACGTTCTTCCCGTCGCAGTAGTCCAGGCACTTCTGCATCAGTTGCGTCGCAAAGCCCCGCCCGCGATATTCCGGCAAGGTGAGCACCATCCCGATCCACGCCAGCTCCCGCCCGTACGTGATCACCGTGGCCGACGCCGCCACCCGCCCCTCCGCCGCCACGCCGAAGCACCCCTCCGGCTCCAGTTCCAGCATCCGCCGCCAGTCCGCCTCCACCTGGTTCCACCCCACCGCCGTGGAAAGCGCCATCAGGTCCGCCAGGTCCGCCGCACAGTCCAGCCGCCTCGGTTCTGCAGCAATCATGTATCACCTGCCCAGAAACCGCGCCAGCCGCCGGGCCAACCTCTTTCGCTGGCATACTTCACACTCCCAGACCACACAGACGCGCCAACCTAGCTCCTTCAGCCTGCGGCCATTTACCGCGTCCCGTTGGCAATTACCCATGAGCTTTGGCCGCCAGTAGCCTTGGCGCGTCTTTGGGATGTGAGAATCGATGCATCCTTCATGCTGATGCCAGAAGCAGCCCCGCACGTCGATGATACGCCGCAGTCGAGGGAAAACGAGATCGGGCTTGCCGGGGAGGCTGGAAACGTGCAGACGGTACCGATACCCCATGGAGTGGACCATTCGCCGCACGGCGAGTTCGGGGGCCGTATCCCGGCTCCTGATCTGGCTCATGTTGGCTGATCGGCGTTGCTGCGATATCTTATCCACTCGATCAATGAAAACTGGCACACCAGAGGGCTAACCGGCATTGATCATCTCAGACGCTTGCTTCGGAAACTTCCGGAGAAGCCACCTCAGCACTTCCAGTTGATCCCCCCCGGTGGCACGCCGGACTTGGATCAGCAGCTTCTGCAGTGAAGGCCGATCGAGAGTCAAGTTCCGGGCGCCCTCGTTGCAGACCGAACACAAAGCTCGCAGGTTGGACGGCTCATCTCCTCCACCCATGGACTTGTCAACGATATGTCCAATATG
>DAHVTI010000522.1 GCA_027324255.1 Bryobacterales bacterium | reverse complement strand
CGGGTGGCCGCGGGGGCTTCGTTCTGACAAGACGCGGAGGTCCGGGGGCGGCGGGGGCGAGTGGGTTCGAATCGTCGTAATCGGCGTAATTCTGGATGCGGGTGGCCGCGGTGGCTTCGTTTCGACGCAAATGTGAGGGTTTGGGGTGGGGAACCCCCGTTTGGCCCAGCGGGGTGGCGGGTCCGGCTGGGCGTGCAGAGGGGGAGAGCATACAATTGTCAAGGAACTGGGCGGGACGCGAATTCCCGCCGGCTCCATTGTGCCACCGGGTTCCAAGGTAATTTCCGCAAAAGACTGACCGGGCGCCACTTATCGTTGGAACCGGGCCCAGCGGGGTCCGCAATCCGGCGGTATTTCGGACGGCTCGTGGGATAGCAGGTTCTTTTTCAGGCCGCCTTCCTATGTGGAGTTACGATTCCACGGCGGCGATCCCGTCGGCGAAATCGGGAGAAGAGAAGTTGGCTTTGGGGTAGGCGGCTGCCCAGCTTGGACGAAGCTCGAAGCCTGTCCCGCCCGGCTGATTGAGAAACCAGCGCGGCTCCTGACGCTGTGGGGCTGGACGACGGGATGCGGGCGGGATCAAAGCGCGGTAGTCCAAGGACACCGCCGGCGGCTGAACCGGCTGAAGCGCGGGAAGAGCGATTCGGGCAAGAGCTTCGTGGCGATTGGAACTTCCGGTACGCTGGTAGTCGCCGTCATTGGGAGGCGGCACAAGCGCGCCATGAGACATCGATCTTCCCCGGACCGGATCCGCATCCTGACACTGTTGATGGCCGGTCTTCTGACGGCGGCCTCCGGGCAGGCCCAGCCCTACCTTCACGCGCCAGCGGTGACGACGTATGCGACACACGATCCGGCAGGGATCACTGTGCTGCCCAGCGGCCGCCACCTGAGGCCGGAGGGCCAGCATTTTCCGCTCGGGCGCTTCCCGCACGGCCTGGCCATGAGCCGGGACGGGAAGAGGCTGTTTGTGGCCAGCGATAGTGCCGGGCAGATTCTGACGGAGTGGCAGTCGGGGGCGCCGGGAATGGTCGAATTGAGACCCCCGAAAATCCCCGGGAAGAAGAAGGCCCATCTGAACGCCGGCGGAGCCGAGTTTTCCCCGGGCGGCAAACTGCTGTATTGGAGCAGCGGCGACAGGGGGACGCTGTTCGTTTTCGACACGGTGTCGACCGAGTTGATCGCCGAGATTGCGCTCAACGTCGAAGTTGCGGGGAAGAAGTTCGAGGACAGCTATGCCGCCGACCTGAAGGTCTCCGAAGACGGCCGGTATCTCTACTGTGCGGATGTCACGAACTTTCGACTGGTGATTGTCGATACCGCGCAGCGGCGCGTTGCCGGTTCGACGGCCGTGGGGCGGTACCCCTACACGCTGGCCGTTTCCGGAAACCGCGTCTTCGTGGCGAACATCGGCCTGTTCGAATACAGCGCTGTGCCGCCGCCGGCCGACGGCAAGTTCGATGCGCGGGGGCTGACCCGGCCCCCCTACGGCTACCCGAGCAAAGCCGCGCGCGAAGGCGTCACATTCGAAGGCCGCAAGATCCCCGGCCTGGGAGACGACAACGGGCCGCACTCGTTCTCCGTCACCGGCGTGGATGTCTCCGATCCGCAGGCGCCGAAGGTGCTGAGCCAGTGGAAGACGGGCCTGCTGATCCGCGCTCCATCGGATAACGGCGCCACGGTGGGCGGCAGCGCTCCCAACTATCTGGCGGTGAGCGGTGACAGTCTGTTCGTCTCGAACGGGAACAACGACCTGATCGAGCGTATCGATCTGTCCAGCGGAAAGCTGGTGGCCAAGCAGCGGATTGTGCCTTCGCCGCTGGTCGCGCGCCTGCGCGGCGTAGGGCCGTCCGGCATGGTGGTGTCGGCAGACGGCGCCAGACTCTATGTCGCGGAGAGCGGCATCAACGCCATCGGCGTTCTGGACGCCCGCACGCTTCATGTGCTGGGGCACATTCCGACCGCGTGGTACCCCTACCGGCTAGCGATCTCCCCCGACGGCCGGCGCCTGGCCTGCATCAGCTTCAAAGGCTTCGGCAATGGGCCGAACGCGGGCCGGCAGATTCCGAAAAGCGAGTTTATGGGAATGAAGGGGGTGGTCACCATTCTGAACCACCCTTCCGACGGCGACCTGCGGAAGATGACGGAACGCGTCCTCGAAAACAACGGAATGGTGGATCGAGAGGCCGACCGGGCGGCGATGTCTTCGCCGATCATCCCTGCCAGGGCCGGCCGCGCGTCCCGCGAGATCCGGTACGTCGTCTTCATCACCAAGGAGAATCACACCTACGACACGGTCTTCGACCGCGTTCCCGGCGCGCGTCACGACCCCTCGCTGTTGCGTTGGGGACTGCATCAAACGATCAAAGAGGACGGCCAGCCCACGCTGGAGGATGCCGGCGTGATGGTGAATCACAATGCGCTGGCGCGCGCGTTCACCGTGAGCGACAACTTCTACATGGAGCCGGAGGCTTCCGGCGTGGGGCATCGCTGGCTGGTGGGCGTGCAGCCCAACAACCTGATGCAGATGACCTATTCGCTCGGCTGGGCTTTCAAGAGGAACAGCACCGCTCCGGGACGCCGCTACTCCATGGGCTCGGCGGGTTCGCTGATCCCGGAGGACTACCCGGAAGCCGGCTCCATGTGGGAGCATCTCGGGCGGCATCGAATCCCGTTCCGCAACTACGGCGAGGGATTCGAGTTTCCCGGAGTGGTGGAGAACGAGGACGAACATCCCACCGGCGCGCGCGAAGTGGTGAATATTCCGATGCCGAAGGTTCTATTCGACAACACCGCCTTCGGATTTCCCATCTTCAACATGAACATTCCGGACCAGTACCGGGCCCACTGGTTCATGCGGGACGTGGAAGAGCGGTTTCTGCGCGGCGGGAAAAAGTTTCCCTCCTTTCTGAACATCGCCATCTGCAACGATCATGGCGCGGATCCAAAGCCGGATAAAGGCTACCCGTACCTGGCTTCCTGGATGGCGGACAACGATCTGGCGCTGGGGCGAATCGTCGAGTTTCTCTCCCATACCCCCTATTGGAAGAACATGGCGATCTTCGTGACGGAGGACGACGCAGGCGGGGAACCGGATCACGTAGACGCCCAAAGAAGCGTCCTGCTGGTGATCAGTCCCTGGGCCAAACGGGGCTATGTGTCGCACCGGCACACGACCATCCTCAGCATGCATCGCACGCTTTACGAGATCTTCGGCCTGCCGCCGCTGAACATGTTCGACGCGCTGGCCAACGACTT
>DAHVTI010000493.1 GCA_027324255.1 Bryobacterales bacterium | reverse complement strand
GGCGGCTGGCCCGGGGCGGGCTTCGGAGCCGGCGTTTCCCTGGGGCCGAAGCCCGGCGGCACGACGACGATCGGCGCCTGCCCGGCGAGGGCCAGCGGCAGGTGCAGCAGCACGGCGGCCAGGACTGCGGCGAGGTGGGGGCTGCGGAGGCAGGCGATGCGCATCTTGATCACACTCCTACTGGCTGGCTTTCTGGGCGCTGGCAAGGCTGGCCTGGTAAGCCTCGTAGGCCGCCTTTTCCTTCTCGTCGAGTTGGGCGACGTTGCGGGTCCAGGCCGATTTCCCGAAAGGCGTAGCGCGCTCGAAGCGGACCTTGCCGTCCTTCACATCGAGGACGCGGAAGGCGGGCACCTCGGGCCGGGGCGCGGCCTGGGCGGCGCCCTCTTCGTTCCGGGCGAAGCCGAAGGGCGTGCGGGTGTAGATCCAGACCTTGCCGGAGGAATCCTTGGCCCGGAAGACGCCTTCGCTCAATTTCTCCGCGCCCGCGGGAGGGGCGATGGTGTTGGCGGAGCGGTTAGGAGCGGGGCGGGAAGCGGGGCGCTGCGCCGTCTGCGCGGCAGCGGCGGCGAGCGTCAAAAAAGCGGCCATCCAGATTCTGGCGATCATCGGTACATTCTCCTGCTAGCCCGCGGCCTTGGCGCGCGGGTCAATTGATCCTTTCCCAGCGGCAACTCTTGCCGAATGGGGTTTCGGTCACCAATTTGCGGTACCCGTCCACGACGGCGCCCGCCGGGCTGCTGTCGCCGGGCTGGCAGGCCTTGATGCCGGTGCCGGTTTCGGCGCCCGGGCGGCTGGCCTCCGCGGAAGAGACGGACGTCACGCTGGAAACCGCCTTCACGCCGGCGGCCTCCTGCGGCCGGGAGGGCGTGGAGGAGGCGGACGAGGGCGCAGTCTCCGGCGGCGCGTTCGACGAGCGGTCCTGGATCTCGGCATAGGCGGCCGGCACCTGCTTGCCGTCCCATTCGAAGACCAGTCCGGACTGCGCGATGGCGGCCAGCCGGAACTCGCCGATGGTATCGCCGACCGAGTAAGACTTCTGCGTCTGCCCGGGCGCCGGCGCCAGGATGACTCGCGGCGTTCCGAAATTCATGAGGCCGTAGTAGCGGGGCAGCGGCGGCATGGGCTTCGGCGGGGGCAATTCGATCACCACCGCCGGATTGCGATCCTTGCTGAACGGCAACAGGGTGGCCACCTCCAGGTACTTCACGGCCGAGACCTGGCCGGGCGGCGGAGGCAGCAGCACGGCCGGAGGCGGCGCGGCCGGCACCGGGGCCTTCAGGAATTCCGACTGGCGGCGCAGCCGCTCCAGATACTGGGCGCGCAACTGCCAGCCGGCCAGACCGATGAGGGCGAGGAGGAGCAGGTTGAGAGCGATCAGGTTCTTTCTCAAAACGCGCTCTCCCTCTTTTGCGGAACGAGCCGTTTCGGCACGATGCCTGTGAAGGTGATGCGCGCGGGGACCAGCTTCTGCTTGCTGGTGACCTGCGAGAGCAGGACGTCGGACACCGAGACAAGCTCGGGCTGATTGCTGATGTCGGCGAGGAAGTTCACGATCTGCTCGATGCCGCCATCGATGCTGACGGTCATGACCACCTCGCCGTAGGCGTCGCCGAAGGCGCGCGGCGGAGCGAACTCGGTACCCTTGAAGACGACGGGCGGGTTCTGCGCCTGCGCGACGCGGCGCGCGATCTGGAGCAGTTGCGCCTGGGCCTGCGGGGCGGTCTCGGCCTGGATGACGCCTTTTTCGCGCAGCGTCAACTCCTGATCGACCTTCGCCAGGATCTGCTGCCGGGCGGGCACGGCGGCGGCCAGCCGGCGGAGCCGCGAGACGCGCTTCTCGACTTGCGGGATGGAACTCACGGCGCCGACGGTGGAGGAGTCCCCGGACGGCCAGAGGTAAACCGCGGTGAAGACGGCGGCGCACACGGCGAGGGCGGCCAGCGCGTTGCGGTCCCGGCGGGAGAGGGCGGGGAGGTTCATTGCGGGCTCCCTTCGCGCAGCGACCGGATGCGGAAGACTTCGCCGGTGCCGCTGCGGGCCAGCGGCATGGTGAACTCGGAGGCCGCGAAGCGGGGCGAGGCGTCGAGCTTCTTCAGCAGGGTGTCGGCCTGCTCGGTCTCCCCGGAGAGGGTGACTTCCTTCGGGCTGATCTGCAGCGAGACCAGGTAGGCGGGCGGCGGCAGCATCTGGGTGAGTTCGAGAACGATGTCGAGGTGGGCGCGGGTGCGCCGGCGGAAGTGGTCGATCTGTTGAATGCGCAGACTGGCGCCGGCGATCCGGCGGTCGAGTTTCTCCACCTGCGCGGCGCGCGGCGAGAGCCGGGCGATTTCGGCATCGAGAAGCCCGAAGTAGCGGCGGTCCATCCACGACTTCTGCGCGAAGAGCGCCACGACCATGAGCGCCAGGATGATGCTCAGGGCGATGGTTGGAATATAGGCGGCGCGGGAAGAGGAGGAGCGCAACTCCGCGGGCAGCAGATTGACGGGGGCGCCGAGGTGGGGACAGGCCGCGGCGAGCGCGGTGGCCCACAGCGGCGCGAACCGCGAGCGTCCGGCATCGGAGGAATCGAAGGACTCGGGCGCGGACTGCCAGGCGGGCAGCAGGTCGATCAGGTCGCGGGGCTCGTGGCCGGGCTCCAGCCGCATTTCGGCCGAGGCGAGCGCGGCGGCGCGGCCGGCCGGAGCGTCGAACACGGCGGAAAAGAGGGGGTGAGAGCCACTCTCCCCGTAGATTTCGACCGGGGCTTCCGGGCCGGCCAGCAGGCCGGTGACGGCCAGACGGGCGCCGGCGTCCGGGCTGGGGAAGAGACGCGAAGAAGGAAATACGGCGCCTCCGGAGAAGGTGAAGCCGGCCAGCTTGATGCCGGATTCGGCGAACAGCGCCGTATAGGAATCCACGCGGTTGCGCTGGGCGAGAGCGACGATGAAGGTGTCGCTGCGGCCCGCGCGCTGGAAATCGCTAACCACTTCCTCGTCCTGGAAGGGGTGCAGCGAATCCAGTTGAAAACGGATGGCGGCGGGCGCATCCTCGCCGGACACGCCGGGCAGGCGGACCGGCCGCACAATGACCTCATGGCGCGGAAGAAGAACGAGGGCGGCGAGGTGGGAGGCGCCGTGCTGCTTCAGGAAGGCCGCGTATTCGGCGCCCCATTCGGCGGCGGGCCGGTTGCGGAAGTCTTCAATCCGCAGCGTGGCCAGCACCTGCGCGGAGTTTGGCCGGACGCGCGCGAGGCAGACGTCGAGGTCGCGCTCACCGATCACGATGCCGGCGCCGGTGCCGAAGCGCGTCAACTGGCGCAATAACGGATGTCTCAGTTCGGCCATACGTTGAAGAGGGGCGGGGCGACCGCGTTGTCCTGCCACGCCAGGACGCGGAAGGCATCGGGCGAAGTCTTGGTGAAAAGCTGGACCGTCATGGCGACGGAACGGCGCAAATCGGAAAGGGCGCCGTCGGGGCGGCGCAGGCGGGCGGTGGCGCGGAGAGTGTAGACCTGGTCGCCCCCGATGCGAAAGCGGCCGGCGGCCGGCCCGAGCAGCGGGCCCACGGCGCCGATCTGGCGGATGGGCGCCTGGCGCCGCAGATTGACCACGGCTTCGACGCCGGGCGGCGGAACGCCCACGGCCAGCATCACCGCGGGGCTCACCGTGTTGATGTCAAACGAGGTGCCGGCGCTGTAGACGGAGAGGCAGTCGCGCAGCCCGGGACGGGGCACGAGGCCGCCCTCGGGCGAGCGCGTGTAGCCGCCGTAGAACAGTTCGGGAGTGATTCCCATGACCGACATCAGTTCTTCCAACTGATCCACAGACGCATGCGGCGCCCGAAAAGACGGAGTGCGGCTCAAATACATGGTGTCAAGAGGGCCGCCGCCCGCCCCGCGCCAGTGCAGCACGGCCTGCCCTGCCTGCCGGGCAGCCTCCGGGGGAAGGCCGAGCGCCATCAATACCTTGAAGAGATCGTCGCCGGAGATGGTGTTCACGTTGAACTTGGAGGACTCCGGGACGACCTCCACGGCCGCGGCGCCGTCGGGGAACGCGAGAAGAATCAGCGGCAGACCGGGCTCCCACCAGCGCGGCCCTCCCAGCGGATTGCGGGGCCCCGGCCCGTAGAGCATGTAGTTGACGGCGCGCTCGGCCGCGCCGCAGGCCATGTAATAGGCCTTCAAGCCTTCGACAGCCGTGCTGGTGCGGTCGATTTCGGCTCGCACGGAGGTGGCGACGGAGAAGGCGATGGCGGAGAGCGCGGCGGAAAGCCACAGAACCATCAACAGCGCGCCGCCCCGGCGCCGCAGCGGCCCGCGGTCGCCGTCAGAAGGCATAGGGCTCCTCCACCATGCGGTTGGGCCGGATGAGTCCGGTGAAGGTCATGGGCGGAACACGCACGGGGTCCGCCTCCAGCGGGGCCATCTCGATGCGGATGGCGCGGGGCCAGTAGTCCCGCCGGACCCAGACCGGCACCCAGCGGTCGGGCTCCGGCTCGATGGACTGCAGGTAAAGAAAGCGGCAGTAGGCCAGTTTGTCGGCCAGCACGAACGAACCGGGGCCGGCCTGCGGCTGGGGGAATCGGACCACGTTCGCGCCGGTGGCGGGATCCGGGCCCGGAGGCAGGCAGAGGAAGCCCGCGCCGGAGGGCCCGGTGTAGGGGATCTCGTTCACCACCAGGCGGACGCCGCGCCCTTCTTCGCCGGGCGTGACGAAGAGTTCCACCACCTGCGGCACGCCGCGCGACGCGCCGTCCAGCGAGTAGCGGGTGACGAAGCGGGTGACGCCCGGAGCGCCCTGAAAGAAGGGTTCCAGGCCTCCCCCTTCGCTCACGGGGGAGGCGCCGCAGCGGGCCCGCACCGGGAGGAAGCCGGCCACCTGCTGCTCGAGGATGCGCTGGGCGCTCATCGCCCGGCGGTTGGCGGAGAAGCGGCGCTGGGAGGCGTCCATGGCGGAGAGCCCGGCCCGGATGGCGAACAGCATGCCCACCGAGAGGAGGCTGACGAGAGTCACCGCGATGAGGACCTCGATGAGGGTCATGCCGGACTGGCGGTTTCGCCTCATGGCTGCTCCGCCGCGGGCGTGGCGGGCGCCATCACAGGCATGCCATCAAACAAAGGCAGCATCTCCGGCGTGACGATGGCGCCGCGGTAAGCGTCGAGTTCCATCGACCGGCGCCGCCCGGCCTGGCGCCACCACACTTCGAGATGGATGCGCTCCACCATGCGCGACCCCGGCGAGGGCTTCTGGCCCGGAGCCGCGGACTGTCCTTCGAAGGGAGCGACCGTCGCGCGCCAGCCGGCCTCGACGCCGCCCGTCGTTTCGGGCGGGAAGACGCCCTCGAACGGCATCCCCCTTGGCAGCACGCGGGTAGCGAGCAGCTCATCCATCTGGCGCCGGGCCAGCGTCAGGCCGCGCTCCGTTTCGGTGAGCCGGGCGGCGTTGGAAAGGGAGGTCCGCAGGGCGCTCAGCAGCCCCGTCACGGCGATGGCCATGAGCAGGGTGGCGACCAACACTTCGAGCAGGGTGAACCCGCGGCGGCCGGACATTCTATTTAGCGCTCCTCTCCAGAGACGCTTTCCGGGGGGATTTCGACGACCGGCACGGCGGCCAGCGGATCGATACGGATCAACCGGCGGCTGCCCCGGCGGTTGAGGAGCTCGACGCCTAGGCGCGGGAACGGCGTCCCGGGCAGGAAGAGAATGCTGCGGGCGGTCTCGGCCTCGCCCGGCAGTTCGGGGTGGATGTGAAGGATGGAGACGCCTTCAGGCAGTTGCAGAGTGCGGGCGAACTTCGGATCGGTGGTGTGCATCTCCAGGCGCCCTTCCTGCCTCAGGAACGTGAGGTCGACGGGCTCCTGCGAGCGCTCGACGCGCGCCATGGCCAGGGTCAGGAAGGAGGCGACCGAGTCTCCCGCGGAGCGGAGGCGCAGGGCATCGATGCCGGAGGCGACGCTGGGGAAGGTGAGGCCGGCCATCAGGCTGACGATGGTGACGACGATCAGCATCTCCATTATTGTCAGGCCGGACTCGGCGCCGCTCCGAAGCCGCTGCCTGCGCGCGCGGGACACGACTACTGAGCCTTCCAACTGACGATGTCGGCCGCGATGCCTTCACCGCCGGGCTGGCCGTCGGCGCCGTAGCAGACGATGTCGGGCTCGTCGCCGTGCTCGCCGGGATACTTGTAGATGTAGGGGCGCCCCCAGGGATCCACGGGGATGTCCTGCGGCAGATAAGGGCCCTGCCACTGCGGCAGGTTCTGGGGCCGGGTGCGTAGCGCCTGCATGCCTACCTCGGTGCTGGGATAGAGGCCCGTGTCGAGCTTGTAAGCGCCCAGCGCGGTGCCGAAGGCGTTGATCTGCGCGCGCGCCGCGGTGACACGCGCCGTGTCGCTCTTGCTGAGCAGCCGGGGGGCGACGAGGGCGGCGAAGAGCGCGATGATGGTGAGCACGACGAGCATCTCGATCAGTGTGATGCCGCGCCGGCTGCGTTGACGGTGGGTGCGGTGACGGGTCATGACAGTAGTCCCATAGAACATTACATCGCCATTTCGTTGATGCCGCTGATGGCCAGCAGCATGGAGAGGATCAGGACGCCCACGGCGACGCCCATGATCAGGATGATCAGCGGCTCGAACAGGGCCGTGAAACGCTTGATGGAAGCGCGCGTGTCGGTGTCGTAGATCTCCGCCGCGCGCAGGAACATGGAATCCAGCCGCCCCGTCTCCTCGCCGATGGCGAGCAGGTGGGCGGTGAGCGGCGGAAACATGCCGGTGGCCACCAGCGGCTGCGAGATGCCCTCGCCGCGCTTGACGCCCTGGGCCACTAGTTCCAGCGAGTCCGCCATGCGGCGGTTGGTGAGGATGCCGCGCGAGATGGTCAGCGACTGGATGAGCGGCACGCCGTTGGCGATGAGGGTGCCCATGGCGCGCGTGAACTGGGCGGTCTGCGCCTTGCGCAGCGCATCGCCGAGCAGCGGCAGCTTCAGGCGCACGGCGTCCCACCAGTAGCGCCCTGCCGACGTCCGGACATACAGGCGGAACGCCACCAGGCCCACGAACAGGGCCAGCAGCGCCCAGTGGCCGTAGGTCCGCGTCCAGGTGGAGACGTCCAGCATGGCCTGCGTCATGGCCGGCACCCGCATGTTGGAGGCAGTGAAGGCGCTGGCAAAGCGCGGCACCACGTAGTACATCAGCACGAAGATGGAGCTGAAGCCGACCACGGTGAGCAGCGCCGGATACACCATGGAGCTGACGATGTAGCCGCGCAGCTCGTCGCGCGTCTTCTCGTACTCGGCCAACCGCTCGAAGATGGCGGCCAGCGAGCCGGAGGCTTCGCCGGCGCGGACCATATTGACGTAAATCTCGGGGAAGTAGGCGGGCTTGGTGGCCAGAGAATCGGCCAGCGCACGGCCGCCCTTGAGAGTGCGAAGCACGTCCTGCACCAGGGTGCGGAACTCGGCCCGTTCGCTCAGCTCGCCGACGATGGACAGGGCGCGGTCCAGCGGGACGCCGGCGTTCAGCAGCGTGGACAGCTCCTGCGTGAAGAACAGGACGTCGCGCCGCCGGCCGAGTTGGAGCTTCGGCAGGTTGACCTCCGTGCGGCGCTGATCGGAGAGGCCCACGTAGAGCGGGATGAGGCCCTGGCGGCGCAGCTCCAGCGCAACGCGCTTCTCGTCTTCCGCGTTGAGCGTGCCGGTGCGGACCTTGCCGTCGCTCGAAACCGCCCTGAAGTGATAAGAGATCATGGGGCGCGCTAAAACTCCTGCGTCACGCGCATGACTTCCTCGGCCGTGGTGACGCCCTGCGAGACCTTCAGCCAGCCGTCTTCCCGCAGGTTCCGCATGCCGTTCTGGCGGGCGGCGGCGGTCAGTTCGGAAGCGTCGGCGTTGGCCATGATGAGCTTGCGGATGTGGTCGTTCAGCTCCATCATCTCGAAGATGCCGACGCGGCCCAGGAAGCCCGAGCCGAAGCACTTTTCGCAGCCGGCGCCGCGGAAGGTGGGGATGGTGTCGCCGGCGGGCGTCAGCCGCTCTCCGGCCGGCTGCTTGCAGGCGGGGCAGATGAGCCGCACCAGGCGCTGCGCGAGCACGGCCACCAGCGAAGAACAGATCAGGTAGTTTTCGACGCCCATATCGGTGAGGCGCGTGATGGCCGAAGGCGCGTCGTTGGTGTGCAGCGTGGAGTAGACGAAGTGGCCGGTGAGGGCGGATCGGATGGCGACGTCGGCGGTTTCGCGGTCGCGGATTTCGCCCACCATGATCACGTCCGGGTCCTGGCGGACGATGTGGCGGAGGCCGGTGGCGAAGGTCAGCCCGATCTGCGTGTTGACGTGGATCTGGTTGATGCCGTCCATCTGGTACTCCACCGGGTCCTCGATGGTGATGATCTTCTTGTCGGACTGGTTGATGCGCTTCAGCGCGGAATAGAGCGTGGTGGACTTGCCGCTGCCGGTTGGGCCGGTGACCAGGAAGATACCGTGGGGCAGGGCCGTGAAGTGCTCCATGCGCCGCAGCATGTGGTCGTCGAAGCCCAGGTTGAGCAGGTCGTAGAAGTCGCCCGCGCTGCGGTCCAGCAGGCGCATGACGACGCTTTCGCCGTAGAGGGTGGGCAGCGTGGAGACGCGCAGGTCCACCTCGCGGCCGATGGTCTTGATCTTGATGCGGCCGTCCTGCGGCAGGCGGCGCTCGGCGATGTTGAGCTTGGCCATCAGCTTCAGGCGGCTGATGACGGCGGCTTTCAGCTCACGCGGCGGCGGCTCCTGCTCCTGCAGCACGCCGTCGATGCGGAAGCGGACTTTGAAATCCTTCTCGAACGGCTCGATGTGGATATCGCTGGCGCGCTTCTCCACGGCCTGCCCGATCATGACGTTCACCAGGCGGATGACGGGCGCCTCGCTGGCCATGTCGCGCAACTGCTCGAGGTCGGCCGAGGTCTCGGCGCCCTCGCGCGTGAAGTCGGCTTCGGGCCTTTCCTCCTCCTCGTAGTAACGGTCCAGCGCGTCGGCCAGCTCGGATTCGATCGCGATCTCCGCTTTCACGCGCAAGCCGGTGGCGGAGCGCACCGCGGCCAGCGTCTCGAAGTCCAGCGGATCGGCCAGGGCCAGCACCAGCGCGCCTTCGTCCATGCGCAGCGGCAGCGCGCGCGCCTGCCGCAGGAAGCGCGGCGGCAGTTTCTCGGTCTCCGGCGACACCAGCGGCGGGCCGTCGAGCCTGGCCACGGGGAGCTCCAGTTGCTCGGCCAGCGCCAGCACGACGTCACGGTGGGCCACGAAGCCGAGATCGACCAGAATCCGGCCGAGTTTGTCGCCCCGCTCGCGCTGCAACTCCAGCGCGCGGTCGAGGTCTTCCTGAGAAAGCTGCCCGCGGCCGACGAGAATTTCGCCCAGGCGCATCGCTATTCTTCCCGCACCTGGATGACCTGGTCGAGAGCGGTGCGCGGCTGCCGGTTGGCGGCCACATCCAGCAGCGCCTTGCGCTGCGCCAGCATGGTGATCTGGTGCGGCATGCCGGAGGCGTCTTCCCACGGGTTGTAGAAAAGCGATACGCCCAGCACCAGGCGCTCGTCCAAGGGCAGGCGGTCCAGCGAGCCGGCCGAGGCCAGCATGGTTTCGCGCATCAGGCTGCGGAGCTCGGGAATGCGCTTGAGCTTGGCGGCCCGGGCGCGGGCGACGTCTTCCTTGGAGAGCGTGGGGCGGAACGGAGAGATGCCGGGCGTCTGCACCAGGTTCACTTCGGCCGTGAACACGGCGCCGTAGCCTTCCAGGTAGAGGCCGCGCGTGAGGCCCAGCACCTCAATGGGCGTGTCGATGCTGAAGCGCTGCAGCTTCAGGTCGAAGCTGTGCTCCATGGCGGCGATCTCAGCCCGCGAAGGCAGCACCCGCTGCGCCGGCAAGGGCAGGAAGGCCGCTATCAGGAACAGGGGGGCAAGTCGCATCAGTCTCCTCCGTAGCGCGAAGCGGTCAGCCAGACGTTGTTGACTTTCTTCTGCAGCGCGCCGAAGGCGACGTCGATGTCGCGCAGGTCGGCGCTGCGCTGGTCGCGGACCTGCTTCTGATAGGCCTGGAGTTTGCCGGCGAACTCCGCCATGGCGGGCTGCAGTTGGGCCTGCACCCGCGCGTCCACGGCCGCATTCACCGCCGCCGGCAGGCGCCGGGCGATTTCAGCCTGGACCCGTTCTTCGACCGCGGCCGAGGCCACAGCCGCGGGGGGCGCGGCGGGCGGCGTGGAGCCCGGCGCCAGGGCGTGCACCACAATCGCCAGCGACAGCATGGCGGCCGAGGCGAAACCGAGACGCGGCGCGGAACTCCAGAACCGCTGCCACCAGTTCGGCTCGAAGATCGGATCGGAGACGAAGGAGATGCGCCGCGGCATTTCGCGCACGGGCAGGCGCCGCAGCGCCGCCGTCGTCAGCGAGAGCGATTCCACCTCCTGGCTGCAGGCGGCGCACGTCTTCAAGTGCTCTTCCATGCGCCGCCGCTCGGGAGCCGGCAATTCTTCCAGCACGAAGCCTTTCCAGTCAAAGTCGGGACAGGTCATTGCTTTTTCCTCTTCGGGACTTCATCCTCTTCAACGCCCATCACTCCTCGGCCTGGCCCCGCGGGCGAACCACCGGCGCCAGGATCTCCTTCAACAGCTCCAAACCCGTGTACACCCGGGACTTGATGGTGGAGGCGGGGCAGTTCAGGATCTCGGCGATCTCGTCGAACTTGAAGCCCTCGTACACCTTCAGCACCACCGCTTCCCGCTGCTCGGCCGAAAGCCGAGCCAGGGCGGACTCGACCGCCAGGGTCACCTCTACCGGGGCCATGCGGCCGCCGGGCGCCGGGGGCGCCACCTCCTCTTCCAACTCCGTCTCCCGCCGCGGCCGCCGCAGATGGCTCATCGCTTCGTTGTGCGCGATGCGGTACAGCCACGGGCCGAACCGCCCGGGATCGTCCAGCCGCCCCAGGTTCTGATAGGCCTTCAGGAACGTGTCCTGGCAGAGGTCCATCGAATCCTCCGGATGGCCGGTGAGACGGAGCAGATAGTTGTAGATCTTGCCTTCCCAACGGGAGACAAGCGTGTTGTACGCCTCCACGCCGCTCTTTCTGGCGCGGAGGACCAGGTCCCGGTCTTCTGCTTCTCGGAAAATCAATTCCAGGGCTCCCTGGCCATTGTTCCCTATCCTTCCGTCTGA
>DAHVTI010000471.1 GCA_027324255.1 Bryobacterales bacterium | reverse complement strand
CGAGCGCAGGTCGTCGGCCTCGACACCCTGGAGCAGCGTCCGGGCCTGGTCCACGAGCGCCTGAAGCTCCGCGTCGTCGGTGACGTTGCGGAACTCGAAGTTGGCCAGGAACTCGACCAGGTTCGAGACGGTCGTTTCCTTGAAACGCACGGGCTTCCCGTCGGCGCCCACCTTCAGCCGCTCCGCCATGTGCTGAACAAGTTTCGCCATGGTCTCCCGCAGTACCTGCTGGATCTCCGAAGACGCCTCGGCCATGCGTTGCGCGGCTTTCTCGCGTTCCTGTTGCCAGACTTCCTGGGAGATGCCCTTGAGCTGATCGGGAACGCCGAAGCTGACGTACTGCCACGAGAAACCGAACTCACGCGCGACGTCGCTCGACGGCGGGTAGTCGGCCGGATTGTAGAGACCCCGCAAGCGCTTCGCGGCGTCCTGGCACAGGGCCGGGTAGGCCACGAGGAATGCCTTGACCAGTTCCTGTCGTTGATCGGCGAACTGGCGCAGTTTTTGCTCGACGGCTTCGATGGCGGCGATCGGCAGCAGGTGAATGCCGACTTCAAACGGTAGACAGATGTTGTAGAGAAACCGCCGGATCTCGCCATCGAACCGGCCAATCGACTTCAGTTCGGCGGAATCGAGCAGGTGCTTCGAAACAAGCAGAAGGTCCTTGTCGGCGTCGGCCTCGATTTGGGAAGTGGAAACCTTCCGGGTGTTGCCCATCGTCGACAGGCGAACCTTGATGCAGACGGTCTTTCGGGCGAGATCGACGCCGGGATCGTGGATCGGAATAGCCGGGGGCGAGGCCGGCGGGTCTCCGCCCGCGCTGTTGCCAGTCGGCATGACGGGGACCGGCAGGGTGAGCACCGCGCCGGCAGACGCAAAGAGACTGCCTTGTGTGGCCATAGAAGACTCCTGGTTGAAAGTGAGACGGGGATGGCTAGCCAAGAACTGGTGAGCCGAGAACGGGGAAGCCGGTGATCTGGGTCAGACCGGTATCGTCGATGCGGACTTCCACGGATTGTGGTGCGAAGTCAGCCATTGAGTAGCGGGCAGTGTACAAACGCAGAAGCTGGTTGGTTGACGAGACCAGCGGATGGTGACTGGGCCTCCGTGCGTTGTAGCGGCCAAGCACGGCGAAGTCCAGGTAGCTTTGCATAGCTCGCCACAAGGCCTCAGGAAGTTCCCGTTCCGTGTAGCCCGAGAACAGCCCGGTGGTCATTTCGGGATGCGCCTCTCTCAGTCCTCGGAGCAACTCCAGAACCGCGGGCGCCTGCTCCATCGGTTCGCCGCCGCTGATTGTGAGACCTTCGATCCGGTTCTCATGGCTCGCCTTTGCGAACCATTCGAGGAGTTCCGAAACGTCAGATCGGGAACCCCGCAGCGGATCGTGAGTATCCGGGTTCCAGCAACCCAGACAACCCAGCGAACACCCTTGCACCCAGATCACCTCTCGCGCTCCGGGGCCGTTCACCGTGCTGCTTTCCATTAAGGCGTGAACGCGGAGGAGCATGGAGGTTCACCGCTTCGTCGAATTGTGGACCACCCGATTCTCGGCGGCTGGAACATGGTATTCGCGCTTCTTGCGGTCTGCGACGAGCGTGTCCTTGCCTCGCAGCGCATCGGCCACATCTCCGCACCCTTTCCCATGGAATCCGTTTAGATCGACCGAACTGTTGCCCCGTTCGTCGATCTCGACGGTTATGGTCTTCTCGCGCATAGTCAACCTCCTCAGCGGACCGCGAACCGGAGCTGCACCTTTTTGCCGGCAGGCGTCTCGACCACCTGCCGCCCGAGGAACCGGTAGCCCTTCGACCTCGCGACCGCCATCGTCTGGCGTTCCTTGTAGGTCTGGGCGACACGTCCCAGCCAGGCGTCATTGAACCCGATGCCGCAGTCGTATTCGCTGATGAGCGCGCGGTATACGCCGTTTGCGTCGCGGGCGAAGCCGACGTCGTTGCTCGCCGAGTCGAGTTGCCGACGGCGAATGACGACCTGCGCTTTCTCGGGCCGCTCGTCGCCGAGGTAGCCATAGAGACTCAATCCATCGCCTGAGACTTCCGGGTTGTAGCCAAGATCACGGAGCGCCTCGATAAGGAAGCGTTCATCGGAGAAAACCGTACGTAGTTCTTCATACTTGCTCATGGCGATCCTCCATCAGTCACCGATCTCCCGGAAGGAACGCTTCCCAGATCCAACCGGCGGGGACTCGCTTTCGGCTGAGTACACACCCGGCTGGGACGCACTCAGGAATCTCCCGGAGGCCTGCCGCCGCAGCGCGTCGATCTGGTCCGCGGCCGAGCGCGAAACGGGCACAATGTACGCTGCTGATTCCCGCAACGAGAGTTTGAGGCGCCAAGCTTTACGGCAGCACTCCTTGATCTCCGCGCCGGTCCAGCCCTCGTCGTCCGGGCGCTCGCCGGTCAACTGCCAGCGATGCTCGTAGATGTTCCAGATCGTCTCGCGCTCCTCGGAGGTCGGCAGGTCAAAGAAGAACGTGCCGAGCGTGAACCGCCTACGGAGTTCCGGAGGCAGGCTCGTGATGGAATTGCAAGTGGCGATCCAGAGGCTTCGGCCTTGCGAGATGGCATCGACCACCTGAAGCGCGGCCCGCAGCCGTTCACCCGAGCCGCCGACCAGCGAACTCTGCATGGCCGCCAGGTCAAACGCCACCGTCGGAATCCCCGCTGCCGCCCCCGCGGCCTTCGCCACAGCCGACTTCGCCGCGCCGGGCGGCCCGATGAAGATCACGCCGTCCGCGCCGCGGTCCTGCATCCAACTGAGCATCGTGCCGGTCATCTCGGTCTTGACGCCCGAAGTGTCCGTTCCACTGCCGGCGAACGCCTTTTCGATCTCGTCCACGAAGACGATGACTCGGGGCGCCTCCTCGCCGTGGATCACGGCGTCGAGGAAGCGTTTGATGTTCTCGCAGCCACCGATCTGATCAAACGCCTCCCCGCCTCGCCAGATGGTGAGTCCCGGCGTTTGCTCGACGGCCTGGCGCTTGCGGTCCCAGAGCCGGTCGAAGTCCAGCCCGCTTTTCGAAAGCGACATGGCCAGCACCTGTTCGGCCGGGAACG
>DAHVTI010000447.1 GCA_027324255.1 Bryobacterales bacterium | reverse complement strand
CAGGCCGGCGTCGAGGATGGCGGCGATGTCGGCGCGGTCGTTCACCACGAACTGTGCGCCGGCGCTGGCGCACAAAGCGGCCAGCGCCTGCGCTGTTTCAAACATCTGGCGCGAGAGATGTCCCTTATGGCGGAGCTGCAGGATGCGCGCGCCGCCCTCCAGCACGGCTTCAGCGAAGAAGACGGGTTGGCGGCCGCGCCGGGCCAGCGAGGCGGTATCGAGGATGGGGTAGAGGCGCGGCAGCAACCTCCTTAGCATAGTTGAAACACGGGGCCGTGCGGCATCGGGGAGCCCGTAGCGGTGGTAACACGGGCATGACAGGCGTGAGTCTCGCCCTTAGGTGCCGGGTACCCGGCTGAGCGGGATGGGTGAAGCACGCAGGCACCCGCGTGTCAGGTCCGTTAGTGCGGCCGGATGGTTTACTCGCACCTCAATGCGCTGACAGGATCAAGATGCGAGGCCCGCCAGGCCGGCAGCAGTGCCGCGCCGAGCGCAGCGGCGAGAAGGGCAAGGCCGCTGGCGGCGAAGACCCAAGGGTCCTCCGCGCGGACGCCAAAGAGCTGGCTTTCGACATAGCGCCCGGAGAGATACCCGGCGGCCAGGCCGGCAGTGAGTCCGATCAGGATCACGAACAGCATCTCCCGGAACACCAGACGGACGACTGATCGCCGGGAAGCGCCCAAGGCCATGCGAATGCCGATCTCCCGCGTCCGCCGGGCGACGACGAACGACAGCACGCCGTGCAGGCCAACGATGGAGAGGAGCGTGGCCAGGAGCGCGAAGCCCGCGGAGAGGAACGAGAGGATGCGCTCGTTGGAGAGCCGCATGTTCAACTGCTCGTCGAGCATGCGGAGGTCCGAGACAACGAGGTTCGGATCGACGCGCCGCACCTGGTCGCGGAAGAGCGGCAGGACCTGCCGGGGGTCGCCGTGGATTCGGGCGTAGACCGTGACGCCGCTGACTCTCTCCAGAATCGCAGCCAGGTTGATGAAGGTCTGACGGGGAATCTCTCCGCGGACATCGTCGTAGCGGGTGTCGGCGAAGACGCCGACGATCTCCGTGTCGGGTGTTTGGCGAGCGCCTTGGGCCATGTTGCGTCCGACGGGCGTGGCGCCATCCAAATACCTGTTCACGAAACTCTCATTCACCAGGCACACCCGGCGGGACGAGTCCCAATCACTCCAGGAGAGATCGCGCCCTGCCTTGATGGGGATGCCCAGGGTTTCGAAATAACCGGGAGTTACTGCGTTGAAATAGCTCCAAGGCTGATTGTCGCCCCTGCCCTCCACGCCGGGCAGGGTGATGGAGGAATCCCAGCGGCTGCCAGTCAGCAGCCTGTTGCGGTTGGCTGCCACTGACCGAACGCCGGGCAAGGCGGAAAGGCTCTCGAGAACGAAGCGGAAGACGTGGAGTTTGCGGGGCGGGTCGTAGACCGTGGCGGGGCGCAGTCCGAACATCACCACGCTCTCGAGGTTGAAACCCAGGTCGACATTCCTGAGGTTTTGCAGGGTTCGCACGAACAGGCCGGCGCCGATGAGAAGCAGGGCGGAGAGCCCAACCTGGAGAGCGACGAAGCACTTGCGCAGGCGGACGTGGGTGTGTCCGCCGGAGATGGAGCCGGCTTCTTCCTTCAAGGTGGCGGCGGCGGGGAGGCGTGAGCCGCGCAATGCGGGGACGAGCCCGAATACGAGGGCCGTGAGCAGGGTGAGGGCGGAAGTAAAGAGAAGAATGCGGAGATCCGGCGTGGGGGACAAGGACAGGTTGGCGGGATCGAAGGGGAGGAAGCGAATCAGGCCCCGGGCGAGCCAGATGGAGAGGAAGAGGCCGGCGGCTCCACCCGCGAGCGCGATGAGGAGGCTCTCAACAAAAAGCTGGCGGGCGAGCTGCGTGCGGCTGGCGCCGAGCGCGCCTCGAATAGCGACTTCCCGCTGGCGAGCGGCACCTCGCGCCAATAGCAGATTGGCGACGTTGGTGCACGCGATGAGCAGCACAACTCCAACGAGCCACTGCAGGACGAGGAGAGGCCTTTCGAAGCGCCTGCGAAGTCCGGACTGCCCGCGCGAGGCGGGAATCAGGGAGAAGTCCTGTCTGAGGAAACGGTCCTTCTGCTCCGGGAATTTGGCGAAGAATTCCCGCTGGACCTCTTCCTGCTGGCGCTGGCGGTAGAGCACCTTCATGGCTGCGTTGGCCTGTGCAAACGTGACCCCGGGCTTTAAGCGGCCGAAGAGGTAAAACCAGGCATCCCGCTCATCGTCCAGCCCATCCCAAGCCGGGGTGATGGCGAGTTTCATCATCACCGGTACCCAGGCCTCGGTGGGCAGGCTGACGTCCGTGCCTCCGAACGCGCGGTCAGCGATGCCGACGACGGTGAAGGGCGTGCCATTGAGGCGGATGATGGAGCCGACGACTTCGCCTCGGCCGCCGAAGCGGTCGCGCCAGAAATCGTAGCGCAGGACGGCAATAGGGTGCGAGTTGCGGGTGCGGTCGTCGTCGGGGGTTAGGAGACGTCCCAGGTGCGGACGGACGCCGAGCACCTGGAAGAAGTTGCCGGCGACCAGCCCGACATTGATCAACTCGCTCCTGTCGGTGCCCACGAGGCTGGCGGGTTCGACGCGCTGGCCGGAGAGGCCGGAGAGCACGGAATTGCGGTCCCGGAGGGCGACGTAGGCAGGATAGGAGAATGTATGCACGCCGTCTCCGCTCTGGTTGCCGGCACGCGGGCCGATGGCGCGGAGTTGGACCAGTTCGTGCGGCCTCTCGACGGGCAGGAGTCGCAGCAGAATCTGATCGACCAGCGTGAAGATGGCTGTGTTGGCTCCGATGCCGAGGGCGAGAGAAGAGACTGCGGTGAGGGCGAATGCGGGATGGATCCGCAGTTGGCGGGCGCCGAACTTGAGGTCCTGCCAGAGGGCGTCAAAGAGAATCGGGAGACGCATCGCGCTAATTGTCCCTATCTGCAAGATACTCCCTGCACCGGCCGGAACGCGCTGCACGATGCCCAATGTTGCACACGTTAAGGGGAGCCTAGCGCAATGATCCGAGGATCTGCTCCACCGGCGGCGCGCCGCGCCAGGCCGCGGCGATGGCGCCCTGGGGCGAGATCACGTAGACGGTGCGGCGGACCAGCAGCCACAGGCCGGCGCGGTAGAGGCGGGCGATGCGGCCGCCGCGGTCCACAATCAGCGGAAACGGCAGCGAGAGCTTTTGCGCGAAACGCGAGTGGCTGCCGGCCGCTGCGGGGTTGACGCCGTAGACCACGGCGCCGGCGTCCTCCAACTGCTTCCACGCAGCGCGGAGGCCGCCCAACTGGGCCGTTCAACCGGGCGTGTCGTCGCCGGGATAGAAGACGAGAACGACGGAGCGGCCTCGCAGCAGCGAGAGGCGGACGGAGCGGCCTTCGTGATCCAGGGCTTCGAAGTCCGGCGCGGGTGCGCCGGCGGGCAGGGGCGCGCCGAGCATGGCCTACTGGCTGACGTAAGACATCAGGCGTTCCTGCACGGCCTTGGCGCGCTGGTTGTCCCAACAGGCGATGAAGACCGTGTCGTCGCCCGCCACCGTGCCCGCGATTTCGGCCCAGTCCTCCTGGTCGAGCGCCACGGCGAGGGAGTTGGCGCTGCCCGTGGACGTCTTGAGGATGACGAAATTCTGCGCCAGGCGGACGTCGAGCAGGTATTCGGCCATCACCTGGGCGAGGCTCGGCCCAGTGGGGTCGGGCAGGATCTCGCGGTAGCCGTCGGCCGTCTTGGCGAGGCCCATTTCGCGAATGTCGCGCGAGAGCGTGACCTGCGTGGTCTCGATGCCCTGCTCGCGGAGTTCGCGCGCAAGCTCGTCCTGGGTGTTGATCTTCTTGGTGCGGATGAGTTTCAGGATCTGTCCCTGGCGATAGTTCTTGGTCATGACATCGACTCCAGTCGCTGGCGGGCAGCCGCGAGGGCGGCGCGGACGGTGGCCGGGGCGGTGCCGCCCGGCGCGGTGCGCGTCCGCATGCCCTCTTCGGGATTCATGAGAAGCGCCATTTCAGGCGTAAAACGGGGATCGAAAGCGTGCAGGGCCTCTCCGCTCCAGCCGGCCGGCTGCCTGCCTTGGGTGACGCTTTCGAGCACCAGGCGGCCGACGAGCTGGTGGGCTTGATGGAAGGGGACACCGGAGCGGGAAAGCGCTTCGGCCAGGTCGGTGGCCACCACCCAGCCCTCCTCGGCGGCGAGGCGCGGCGGGGCCGGGCGGAGCTTGGTGGTCTCGACGACGCCGCGGGCCATCTCCAGCGTGACGGTGAGCTGGTCGACGGCCTCGAACAGCGGCTCCTTGTCCTCCTGCATGTCGCGATTGTAGGTCATCGGCAGGCCCTTCATGGTGGTGAACAGCGAGGTGTAGGCGCCGAAGACGCGGCCGCACTTGCCGCGGATCAGCTCGAGCGAATCGGGGTTCTTCTTCTGCGGCATCAGCGAGGAGCCGCTGGTGACGCCGTCGCCGAGCTCGAGCCAGCCGAACTCGTCGGAGGAGTAGTAGATCCAGTCCTCGGCCAGGCGCGAGAGGTGGAGCATCGAGACCGAGGCGGCGGAGAGGTAGTCGAGCGCCCAGTCGCGGTCGGCCGAGACGTCCATCGAATTGAGCGTCACGCCGTCGAAGCCGAGCTCGGCGGCGAGGCCCGCGCGATCGACCGGGAAGCCGGAGCCGGCCAGTGCGCCGGAGCCGAGCGGCATCAGGTTGACGCGCGCGCGGGCCTGCAGGAAGCGCTCGTGATCGCGGGCGAACATCTCGAAGTAGGCCAGCAGGTAGTGAGCCCAGGTGACGGGCTGCGCGCGGCGCACGTGCGTATAGCCGGCCACGACGGTTTCGGTGTGCGGCGCGGCGAAGTCGAGCAGCGCCGACATCAGGCCGCGGAGCAGGGCAGTGGTGCGGTCGATCTCGCCGCGCAGCCACAGGCGGGTGTCGAGCGACACCTGCTCGTTGCGCGAGCGGCCGGTGTGGATCTTGTCGGCGAGCTGGCCGGTCTTCTCCTTCAGCAGGCGGATGACGTAGGTGTGGATGTCCTCGTCCGGGGCGCCGGCGGGCGGCTCGGGGATTCCGGCCAGCGCCGCGCAGATGGCCTGGGCTTCGGCGTCCTCCAGAATGCCGACGCGCGCCAGGGCGCGGGCATAGGCCTGCGAGCCCAGAATGTCGGCCGCGAAGAGGCGGCGGTCGAAGTGCAGCGACCACGAAAAACGCTGAAACGTCTCCGAGGGGCCGCTTTCAAAGCGTCCGCCCCAAAGTCTCATCGGTGTTTCCTTGTCCTGGCTCATTTCGCGGGACCATCCAATAGCATGAGGAGCAGGGCCTTCTGGGCGTGCAGGCGGTTCTCGGCCTGGTCGAAGACCATCGAGGCCGCCGACTCGATCACTTCTTCGGTGACCTCCTCTTCGCGGTGCGCCGGCAGGCAGTGCATGAAGAGTGCGCCGGGGGCGGCCAGGCTCATCAGATCCGAATTCACCTGGTAGGCGGCGAAGGCGCGGGCGCGCTCGGCGGCTTCATGCTCGAAACCCATGGAGGCCCAGACGTCGGTGTAGACGGCCCCGGCTTCGTTGAGGCCTTCGGCGGGGTCGTTGGTCACTTCGGTGGCCGCGCCGGTTTCGGCCGCGAAGGCGCGGGCCTGTGC
>DAHVTI010000416.1 GCA_027324255.1 Bryobacterales bacterium | reverse complement strand
GTTGCGCCTGCAGTGCCAGGGCTTCCGCACTGACCCCAGTTAACAGTTTTCTTTCCAGTGCCACGATTCCTGCCTCCAGAGGTTGGACTTCCGGGGATCCGCGACGAGCCAGGTGAGATCAGTTACAGCCGGCAGGGGCTTGTCGCGGAAGATGCTGCATCCCTTTGCGGTGAATCTTAGCATCCGTTGGGGGCGGGGGCAATGCTGGCTATCGTCATGCTGGCTATCGTCAGGGCGTGGCCGGTTCACCCGCGCCGGGCAGAACCGGGAGCGCCGCCCGGCCGCATCACCGCGCTTCGATTTCGAGCAACTCCTGCCCGTACGGCCCCAACGCCACGGGGACCCCGGCCTCCTGCAACTGCCGCCCCGCCAGCACGCCGTACGCCTTGCCGCTGAACAGCCCTTTCACGCGGTAACTCTTCCCGGCCTGCACCCAGGGGATGTTCACGGCCCGCCGGGCCGCGCCTCCGCTGCCGCGAATCACCACCACCACGCCCTCGCCGCCCGGGTTCAGCTTGCCCCACCAGTGCCAGTCCGTGTCGGTCGGCTCGGGCACGCCGCTGAACTGGAAATGGCGGTAGATGCCGTAGCGCGACGCCAGCCGCCGGATCTCGTCGAAGCGCCGGCGGTAGTGGTCGATGTTTTCCGGCGTCAACGTGCGGGCGTCGCCGGAGTAGCAAACCGGCATGCCCATCAGCCAGCTAGCCACCTGGCGGTCCTGGATCTCCGCCGTCAAGCTGCCTTCGTGGTTCATCGTCGCCGCGGCGTAGAACTCCAGCGGGTAGAGCGGCATGCCGCGGTGCGAATAGAAACGCTGGCGGGCCAGCCAGCAGCCGCGCAGCAGGGCCTGGCGGTGTTCGGCGGCGCCGATCTTCCGGCCCGGAAACTCGCGCGCCAGGTCGGAGCCGATGCACTCGTTGGGCGGGATGTGGAAGCGCGCCGTGTGCTTCAGCGCGGCGAGGTCCGCCGGGACGCCCGGCGTGCCCCAGTAGATCTCATGGGTGATCTCGTTGACGATGTCCGGCGCTGCCTTTCGCAGGGCTGCCTGCGCTGCCAGCAGCCCGCGCAAGCCGCGCAGCAGCGACTCGCGGCGCGTGCGGCTCTCGTGGCCCTCGGCCAGGTCGCCGTACATGATGTTGGTGAAGTCCTGCTTGAAATAGGTGACGCCGTAGCGGCGCGCGGTGGCCACCAGGTCCTTCACGTAGTAGTCCCGCCACGCCGAGGCGAAGCTCATGGCCAGCCCCGGTAGCTGCGGGCTGCGGATCAGCTCGGGCAGGATACGCGCCTCCGGCATGGCCCGCATGTCGGGCGAATCGGTGTTGCGGAAGCAGGACACCCACAGGCCGAGCGAGAGGCCCTTGGCGCGGACGAATTCGGAGGTGGCCGCGAAGTCGGGGAACTTAGCGGTATCCACTTCCGTGCCGAGCCGCCCGCGCTGCCAGCCGTCGTCCAACAGCATTTCCGTGAAGCCGGCGCGCGAGACGATGCCGGCCAGGCGGCGCACCAGCGGGTCGTCGATCTTGTCGTAGAAGTAGGCCCAGGTGAGGTATTGCGGGCCGTGGAACGGCGCCCTGTCGGCTTCGATGCCGACCACCTCTTGCAGGAAGCGCAGGTAGGGGCCTTCGACGGCGCGGTCCAGCGGCGCGGAGGCGCCGGAAAGCGTCGGCCGCACGGCGCCGCTGAAGCCAAAGTAGAAGACCGGCTCGGTGGTGAACTCTTCGCCCGGGCCCAGCACCCATTCAAAGAGGCCCGGCGTGTAGCCGAGCGCGCCCTGGTCTGAAATGCCGCGCAGCGCGGAGGGGATTTCGCTGGCGGCGATGAGGCCGGCCGCGCCGCCCTGCGCCTCAAACGCCACCACGCTCGGCTGCACGCCGAACATGGCGGCGGCCAGCGGCTTGCGGGTGAGGGCGCTGAGGTGGAGGTCGTCGATCACCAGCCGGTCCAGCCGCAGCCAGCGCGTGCCGCCGTTGCGTAAATGGGCCCACTTGCGGATAGCAGGGAAGCCGTCGTAGGTTTCGTAGATCAATTCCAGCCGGACGCCATCGAGCGCCGGCGCCCCACCCAGCGGCAGGCCGACGGTCAGGCGGTGGACGCCCGCCGCGGGCGCGGAGGACTCCACCGACGGCGCGGCAGCGGCGGCCGCGCCCGCCCCGGCCTCCACCATCCGGGTGTCCACCCAGCGCGGCGCATCGGGCCGCGGGTCGTCGTAGCGCGACGCGTCGAAGGCGTCGCCGCGCCAGCGCGCGCGGTTGGCGCTGGAGAAGGCATTCTGCTCGCCGGCCTCCTCCGGGCGCAGGCCGCGGGGCTTGCGGTTCGATTCTTCGCGCGCCATAGCCACCGAGAACTCGCGCGCCGGGGCGGCCAGCATCTCGCGTCCGCCCACCGTCAGGCTGACGGTGCGCACGCGCCCCGGGCCGATGTCGAGCACCCGCTCGACGCTCTGCGCTTTGATGACGGCGCGCCCCGCGCTGACTGTGATCTGGCCGGGCAGCAGGCCGGCGGCCAGCAGGGCGAACCAAGCGGCGCGGACGGTGGTGAAACGCATCAGGACCTTTGCCTCCGAAACGGCCACACTATATCATCGCTGCGAACCTCATGACGCCGCGCCAACGCTTCCTCGCCGTGCTCAACGGGCAGATGCCGGACCGTGTGCCGGTCACCCTCTTCATCTGCGACGGAGGCCACTTTCTCAACCAGCTCCACCCCGAGATCGACCCCTGGGACCACGAGCGGCTCCAGTTGAAGGTCATCGAAGTGCAAAAGCAGTTCGGCGCCGACGTCTTCGTGCGCATGCTCTACGGCGTGAACGACCCGCTGCACATCCACATGGGCGGGCTCGACGTCAGCCGGCAGACGGAGAACTGGGAGGTGCGCACGGAGCAGGTGGAGCACGGCAACACGCGCATCGCGCGCTCCACCATCCGCACGCCGGGCGGCACGCTGACGCAAGACTTCAGCACCACCGAAGTGCGCCCAGGCACCTTCGTGTTCGCGTGCACGAAGAAGCCCGTCCAGTGCGAAGCGGACCTGGACGTGGCCATCCGCTACGAGCCGCGCATGCCCGCCGGCTGGCCCGAGCAGGTGCGGCAGCGCGTGGCGCGTATCCGCGAAGCGCTCGGCGATGACGGCATCCTGGGCACGTGGACGCCGCACGGCCCGTTCAACAACGCGTCGCTGCTCATCGACCACGACGTGCTCTACAGCCTCTTCCGCGTGGATTACCCCTTCTACGAAAAGCTGATGAACTTCGCCATGGAGCGCATCCTGGACTATACCGCGGCCATCGACGACGCCGGCCCCGACGTGCACTGCGTCGGCGGCAACGTGCCCGGCGGCTTCATGGGCCGCGCCAACTACGAGCGCTTCGTGCTGCCTTTCGAAAAGCGCTACATCGACTTCGTACAGCGCCACGGCCGCCCGGCCATGTACCACAATTGCGGCCAGATCATGAACCTCGTCGAAAGCTACAAGCAACTGGGCGCGCGCGTGGTGGAGCCGTTTTCTCCGCACCCGCTGGGCGACGCGGACCTGGCCCGCGCCAAGGCGCAGGTCAACGGCGCTTACGTGATGCTGAGCGGTATCGACCAGGTGAACGTGCTGCAGAACGGCACCATGGACGATGTGCGGCGCGCCACGCACGCCGCCATGCAGGCCGGCAAGCCCGGCGGCGGCTTCATCCTGCAGACCGTCGATTTCATCGAGTACGGAACGCCCGAAGAAAACGTGCGGGCCTTCGTCGAAACGGGCCTGTCGGAGGCGGGATACTGAGAACTGCCATGAACGCAAAACCAGGAGTTGCGGCGCTGGCGGGCTTCCTTTTCGCCCTGCCATTCGCGGCGATGAACGCCATCGTGGCCAACCGCGTCGAGCCGTTCTTTTCGCTGATCCGCCCGGGGCCGCACACCAGCGCGCACGAGATCGCCCTGCTGGTCTTCGTCATCCTGCTGCTGCCGGCCGGCGCATACGTCGCCCTGCGTCCGGTGCCGCGCAAGGGCCCAGACGGCAAGCGCCGCTTCCATGTGGTGAACGGCGCCGCCGCCGCGATTCTGCTGCTCGTCTTCGGGACCCTTTCCTTCACTCTCGGCTCCGAGATCTACCGCTGCCAGATCCTGCGGGTCCCGTACTGCGATTGACGAAGCGGAGCCGCGATGGCGACGATGGAAGTGTGCCCGCCTCAGGACTAACAGACCTGGAACCTCTTTATGAGCGGTTCCACGCGCGCGCTACGGCGGTGAGCGCAGAAGTGCACAG
>DAHVTI010000403.1 GCA_027324255.1 Bryobacterales bacterium | reverse complement strand
TTCGACATCTTCGCATTTCCAAGCGAGACGGACACGTATGGCAACGTGGTGCAGGAGGCGATGGCGTCGGGCGTGGCGTGCGTAGTGATGGCAACGGGGGGGCCGGCGCACATCGTGACGCACGGCCTGGACGGCATTGTGGCGCGGGACGCGGGGGAGTTCAGCGATGCGGTAACGCTGCTGGCGAAGGATGCGGGGATGAGGGAGGCGCTGGGGCGGGAAGCGCGACAGACAGCGTTGGGCGCCTCCTGGGACGCGGTGTTCGACCGGGTCTACAGCGCGTATGAGGAGGCGCTGGGGGAGCCTAGACGGCAGTGCGCGGCGGAGGGTTGCCCGGCGTGAGGGCAAGCTGGAACTGGAAGACGGCGCTATTCAGCGGCGTCTACCGGGCGTCGGGGTTCATCGTGTCGTCCTGGCAGTTCGGACCGGTAGAAGCGGCGCGAGCCGGGGCGCTGGAGTTCGTCCTGTTTTCGACGCTGGCGGGATTCACGGGGGCGGCGATTCAGCGGGTGAGGAACGTGAAGCCGGCGTGGGTAGCGGGGACGGTGGCGCTGGTGGCAATCCCAGGATTGCTACACGCCTCGGAATGGCTGGTGCACGGCAGGTTTCACAGCGCGGCGCGCGAGCGCGGGGTGGCGCTCTCCATCGGCATGACGGCGCTGGCGGAACTGTTCAGCTTGTACGTCATGAGAGAGGGAGCGATGCTGACGGGCGAGGAGGGGCGCTCGCTGGCGGAGGATGTGACGAGGATTCCGGCGTTGGTGGCAGGCTTTCTGTTGTGGATCACGGGCAGGGGTGGCGCGGGCGGGCCGGAGCGGGATGTCAGCCCTCGCGGAGGCCGGCCCACCGGCGGCCCTTGTCGGGCAGGGCGCCGGCCTGGACGGTGTTGAGGACGCGTCCTTCGGTGTTGAGGAAGAGGCGGGTGCCGGGATCGGTTTTCGGATCCGCCTCGACGGCCACGGCCACGATACCATTCCTCACGGCGACGCTGTTGGCGCCGCGTCCGTACTCGGAAGGGATGGAGATTTGGGCGATGCGGCGGAGGGCGGAGGGGGTCTTCATGTCGAGGATGTCGACGGTGCGATCGGCGCCGTTGACGACGAAGAGGCGCCGGGAGGCGGGGTCGTGGGCGACGATTTCGGCCGCGCCCTCATCGAAGGGACCGGCGCGGAAGGTCCCCAACACGCTGAGTTTCGGGTGCTGGGCCTGGGCGCTGGCGGAACAGATGGAAAGCAGACAGAGAGCCAGTGAGAGCCGCAGGGATCGCTTGGGCATAGAGGGGGAGAACAGCAGCCGGAGGTTGCAGGGACGTGAATATTGCTTGAATCGGGGCTTACGAAATGGGCGATGATCCGGGCGCGCGGGCGACGGGGCTCAGAAGGCACGCCAGGCTTTCATGGAGCGGAGGAGGTTCTGCTCGCGGTCGCCCGGGACGTTGTAGCACTGGAGGCCGAAGGGGCCGCGGTAGCCGAGGGCGCGGAAGGCCTGGACGAAGGCGCGGGTATCAGGTATCAAAGGCGCCGCGGTCCAGCGGCTGGATGAGGCGGTCCCAGCCGCCTTCGGGGTCGGCGCCGTTGATGCTGACCATCGTGGTGTGGGGGAGAGCTTCTTTGAGGCGGGCGGCCCGGTTGGGTTCATCACCGCCGCGGAGCCAGTGGCAGAGGTTGAAGACGAGGCCGAGGTTCGGGCGGTTGGCTTTGGCAATGAGGCGGAGGGCGTCCTCGATGCGGGCGACGTGGAAGCCGCAGTGGGGATAGAGGGCCACCTGCAGGCCGGCCTGGGCAGCCATGTCGCACACTTCGAGAAGGAGAGGGGGAGGTCCGCGGCGGTCAGGGAAGCGGCCGTGAGAACAAGCAGGGCGATGAGTTTCAGGCGACACCCCAGGGCGAGCGCATGGGCTTGCGCAGCATGGCTCGGGCGGTTTCGTTATTGGTGATGGTTTGGCGGACGGGGTCCCAGCGGACTGGGGCGCCGGTGCGGATGCAGAGGTCGGAGAGCTGGCTGACCATGTCGGAGCGGAAGGCGCTTTCGATGTCGTCCACGCTGGGCGCGCCGGTGCGGATGGAGCGGATCCAGGATTGGTGATGACCGGCGGTGAGGGTCTGCTGGAAGCCCTTGGGGAGGCCGGCTGGGATTCTGTCGAGGGCGCTGTGCGGAAGGCGTTTTTCGTTAGCACCGATTTCCGAGGTTATGAGGGAAGCCGGGTGAGTGATGACCTTGCCGTAGTTGACGATGACCCAGCCTTCGGCGCCGACGAAGACGGAGCCGTTAGGCATGACCTTCACTGCGGAGCCATCAGCGCCGCGGCCCCAGACTTCGGGCGGGTGCGGCACATCGGGGAGGTTGTGATAGGTGTCGCTGTCCATGAAGTGCATTTCGAGGCCGTCGGCCCAGGAGCAGCGGACGTTCCACTGGAGGGCGGTATCATAGAGCCCCTGCTCCGGGAACCGGCCGGAGCCTTCGTAGAGGACGGGCGGATCCTGGCGGCCAACGGCGCCGGCCCAGCGCTGGATCTGGTCCAGCGGGTGGGCGGCCCAGTTGGCGATGTTGCCGAGGGTGTAGTCGGAGATGTTGAAGATGCCGCGAGGATTGTCGGTGAGGCAGCGGTCGGCGCAGAAGGGCCTGGCGGGGGCGGGGCCGAGCCAGGCGTCATAATCCCAGCCTTTCGGGATGGGAATGGCCGGAGCGGCCGAGCCGCCGCTGCGGTAGCCGGGGCTGACGGCGTAGATGCGCTGCAGCTTGCCGATGCGGCCGTTGAGGACGAGTTCGAGGGCCTTGGCGGCGCCGGGGAAGGCTCGCAGCTCAGCGCCGTACTGGAAGAGCTGGCCGTACTTGCGGACGGCCCGGAGCGCGGCGAGGTCCTGCTCGACGCTGACGCCGAGGGGCTTTTCGCAGTGGACGTACTTGCCGGCCTCGAGCGACGGGATGAGCATGGAGACGTGCCAGTGGTCGGGAGAGGCGATGTAGACGGCGTCGATGTCTTTTTGGGCGAGGAGTTCGTGGAAGTCCGCGTACATGCGGATGCCGCGGTTGGGGCTATCGGGCTGCTGGGCGGCGTAGAGCTTTTCGAGCGTGGCTTTGGCATCGAGGCGGCGGGACTCCTGGGCGTCGCAGACGGCGATGATGACGGCGTTGTCGAACCAGGGGTACTGGCCGGCCTCGAACATGGCGCGCTGGCCGCTGCCGATGATGCCGACGGTGACGCGATCGCTGGGTGCGGCGGCGCCGCGGCCGAGAGCGGCCGGGGAGACGACGAGGGGGGCGGCCAAGGCGCCGGCAAAGCGGCGGCGGGTGGGGCTGGGGAGTGCGGGCATGGCGCGGCGATCCTCCTTTCGGCGAAGGTAGCTCACCAGCACCTTATCATTGGCGGAGCGGCCGCGGGAGAGCAGCTTGGCGGGATGGGGCGATCAGGTGCCGAGTTCGTTGAGCATGCCGGCGAGGGTATTGAACATGCTGACGCCGTCGGAGCCGTCGGGGTCGGCGACTTCGGGCTGGGCGGGGAGAACGGTGTTATCCGGCGGGCCGGGCCAGATGCTCTGGATGCGGCCGTAGCCGCCCTGCTCGAGCAGGTCGCTGACGACGTCGAAGGCGGAGACGGGCGAGCCGAGGCGGACCCACTCGCCGTTGAGGGGCTGGCCGGGGGCGGGGGCGGGCACGTTGAGCTTGGCGGCCATCAGGGCGCGGCGGAAGTTGCGCACCTTGGTGGAGTAGCCGTTGGTGATCTGGCGGTCGAAGGAGGCGATGGCGGCGCTGCCGTCGAAGGTCATGCCGCGGCGGCGGAAATGGGC
>DAHVTI010000395.1 GCA_027324255.1 Bryobacterales bacterium | reverse complement strand
CCACATCATGGACAACCACCAGCGCTTCACGAAAATCGTCGGCGAAGAGAAGCTGTTGGAGGCCATGGGCCCGCTCCAGGGCGACAAGCTCTCCCGCCCGCCCAAGGGCTTCCCGTGCGAGCACCCGGCTATGGAATGGATCAAGTGCAAGCACTGGTACTACTGGAAGGAACTGCCGGCTGAGATCGCCACGGGGCCGGACCTGCTGAAGGAACTGGCGCTGCGCTTCAAGCTGATGCAGCCCACCATCTCGTTCTTCAACGAGCCGCTCATCGCCGACAAGCAGCGCCGCGCGCCGCTCGAGACGGGCTGGGTGTGACGCCTCACGGATGCGAGAACTCCCGCGCCCGCGGAATGAGTTCCTGATACATCCAATCCGGCACCGGCGTGTGCCAGTGGCCCGTCAGCATCGCCAGCCCCGTGACGCCGCAGAAGATCGCCGCCACGCCCGCGGCCATCGCCCACGCCGGAACGGGCTTGCGCTTCACGGCCAGCGTCATGTGCAGCGTGTCCTCCACCGGGCACACCGCCACGCACTCCAGGCACCCCAGGCACTCCGCCGAACGGATCTGCACCAGTTGGTCCACCGGAAGCCGCGCCGGGCACGCCTTCGCGCACTTCGCGCAGTCGATGCACGTCTCCACGTTGCGCCGGATGCGCAGCGGACTGAGCATCGACGCCAGCCCGATCAGCGCCCCGTACGGGCATAGGTACCGGCACCAGAAGTTCTGCACGAAGATCGACGCGATCACCAGCACGCCCACCGTCACCGCCGCCGCCGTCCCCATGTAGCGGAAGAAGTTCAGCATCTTCACGTCCGCCACCAGCCCGTAGGGCGACTGCAGGAACTCCGCCAACGCCCGGGCGGGCATCGAAATCACCGCATACAGGAACAGTCCCATCAGGATGTACTTCAGGCTCCTCAGGCCGATGTCCAGCCAACGCGGCAGAAAGAAATTCCGCTTGAACGTGTCGCGCCCCAGCTTCCACAGGTACTCCGACAGCGTCCCCACCGGGCACAGCCAGCCGCAGAACGACTTGCGAAAGACAATGGAGGCCGAGAGGAACGCCAGGAACAGGAACATCGCCGCCGGGTGCACCACGGGCACGGTGCCGGTCACCAGGAAGTACTTCGTGTTCATCATCCCGGCGATCGGCAGCCAGCCCTCGACGCCGGGCGGGCGGCTGTACGCAGGTGTGCCGGCCGCTTCGTAGTGGCGGACAAACAGGTAGAACTGCGTGCCGATCCACAGGTTCAGGGCGAAGAACGCGAACTGCAGAGTGCGGCGGATCACCTGGGACCGGTCCGGCCCCTGACGGCGGCGCCAGTGCTTGGTCCTGGCAGCAGGCTGGGCGGGAGCGGCGGTCATGGCTTCATTGTGGAGGCAGCGCGGGCAGCAGGGCTGTGACCTCGGTCACGCCCCCACGCCTCCTCCCATCAAACCGGCAGTAAAGGTAGAGTTGGTCTACAATGCGGTCATGACACGGGAGAGTCTTATCCGTAAGATAGCCATGCTGCCCGGGCTTGTCAGGACCGCCGTGGCCGGGGCAAGCAGCGAACAACTGGAGCAGCCGTACCGCGAAGGGGGTTGGAGCACCATCCAGGTGGTCCATCACCTCGCCGATTCCCACATGAACGCCTACATCCGCTGCCGGCTGATCGTCACGGAGCATGGCCCCACTCTCAAGGCCTACGACCAGGACGCCTGGGCGGTCCTGCCCGACGCCCGCACCGGCCCGCTGGAGCCGTCCCTGGCGATCCTGGATGGCCTCCACGCCCGCTGGGCCGCCTTCTTCGAAGCGCTGCCGGAGAGCGCCTGGGAGCGCGTCGGTTACCACACCGAAAACGGCCCGATGACCCTCAGCCGCATCCTCGAATCCTACGCGGCGCACGGCGAAAAGCACCTCGGCCACATCCGCCAGGGCATCTCGGCGGCCTAACCCGGGCGCGATCCGAGCCCTTCGCCGCCTACCTGGCGGCGCGGGCCATCCCCACCAGCGCGTTCACGAAGATCGCCGCCAGGCCCGTCGGAATCATCACCTTCCAGCCGATGTTCATCAACTGGTCGTACCGGTAGCGCGGGAACGTGCCGCGGATCCAGATGAACACGTAAAGCACCAGGAACAGCTTGAACGCCCACCAGAACACCGGCACAGCCGCGGCATTGAACCCCGGAATCAGGAACGCCGCCGCCACGCCCAGAAACACCAGTCCCAGGCCCGCAATGCCGATGGCGTAACCCTGGATGGGCTGCCGCCGCGACAGGTGCAGGCACAGCCCGCCCGTGCCGGCGAAGACCACCAGCGGCACGCCGAAGTTCATCGGAATCGCCAGCGCGGCAACGCTCGGGAACGGCCGCAGCCAGCCGCCGAAAAACAGCGTCACCAGCACGCTGCCCACGGCGAACATGTTGATGTACTCCGACAGCATGTAGACACCCCAGCGGAAGCCGCTGTACTCGGTGTGGAAGCCGGCCACCAGTTCGGATTCGGCTTCGGGCAGGTCGAACGGCGCGCGGTTGGTCTCGGCCACCGACGAGATCAGGTAGATCAGCGTCGGGATCAGCATCAGCCCGAAGTTGTCGAACGCGAACCAGACGCCGCGCTCCGCCTGCGCCTTCACGATGCCCGTCATCGAGAGCGTCCCGGCGCACATCACGCCCGAAACCAGCGCCAGGCCGAGCGCCACTTCATACGAAACGAGCTGCGCCGCCGAGCGCAGGCCGCCCAGCAGCGAATAGTGCGAGTTCGACGACCAGCCGCCCAGAATGATGCCCAGAATGCCCACCGCCGACATGGCGGAAATCACCAGCAGCCCGACGTTCACGTCCGTCACCTTCACATATTCGGAGAACGGCACCACCGTCAGGCAGGTGGCCGCGGTGAAGAAGGTGATGACCGGCGCGAACCGGAACAGGCCGCGGTTGGCGTCCGACGGAACTATGTCCTCCTTCATCAGCAGCTTCACCGCGTCGGCCAGCGTCTGCAGCAGCCCCTGCGGGCCTACTCGCATGGGGCCCAGCCGCGCCTGCATGTCGGCCAGGACCTTGCGCTCCAGCAGGACGGTGAACGCCACCGCCAGCGGAGCAAGCGCAATAATGCAGACGCCCGTGACGAGCGGGATGAACCAGGGCTGGGAAAGAAGTTGAAGCATCGCAGAGTACCCTTAACGCGAGATGCTGAGCTGCGCCAGGCGCAGGAACGGCTCCGGATAGATCCCGATGCCGAGTGTGAGCGCGCCGGTCACGCCCAGCGCCAGCCGCGTGCCCAGCGAGGTGGCCAGCGGCGGCAGTTCGCCCTCTTCGGTCTCGACGAAGATCGCCTTGACCAGGCGGAAATAGTAGTAGACCGACACCGCCACGTAGGCGGCGGCGATCACGGCCAGCGTGGTGTGGCCGGTCTCGATCAGCGACAGGAAGATGTAGTACTTGCCCAGGAAGCCCGCCGTCGGCGGAATGCCGGCCAGCGACACCAGGAACACCAGCATCCACAGCGCGTGGCCCGGCGCCTTCTTCATCAGGCCGCGCAGGTCGTTGATGTCCTCCCCGGCCAGCCCCTGCCGCGTCAGCGACGTCAGCACCAGGAACGCGCCCAGGTTCATGAAGGTGTAGACCAGCAGGTACACCAGCACCCCTTTGAGCCCCGTCGGATTCCCCGCGATGAGCCCCAGCAGGATGTAGCCCGCATGGTTGATGCCGCTGTAGGCCAGCAGGCGCTTCGTGTTCGTCTGCGTCACCGCCGCCAGGTTGCCGATGGTCATCGAAAGGACGGCCGCGGCGATCATGATCGGCTCCCAACTGGCCCTCGCCGAGCCCAGCGGCCCGGCAAACAGCCGCAGCAGCAGGGCGAAGGAGGCCGCCTTCGAGCCCACCGCCAGGAACGCCGTGATCGAAGTGGGCGCGCCTTCGTAGGCGTCCGGCGCCCACATGTGGAACGGCGCCGCCGAGATCTTGAACAGCAGGCCCACCGCCGTGGTGGCGATGCCCAGCAGCAGGATCGGATCGTAGGGATCGCGGCTGGCCACCGCCGCGGTGATGTCCCGCAGCCGCGTGGAGCCGGCAATGCCGTAAAGAATCGAGAAGCCGTAAGCCAGGAACCCCGAGCTCATCGAGCCCAGCAGCAGGTACTTCAGCGCCGCTTCGTTCGAACGCTTATCGGACCGCAGGAAGCCCACCAGGATGTAGAACGTGACCGCCATCGTCTCCAGGCCCACGAAGATCGTCACCAGTTCCGTGCCGCTGGCCAGGAAAAACATCCCCGTCTGCGCCAGCATCAGCAGACCGTAATACTCGCCGTGGTGCTCGTCGCGGACCTCCAGGTACTTGTAGCTGATCAGGCCCACGATCAGCGTCGTCACCAGGAAGATCCAGTGGAAGAACAGCGCGTAGTTGTCGATCACCAGCGCGCCGTTGAACGCGGTCAGGTCGCCGCCGTGGGCGGTGAGGAACGACTGCTGGCGGAAGAACGCCACGCCGGCGAAAGCCTCCCCCAGCACCAGGAACAACAGCAGCCAGCGCCTCTGCTTTGGCTCCGGGAAGACGAACAGGTCGAACAGCAGCGTGGCGCAGCCGAAAAGCGCCAGCAGCAGGACGGGCAGCAGGACGAAGTGGTCGGTAGCGGTATAGTAAACGCTCATTTGGAGCGGGCCTCCACGGTGGCGGCGGGCGCGTTGGCCACTGTGTTCGCCGACTGGTGAACACGGTGCACGATCTGCGCCACCGGTTTCTCGAGGATGTCGAAGTAAGGCTTGGGATAGACGCCGATGGTCACGGCCCAGATCATCAGCGGCACGAACACGGCCCACTCCCGCCAGTTCAGGTCGGGCAGGCCCTTGTTCTTTTCATTGGTCACTTCACCCAGCATCGTGCGCTGGTACAGCCACAGCAGGTAGGCGGCGCCGAAGATCACGCCCAGCACCGCGAAGGCCGCCCACACCCGGTTGGCGTCGAAGGCGCCCTGCAGGATCGTGAACTCGCCCACGAAGCCGTTCAGCAGCGGCAGCCCCGCGCTCGACAGCATCGCGAAGGCGAACACGATGGCGTAGTTCGGCATCACGTGCCCCAGCCCGCCGTACTCCTTGATCTCGCGCGTGTGACGCCGCTCGTAGATTACCCCCACCACCAGGAAGAGCATGCCGGTCGAAATGCCGTGGTTGATCTGCTGGATCACGCTGCCCGCGATGCCCGCCTGGTTCAGGGCGAAGATGCCCAGCGTGCAGAAGCCCAGGTGGCTCACCGACGAGTAGGCCACCAGCTTCTTCCAGTCCTGCTGCATCAGGCTCACCAGCGCGCCGTACAGGATGCCGATGATCGACAGCGTCGCCAGCACCGTCACAATCGTCTTGTCCGCCGACGCGTTCGGCAGCAGCGGCAGCGAGAAGCGGATGAAGCCGTACGTGCCCATCTTCAGCAGCACCGCCGCCAGAATCACCGAGCCCGCCGTCGGCGCCTCCGTGTGCGCGTCCGGCAGCCAGGTGTGGAACGGGAACATCGGCACCTTGATGGCGAAGCCCAGGAAGAAGGCCCAGAACACCCACTGCTGCAGGCCGAGCGGCAGGTTCAGCTTCATCAGCTCGCCGATCTCGAAGGTATAGCGGCCGAACTGCGTCGCGTACTGGAAGTACAGCGTCAGGATGCCCAGCAGCATCAGCACGCCGCCGGCCAGCGTGTACAGGAAGAACTTAATCGCGGCGTAGAGCTTCCGCGGGCCGCCCCACACGCCGATGATGAAGTACATCGGCACCAGCACCAGCTCCCAGAACACGTAGAACAGCAGGAAGTCCAGCGAGATGAAGACGCCGATCATGCCCGTCTGCTGCAGCAGGAACATGGCGTAGTATTCCTTCTCGCGGTCCTTGATCGAGTCCCACGAAGAGAAGATCGCCAGGAAGCCCATGATCGTGGTCAGCATCACCATCAGCACGCTGATGCCGTCCACCCCGATCAGGTACTGCACGCCCAGCGGCGGGATCCAGTCCATGCGCTCCACAAACTGGTAGCCGTCCAGGTGGCGGTTGAAGTTCAGCACCAGCGGCACCGACACCAGGAAGCCGGCCGCGGCCGTGATGTTGGCCCACAGCTTGATCAGCTTCTTGTTCCCCGAAGGGATGAACAGCAGCACCAGCAGGCCCGCCAGCGGGGTGAAGAGGATCACGGAGAGGAGGTTGGATGTCATCGTCATGCTCCTCGCTTAGCGCACCCACCAGTAATAGCCGAAGATGGCCAGCACGCCCCCGAGGAAGACCAGGGCGTAGGAGTGGATGAATCCGGTCTGGAAGAACCGCACCGGGTAGGAGAACGCCCGCACCGTGAAGGCCGTCAGGTTCACCAGCCCGTCCACGATCCAGGTGTCGTACCACATCGAGATGCTCGAGGTCAGCCGCGTCAGCCAGGCCGTGCCGTTCACCCCGCCGTCCACCACCGTGCGGTCGAACTCCGCCATCATGTTGCCGCCGCCCTTCGAAAACCCGTTCACGAACAGGAAGTCGTACATCTCGTCCACGTACCACTTGTTCAGCAGCACCGGGTAGATGGCCCCGCCCGTCGGCCGCTCGTTCTCTTTCAGCCGCACGTAGATGTGCCGCGCCAGCAGGATCCCGGCCACCGCCACGCCGATCGAAAGGCCCATCAGGACCCATTCCATGGTCGTGTCGTGATGCGCCGCCGCGCCGTGTTCCGCCACCGCGTGCGCCGCTTCCCCGCCCGCCTCGAACACCGGCGCCATCCAGCGCTCCAGCGCCTGCATGAATCCGTTCTCGCCGAACACCTTCGGCATGCCGATCCAGCCCGCGCACACCGATCCGCCGGCCAGCACCATCAGCGGCACCGTCATCGACTTCGGCGACTCGTGGACGTGGTGCTTCGTGTGCTCGTCCATGCGCCCTTCGCCGTAGAAGGTCATGAACATCAGCCGCCACATGTAGAAGGCGGTCATGGCCGCCGTGACGAAGCCAACCACCCACAGCATCCGTGACCCCAGCGGCGACGACCACGTCTGCCACAGGATCTCGTCCTTCGAGAAGAACCCGGCCAGCCCTGGGATGCCCGCAATCGCCAGCGACCCGATGAACATCGTGCGGAACGTCACCGGAATCTTGTCCTTCAGCCCGCCCATCTTGCGCATGTCCTGCTCGCCGCTCATGGCGTGGATCACGGAGCCGGAGCCGAGGAAGAGCAGGGCCTTGAAGAAAGCGTGCGTGTAGAGGTGGAACACCGCCACCCAGTAAGCGCCCACGCCCACCGCCACGAACATGTAGCCGAGCTGCGACACCGTCGAATAGGCCAGCACGCGCTTGATGTCGTTCTGCACCAGGCCGATGGAGGCCGCCAGAATGGCCGTCGCCGCGCCCACCGCCGCCACGATGTGCGACGTCTCCGGAGTCAGCGAGAAGAGCGCGTTGGACCGGGCGCACATGTAGACGCCCGCCGTCACCATCGTGGCCGCGTGAATCAACGCCGACACCGGCGTCGGGCCTTCCATCGCGTCGGGCAGCCAGGTGAACAGCGGGATCTGGGCCGACTTGCCCGTCGCCCCGAAGAACAGCAGGAAAGCCGTGAGCGAGAGGACGCCGAAAATCCCGGTCTCGGGCGAGAA
>DAHVTI010000366.1 GCA_027324255.1 Bryobacterales bacterium | reverse complement strand
GGCTCAGGAGGCTCTGGACCGGCAGAGGGAGACGGAGCAGTTGTACGCGCTGAGCCGGTCGATCCTGCTGACGGACGCGACGCAGCCGATTGGGGCGCAGGCGGCGAGACACATCGCCGCGGTCTTCGACTGCCGGGGGGTGGCGCTGCTGGACGGAGCGACGGGGGAGGTGTACCGGGGGGGAGAGGAGGACCTGCCGGGGATCGAGGAGACTTTGCGGCAGGTGGGGCTGCGGGGAGGAGAGGTGCAGGAGGGGAGCAGCGGCGCGCTGGTGGCGGCCGTGACCCTGGGGGGGCAGCCGATCGGGAGCCTGGCGCTGAAGGGGACGGAGATGCCGGACGGGGCGCTGCAGGCGCTGTTGAACCTGGTGGCGATTGCGTTGGAGCGGGTGCGGACGGAGGAGGCGGCGAACCGGGCGGAGGCGGCGCGGCAGAGCGAGGAGTTCAAGTCCACGCTGCTGGACGCCATCGCGCACGAGTTCAAGACGCCGCTGACGTCGATCAAGGCGGCGTCGACGTCGCTGCTGTCGGAGCCGGCGGGGCTGTCGGCGGAGCAGCAGGAGTTGACGGCGATTATCGATGAAGAGACTAACCGGCTGGACCGGCTGGTGACGGAAGCGGTGCGGATGTCGCAGATCGACGCGGGAAAGGTGAAACTGAACCGGCGGCGGATGGACGTGGCGGAGGCGATCGGGCGGGTGATGGAGCAGTTCGGGCCGCGGCTGGAGGGCAGGGAGTGGAAGGTGGAGGCGGCGCCGGGATTGCCGGCGGTGGAAGCGGACGGCGAGCTGGTGGCTCTGGCGATACGGCAGCTCATCGACAACAGCCTGAAGTACTCGCCGGCGGGGTCGCGGGTGGAGGTGGACGCGGAGGCGGCGGAGGGAGGGGTGCTGATCCGGGTGCGGGACCGGGGGCCGGGGATCCCGGAGAGGGAGCGGGAGCGGGTGTTCGACAAATTCTACCGGCGGCAGGGGGTGAGAGACCGGGTGCCGGGCAGCGGGCTGGGGCTGTACATCGCGAGGGAGATTGCGCGGGCACACGGGGGCGAGCTGCGGGTGGAGGGAGAGGCGCGGGAGGGGGCCGAGTTTCAACTGTGGCTGCCGGCGGGCCGGAAGGAGAAGGCGGGATGAGCGCGGGCAGAATCCTGGTGGTGGACGACGAGCCGCAGATCCGGCGGGTGTTGAAGGCGACGCTGACGGCGCAGGGCTACGAGGTGTTCGCGGCGCGGACGGGGGAGGAGGCACTGGAGGCGCTGCGGACGAACCGGCCGGACCTGATCCTGCTGGACATGAACATGCCGGGGATGGGGGGGCTGGAGACGTGCCGGGAGATCCGGCGGGGGTCGGAGGCGGCGATCCTGATGCTGACGGTGCGGGACAGCGAGCAGGACAAGGTGGCGGCGCTGGACGCCGGGGCGGACGACTACATCACGAAGCCGTTCGGGACGCCGGAGCTGCTGGCGAGGATCCGGGCGGCGCTGCGGCGGCTGCCGGCGGCGGAGGACAGCACGGAGACGGTGGAGATGGAGGGGCTGCAGATCAACCTGGCGCAGCGGCGCGTAGTGGCGGGCGGGCGAGAAGTGCGGCTGACGCCGAAGGAGTTCGACCTGCTGCACTACCTGGTGACGAACCCGAACGTGCCGATCCCGCACACGCGGCTGCTGCAGGCGGTGTGGGGGCCGGACTACGGGGACCAGGTGGAGTACCTGCGGGTGTTCATCAACCAGTTGCGAAAGAAGATCGAGCCGGATCCGTCGCAGCCGCGGTATCTGCTGACGGAGCCTTGGGTGGGGTACCGGTTCGCGAAGCCGGGGGGGTGAGGGGGACTCTCCTGGCGAGAGCGCGGAAGGTGAGGCCGGCGCGAGGGCCGACCTGGGGGCCGGCCGCAGACGTGGCCTCATTCGATCCTGACAGGGCTATGGCGGCCAGAGGAGGCGTGCCCCACTCATCGCGAAGATGTGGCAAAAGCGGCTCTTATAAAATCCTTACCCCATCTTTATGCCTTCTTTAGGTCCCGGCCCGTAGGCTGGGAACCGGAGACAGGCAATTAGCTTGACGCAGCTAACAGGGAAACAGAACGGATTCCAGACGGGGATGTGGGGGCGGGAGCCGGAGGGTTTTGGAGAACTCACGGACACGCAGGCTGAGGTAGTGGTGATTCACACCTCGCCGCGGGCGACGCGGCGGGCGTTGGAGACGGCGGCGGAGCTGGCGCGGGGCCTGGCGGCGCGGGTGCGGATCATCGTGCCGCAGATCGTGCCGTACCCGCGGCCTCTGACCGATCCGCCGGTGACGGCGGAGTTCACGAAGCGGAGCTTCCGGGCGCTGACGGCGGAGGCCGGGGTGGAGGTGAAGGTGGACGTGCGGTACTGCCGGGACCGGGACGCGATGCTGGAATACGCGCTGTGCCCGGGGTCGCTGGTGGTGGTGGGCGATACGGGGATCCTGCGGCCGCCGGGCGGGGCGCGGCTGGCCTGGAAGCTGCGGCGGCAGGGCTATCACGTGGTGATGGCGGAGGGGCGGTAGCGATGGCGGACCTGTTCTACACGGGCGTGATGGTGGTGTCGTTCTGCGGGCTGTGGCTGGCGGCGAAGGCCTGCGAAAAGCTCTGAGCCACAGGCAAACCAAGGAGAAGAGATGGACTACGCAATCGCCGGCGGGGCGGCAATCCTGCTGTTCGTGTACCTGGTTTACGCGCTCCTGAAGCCGGAGCGGTTCTGAGGAGAGTATGACGGCACTGGGAATTCTGCAAATCGCGATCTATTGCCTGCTGGTGGCGGCGGCGACGAAGCCGCTGGGCACCTACATGGCGCGCGTTTTCAACGGGGAGAGGACGTCCCTGCATCCGCTGCTGCGGCCACTGGAGCGGGTGTGCTACCGGCTGGGCGGGGTGCAGGAGGACGCCGAGCAGCGCTGGACGCAGTACGCGGCGAGCCTGCTCTCTTTCAGCGTCTTCAGCGCCCTGGCGTTGTACGTGCTGGTCCGGCTGCAAGGCTGGCTGCCTCTGAATCCGATGGGATTCGGAACGGCGCACGCGCCGGCGAACGCCACGGCGATGACGCCCGACCTGGCTTTCAACACGGCGGTGAGTTTCACGACCAACACGAACTGGCAGAACTACTCCGGCGAAACGACGCTGAGCTACCTGGCGCAGATGGCCGGGCTGACGATGCACAACTTCACTTCGGCGGCGGCGGGGATCGCGGTGGCGGTGGCGCTGATCCGCGGCTTCGCGCGACAGCAGGTGAACTCGATCGGGAACTTCTGGACGGACCTGGTGCGGGGCACGGTGTACGTGCTGCTGCCGCTGTCGCTGGTGGCGGCGCTGTTCCTGTGCTCGCAGGGCGTGGTGCAGAACCTGAACGCGTACACGAAGGCGACGACGGTGGAGGGCAAGGAGCAGGTGATCGCGCAGGGGCCGGCGGCGTCGCAGGAGGCGATCAAGATGCTGGGGACGAACGGCGGGGGATTCTTCAATGCGAACTCGACGCACCCCTACGAGAACCCCACGCCGCTGACCAACATGGCGCAGATGCTGATGATCTTCCTGATCCCGGCCGGGCTGACCTATGTCTTCGGGCGGATGACGGGAGACACGCGGCAAGGGTGGGCGGTGTTCGCGGCGATGGGGGTGATGTTCCTGGCGGGCGTGCTGGTGCTGTACGGCTCGGAGCAGGCGGGGAATCCGATTCTGGCCAAGCTGGGGCTCCAGAGCGGCGCAACACAGACGCAGCCGGGGGGCAACATGGAGGGCAAGGAGGTGCGGTTCGG
>DAHVTI010000351.1 GCA_027324255.1 Bryobacterales bacterium | reverse complement strand
AAATAAAGGTAGCAACTGAGTTTAGTGCGTGGAAGGGTGAATGGTGTAATTCCATTCGCCGTGAAACTTGGCCTGTTGCAGGTTCACTCGCCTGATTTCCTCATTCGTCACCTTCCTGCCAGTCGGATATTTCCGACGATCCAGACGGCAGGTCACCTGGAGTCCTTTGGCGGTCGTCGTGCGAGCGATCAGATTCACGATCGTCTCATAGTCGCGAAGCGGTTCGCCGCGCCAATTCGAAGAGATGAAAGAGAACAGCCGGTGTTCTACCTTGTTCCATTTGCTGGCGCCAGGCGGAAAGTGACAGACGGAAATCGAAAGGTCCGTTTCATCGGCTAGCTTCTGCAACTCCAGTTTCCAAAGTCGCAACCGTGAGCCATTGCTGCCCCCGCCATCGGCTGTGATCAGCAGCGCGCGCGTCCGCGAATACAAGGCCCTGCCTTCGCTACGCCACCATCCCCGGATAGACGCCACCGCGAACGCTCCCGTGTCATGGTCCGTCCCCACGTTCACGAAGCCCGTGTTGCGCGCCAGGTCGTAGATGCCATACGGATAGGCGCGGGGAACGTCGGGAGATGGAAAGTCGTGCCCGTTGACCTTGACAGGCTTCTTTGCGGCATGCCACTGTTGGCCAGCGTTATTGTAGTTTCCGAGCAGTTCCTTCTTCTTGGTGTCGACCGATATCACCGGCATGCCAGCCGCCAAGGATCGCTTCACTTCGGCGTTGATATGACGGAATTGCGCGTCGCGATCCGGATGATTCGCGCCTTCCTCCGTCTTCCGGTTGCTTTGTAGGCTGTAGTGTTGGTCGCGCAGCAGTTGCGCCACTTTCTCATGACTGACCGGATGCTTCTGCCGCGTCAGTTGAGCGGCCAGAGTCCGAGTACTCTTGCAGATCCATCGCAAGGGTGATTCCGGATCGCCTCGCGTTTCCGGTTCGATCAGACGCTCCAACGTGACGAGGAGCTTGGGATCGTGTTCGAGGATGCTCTTGCGGCCTGCCCCCGGACGGCGAATGCGACCCGCCATCACGTTTCCATCAGCGATCTCGCGTATCCCCTTGGCAATCGCCTTTCGTGACAGCCCACTGGCCCGTCGAATTATCGAAACACCTCCATACCCCAAAGAGAGAGCTTCACTGGCAGCCATAAGCCGCCGACTCCGTTCGTCCAGCAGCGCCCACACCTTAGAGAACTTCCTCCGAAGGGAATCAGCGTCGCTCGCCATGTGCACAAGTATATCTCCATTCACGTCAAGTTGCTACCATTATTTGTTGACGCCGCCTTATCACCGACTCCCGCCACTCCCAGGCCCTCCCCCTCTACAGCCGCACCTACGCCCGCTTCCGCGAAAAGGTCGTCCCCCTCCTCCAGGGCCGCGTCGCCGTCATGGGCGGCTTCATCGGCGCTACTTCTGAAGGAGTCACCACCACCCTCGGCCGCGGCGGCTCCGATTTTTCCGCCGCCATCGCCGGCGCCGGCATTGAAGCCGACGAGATCCAGATCTGGACCGACGTCGACGGCATGCTCACCTGCGACCCCCGCGTCCTCCCCGGCGGCCACCTCGTCAAACGCATCTCCTTCCCCGAAGCCGCCGAACTCGCCTACTTCGGCGCCAAGGTCCTCCACCCCTCCACCGTCCAGCCCGCCATCGAGAAAAACATCCCCGTCCGCATCCTCAACTCCCGCCGCCCCGACGTCGGCGGCACCCTCATCGTCGCCGATGCCGTCTCCTCCTCCTGCCCCGTCAAGTCCATCGCCTGCAAGAAGGACATCACCGTCGTCGAGGTCCGCAGCCTCCGCATGCTCATGGCCCACGGCTTCCTCCGCCGCATCTTCGAGGTCTTCGACCGCTACAAGACCCCCGTCGACATGGTCACCACCTCCGAGGTCTGCGTCGCCCTCACCATCGACCAGACCCGCGCTCTCCCCGAAATCGAGGAAGAGCTCTCCCGCATCGCCGAAGTCACCATCGTCCGCGACCAGGCCATCATCTGCCTCGTCGGCGACGCCCTCCGCGATACCTCCGGCCTCGGCGCCCGCATCTTCGGCGCCCTCCGCCATGTCAATATCCGCATGATCAGCCAGGGCGCCTCGTTCAATAACGTCAGCTTCGTCGTCGACGGCGCCACCCTCGTCTCCGCCGTCCGGGCGCTCCACTCCGAATTCTTCTCCACCATCGATCCCGAAGTGTTCCAATCAGGAGGTCTCTCATGAATCTCGCTCTCATCGGCTACGGCAAAATGGGCCGCATGCTCGATCGTCTCGCCCCCGAATACGGCTTCACCACCTCGCTCATCCTCGACATCAACAACAACGCCGCCGGCGAGGGCTTCACCCACTCCAACTTCAAGGACATCGCCGCCGCCATCGAATTCACCACCCCCGACGTCGCCTCCGCCAACCTCGTCCGCCTCGCCGAGCTCGCCGTCCCCACCGTCTCCGGCACCACCGGCTGGTACGTCCACCTCGACGAGGTCAAGGCCTGCTTCGACAAAAACCACACCGGCTTCATCTACAGCCCCAACTTCTCCATCGGCATGAACGTCTTCCAGCGCGCCGTCGTCGAGGCCGCCCGCCTCTTCGCCGCCCAGGACGACTACGAAGCCTGGGCCTGGGAAATCCACCACTCCGCCAAAAAGGACGCTCCCTCCGGCACCCTCCTCAAGCTCGTCGACGACATGCGCAACTCCGGTTACAAACGCCGCGTCGACGTCTCCTCCAATCGCGCCGGCGCCATCCCCGGCACCCACGAAATCGGCTTCGACTCCGTCGCCGATACCATCACCCTCCGCCACACCGCCCGCAGCCGCGAAGGCTTCGCCCGCGGCGCCCTCTGGGCCGCCCGCTGGCTCGCCTCCGGCCACAAAGGCTGCCACGAATTCGCCCAGGTCCTCTTCCGCCAGTAGCCGGACGCCCAATCCGCGGCGCCTTCGCCCGGGCCGGACCCCAAAACCCCTGTGTCACAATAAATATGTGACCGGTCACGATATCCGCCAGAAGTTCCTCGATTTCTTCGCCGCCCGCGGCCACCGCGTGGTGCGCTCTTCCTCTCTCGTCCCCGCCGACGACCCCACCCTCCTGTTCACCAACGCCGGCATGAACCAGTTCAAGGACGTCTTCCTCGGCCTGGAAAAGCGCGACTACTCCCGCGCCACCACCGCCCAGAAGTGCGTCCGCGCCGGAGGCAAGCACAACGACCTCGAAAATGTCGGCTACACCCGCCGCCACCATACTTTCTTCGAGATGATGGGCAACTTCTCCTTCGGCGACTACTTCAAAACGGATGCCATCGACTTCGCCTGGGACCTCGTCACCAACGTCTACGGCCTGTCCAAGGACCGCCTCTACGTCACCGTCTTCCGCGAGGACGACGAGGCCGAACAGCTCTGGCAGAAGGTCGCCGGCGTCTCCAGGGACCGCATCTTCCGCCTCGACGAAAAAGACAACTTCTGGCAGATGGGCGAAACCGGCCCCTGCGGCCCCTGCTCTGAAATTCACTACGACCTCGGCCCCGGTACCGCCGAGCCCGGCCGCGAGCACGAACAGTTCCCCCTCGACGGCGGCGGCCGCTTCGTCGAAATCTGGAACCTCGTCTTCATGCAGTTCGACCGCGATCCCTCCGGCCGCCTCAGTCCCCTCCCGAAACCCTCCATCGACACCGGCATGGGCCTCGAGCGCGTCGCCGCCATCATGCAGGGCAAGCTCTCCAACTACGATTGCGACCTCCTCCTCGCCATCGTCGAAGAGGCCGGCCGCCTCCTCGGCAAGCCCTACGGCTCCGATCCCCGCACCGACTCCGTCCTCCGCATCTGCGCCGACCACGCCCGCTCCACCGCCTTCCTCATCAACGACGGTGTCGTCCCCTCCAATGAAGGCCGCGGCTACGTCCTTCGCAAAATCATGCGCCGCGCCATGCGCAACGCCCGCATGATCGGCGCCGCCGACCCCTTCCTCTACCAGCTCACCGGCTTCGTCGCCGATTGGATGAAGGGCCCCTACCCCGACCTTCTCGAAAGCGTCCAGCGCGTCGCCCGCGTCGTCAAGGACGAGGAGCACCGCTACTCGACAACCTTCCAGATCGCGGAGAAGGTCTTCCACGACGAAGCCAGAACCGCCGCCGGAGGCGTCCTGCCCGGCGCCGCCGCTTTCAAGCTCTACGACACCTACGGCATGGCCCTCGACGAGCAGCTCGACATGGCTCGCGAGCAGGGCCTCACCATCGACGTCCCCGGCTTTGAGCAGGCCATGGAAAAGCAGCGCGAACGCGCCCGCGCCAGTTGGAAGGGCGCCGAAAAGGCCCAAATCGCTCCCGTCTACCAGGAACTCCTCGGCCGCGGGCGCACCCAGTTCTTCGGCTACGAGCACCTCTCCTACGGCCCCTGCGAAATCCTCGCCCTCCTCGTCGATCAGCAGCAGCAGGCCTCCGTCGACGCCGGCGCCGAATGCGAGATCGTCCTCGACCGCACCCCCCTCTACGCCGAATCCGGCGGCCAGGTCGGCGACACCGGCGTCCTCCTCGACAGCCACACCGGCGAGCCCCTCGCCCATGTCACGGCCACTTGCTACGCCGTCCCCGGCTTGATCGTTCACAAGGCCCGCGCCGTGGCTCCGCTGCGCGTCAGCGAGCTCGTCCGCGCCGCCGTCAATGAAACGGCCCGCCGCGCCTCCATGCGCAACCACACCGGCACCCACCTCCTCCACGCCGCCCTGCGCAAGGTCCTCGGCACCCACGTCAAGCAGGCCGGCAGCGTCGTCGAGCCCTCCCGCCTCCGCTTCGACTTCTCCCACTACGCCGCCGTCGACCCCGACGAAATCGCCGACATCGAGCGCCTGGCCAACAACCAGGTCGTCGACGACACCCCCGTCCACACCAACCAGATGGAACTCGACAAGGCCCTCGAAACCGGCGCCATGGCCCTGTTCGGCGAAAAGTACGGCGAGAAGGTCCGCGTCGTCACCGTCGGCGAATTCTCCCGCGAGCTCTGCGGCGGCACCCACGTCCACCGCACCGGCGAAATCGGCCTCGTCAAAATCGTCTACGAAGGCTCCATCTCCGCCGGCGTCCGCCGCATCGAGGCCGTCACCGGCATCGGCGCCCTCAAGCGCTTCCAGGAAGCCGCCGGCCTCGTCCAGAAGGCCGCCGGCCTCCTCCGCACCTCCGAACACGAAATGCTCGATCACATGGAGAAACTCATCGCCCAGCAGAAGACGCTGGAGCGCCAGGTCGAGCAGCTCAAGGAGAAGGTGGCCCACTCCGCCGCCGGCGCCCTCGAAACCCAGGCCCGCGAAATCAAGGGCGTCCGCGTCCTCGCCGCCCGCCTCGACGGCATGGACCGCGCCCAGATGCGCAACCTCGCCGACGCCTTCCGCAACAAGTGGCCTTCCGCCGTCATCGTCCTCGCCTCCGGCGAGGAGGGCAGCGTCGCCATCGTCAGCGCCGTGACGAAGGACATCACCTCCAAGGTCCACGCCGGCAAGCTCGCCGGCAACGTCGCCCAGGCCGTCGGCGGCAAGGGCGGCGGCCGCCCCGATCTCGCCGAAGCCGGCGGCAGGGACGCCGCCGCCCTCCCCGCCGCCCTCGACGCCGTCTACTCCAGCGTCGAAGGAATGCTCTAGCCATGCTCGATGCGGTGATCGTCGGCGCCGGCCCCACCGGCCTCGCCTGCGGCATCGAACTCAAAAAGCGCGGCCTCGCCGCCGTCCTCTTCGACAAGGGCTGCCTGACCAACTCGCTTTACCACTACCCCACCAACATGGTGTTCTTCACCACCCCCGAGCTGCTCGAAATCGGCGATCTCCCCATGACCAGCCTCGGCGAAAAACCCGTCCGCGGCGAGGCCCTCAAATACTACCGCCGCGTCGCGGACCACTACGGCCTCGACATCCATCAATACGAGCGCGTGCTCGGCTTCGAAGGCCAGGACGGCGCCTTCTCCGTCCGCACCGAAGACCGCCACGGCAACGCCCACGCCTACGCGGCCCGCAAGGTCATCCTCGCCACCGGCTACTACGACCGCCCGAATCTCCTCAACGTGCCCGGCGAAAATCTTAAAAAAGTAATTCATTATTACAAGGAAGCGCATCCCTATTTCGGCCACGATGTCGTGGTCGTCGGCGGCAAGAATTCAGCCGCCATCGCCGCCCTCGAGCTCCACTGGACCGGAGCCCGCGTCACCCTCGTCCACCGCCGCCCCCAGCTCTCACAGCGCATCAAGTACTGGATCCTCCCCAACATCGAGAACCGCATTAAATCCGGAGAAATCCAGGCCTATTTCGAAAGCGGCATTAATGAAATCAAAGAAATTTCAGTAGTCATTTCCACCCCAAATGGCGATGTTGAAATAAAAAACGATTTCGTCTTCGCCATGACCGGCTACCACCCCGACACGGACTTCCTCGAGAAGCACGGCATCCGCTTCGATCCCGAGACCCGCCGCCCGAACCTCAATCCCGAAACCCTCGAAAGCGAGCGCAAAGGCGTCTTCCTCGCCGGCGTCCTCGTAGCCGGCCTCCACACCAACGAAATCTTCATAGAAAACGGCCGCTTCCACGGAGCCCAGATCGCCGCCGCCATCGCCCGCGCGTGCTAGCCTGGAACTTGGTAACGCCCCTGCAGCCCATTGCTCTCTAGACCCCGGCGGCCGGATCCATCCACGGATCCCTGTTCCACCCGCGGTGTGTCTGGAGGGAAATTCCTTGTTGAAACAATTTGGCTGGTCGCCCGTGTGGGCAGACCTGTTTGAACCATTCCGCGCGGCCGGGTGCCGGCCCGCGCGCGTCGTCCGCCAGGAGTACGGAGCCTGGCTCTGCGCGTCCGGCGAAGGAGAGAAGTGGCTGCGCTCCGCGCGCCGCGGCCTCCAGGCCGTCACCGGCGACTGGGTCGCCTGCAGCCCCTGCTGGTCCCGGATTGAAGCCGTGCTGCCCCGCCGCGGTGTCCTCGAGCGCAAGGCCGCCGGCCGCCGCCTCGAACCCCAACTCCTCGCCGCCAACGTCGACGTCGCCCTCATCGTCATGGGCCTCGACCAGGACTACAACCTCGCCCGCCTCGAGCGCTACCTGCTGCTCGCCGAATCCGGCGGCGTCCGCCCGGTCGTGGTCCTGAACAAGCGCGACGCCTGCCCCGCTGCCTCCAGCCGCCTGCGGGAAACCGCCGCCTCCGCGCGCGGCGCCCGCGTCCTCCTGCTCTCCGCCCTCCAGGACGACGTGCCGCTGGTCCTGTCGGGCGTGGCCGCCGAGGCTCAGACCGCCGCCCTGCTCGGCTCCTCTGGAGCTGGCAAGAGCACCATCACCAACCGCCTCCTCGGCGAACCCGTCCAGCCAACGGCGCCCGTGCGCGCCGCCGGCGGCCGCAGCGTCCATACCACCACCACCCGCTGGCTCACACCCCTGCCCTGCGGCTGGCTCCTCGCGGACCTCCCCGGCCTCCGCGAAGTTATGCCCTGGCATGCCCAGCCCGAGGCCGCCCCGCCCGGCAGGTTCCGCGCCGAACTCGACGAACTCGCCCGCAAGCGCCGCGACCGCGCCATCCGCCTCGCCTCCCGCGCCATCAAAGACAAACGCTGGTAACCACCCGCGCTGGGCCGGCGCCCCGGCGCCGGCTCTCGCCGCCGAACTCCCCTACCGCACCACCGCCACTTCCCCCATCCCCTTCTTCCCCACCGCCGGCACCATCGCCCCCGCCGCCGGATACCCCACCGGAATCACCACGAGCGCCTTCTCATTCTTCGGTCTTTCCAGAATTTCCGAAAGAAACCCCATCGGGCTCGGCGTGTGCGTCAGCGTCGCGAGGCCGGCCAGGTGCAGCCCGGCCAGCAGAAACCCCGTCGCGATCCCCACCGACTCCTGCACGTAGTAGTGCTTCACTTTCAGGTCCCCGCAAAGCCCGTAGTCCTGCCGGAACACCACGATCAGCCACGGCGCCGTCTCCAGAAACGGCTTGCGCCAGTCCGTCCCGAACGGCTCCAGCGCCTCCAGCCACTCCTCCGGCATCCGCCGCTCGTAGTTCTCCTTCTCCTCCGCCTCCGCCGCCACGCGAATCCGCCGTTTTGTTTCGGCGTCCCCCACCACCACGAACGTCCACGGCTGCTGGTTCGCCCCCGACGGCGCCGACGCCGCCGCCCGGATCGCCGTCTCGATCAGCCCGTACGGCACCGGCTCAGCGCTGAAATGCCGCACCGACCGCCGCGTCGCCAGCCGCGCGCGGAACTCCTCCGCGCGCCGCCGCTGCTCGCCGCCGTCCAGCCGCTCGAATTCCAACGGCAGAAATTCCGGCACCCTTTTCCTATCTCGCCTTCGCGCCCCCCGGCAGCTTCCCGCCGCTCTGGCGCTTCACCTTCTCCAGCCCGCACGAACCCAGCGTCTTGTAGCCCTGCTCTTCCAGAATGGCCGCCACACGGGCGGCCCGGCTCCCCTGGCTTCAAAGCGTGACGATCAGCTTGTCCTTCGGTATCTCGCTCATGCGCGCAGCCAGTTGGCTCATCGGGATGTTCACATACCCCTTCACCGAGCCGAGATGCGAAATCTCATAGGGCTCGCGCACGTCCAGGAAGAAGACCTTGCCCGGCTGCTCCAGCAGCTTCGCCAGTTGGTCGTAGTCAATCTCTTTGGCGGCCTTCGCAGGCTGGCCGCAGGCGATGCCAAAGGCAAGCACCGACGCCAGCACGCAGGCCCAACAGTAGGCTCTCATGCCCGGCAGTGTAGCATGAAGAGATATGGGTTCTCTGCCAGACGAGTTCTATCGCATATCCAAGCTGCCCCCGTACGTCTTTGCCGTCGTCAACGAGATGAAGGCCAAGCTCCGCGCCGCCCAGTACGACGTCGTGGATTTCGGCATGGGCAACCCCGACGGCGCCACCCCGCGCCCCATCGTCAGCAAACTGGCCGAGGCCGCACGCAACCCCAAGAACCACCGCTATTCGGTCTCCCGCGGCATCCCCAACCTGCGCCACGAAATCTCGAAGCGCTACGCCCGCAACTACGGCGTCGAGCTCGACGCCGAATCCGAAGCCATCGTCACCATCGGCGCCAAGGATGCCCTCGCCCACCTCATGTTCGCCGTCATCGGGCCCGGCGACCAGGTCGTCACCCCCATGCCCTGCTACCCCATCCACCAGTGGGGCGTCATCATGGCCGAAGGCCAGGCCGTGCCCCTCCCCGTCACCAGCCCCGCCGCCTATCTCAACGACCTCGAGGCCCTCTACCGCAAGTCCGTCAAGCCGCCCAAGCTCATCCTCCTCAACTTCCCCCACAACCCCACCACCGTCTGCGTCGATCTCGACTTCTTCAGGGAGATCATCCGCATCGCCCGCTTCCACGGCACCATGGTGCTCCACGACTTCGCCTACGCCGACCTCTGCTTCGACGGCTACAAAGCCCCCAGCATCCTCCAGGTCGAAGGCGCCAAGGACGTCGCCGTCGAGATCTTCTCGATGACCAAGAGCTACAACATGGCCGGCTGGCGCGTCGGATTCTGCCTCGGCAATCCCAAGATGATCCAGGCGCTGGCCCGCATCAAGAGCTACCTCGACTACGGCAACTTCCAGCCCATCCAGATCGCCGCCATCATCGGCCTGCGCGACTGCGAAGACGAGGTCCACAAGATCTGCCACCTCTACGAGCGCCGCCGCGACCTCCTTATCGACGGCCTCAACGCCGCCGGCTGGCCCGTCGAAAAACCAAAAGGCTCCATGTTTGTTTGGGCCCCCATCCCCGAGCAGTTCCGCGGCGTCGGCTCGCTCGACTTCGCCAAGCAGCTCCTCGAAAAGGCCCTCGTCGCCGTCTCCCCCGGCATCGGCTTCGGCCCCGCCGGCGACGGCCACGTCCGCTTCGCCCTCATCGAGAACCACCACCGCACCCGCCAGGCCCTGCGCTCCATCAAGCAGTTCCTGCGCGACTATAAAGGCGCCTGACGCCGCGCCCCTCGCGGCCTGCTATGATCCGGCTATGACCTCGCGCGAGCAGGTGCGCGCGCCCCGGCTCGCCGCCCTGCGAGAACTCGCCGCCTCCGAGCTCCTGCCTCTGCTCGCGGAGGAGAAGGCACGCTGGCTCGCCCTCCTGCACTGGGACTTCACCGCCTCGGCCGATCTCGTGCTGCGCTACGCCGCCATGCAGGCCCTCGAAGGCTTCGCCCTGCTCGACGGCAGCGAAGTCGTCGGCTACGTCTACTGGGTCGGAGAGGAACACAAGGGCCTCATCGGCGACCTCTACCTGCGCGGCGCCTGGCGCTCGCCCTCCAGCGAAAACGCCCTCCTCGGCGCCGCCCTCGGCGAGCTCCGCCGCAATCCCTGGATCCGCCGCGTCGAGGCCCAGCTCATGCACCTCGGCGCCCGCTCCGGCCAGCTCGCCCCCGCCGGCCTCCGCCCCCACGCCTACCCGCGCCACTTCATGCTCGCCCCGCTCTCAGGCCTCCACGCCCTCCGCCCCTGGGACGCCGACCCCGGCCTGCGCATCGAGCCCTGGACCATGCGCTGGCTCGACGAGTCCGCCGACCTCATCGCCGCCGTCTACTCCGGCCACGTCGATAGCGAGATCAACGACCAGTACCACTCCGCCCGCGGCGCCCGCCGCTTCCTCCAGAACATCGTCCAGTTCCCCGGCTGCGGCCACTTCGCCGCCGACGCCTCCTGGGTGGCCGTCGATCCCTCCGGCCGCGCCCAGGGCCTCTGCCTCTCCAGCCGCGTCGCCGCCCGCACCGGCCACATCGCCCAGATCTGCCTCGCGCCCGAACACCAGGGCCGCGGCGCCGGCTACGAACTGCTGCGCCGCGGCATGGCCTCGCTCGCCGCCTCCGGCGCCGACGAGGTCTCGCTCACCGCCACCGCCGCCAACCACCACGCCATCCGCCTCTACGAGCGCTTCGGCTTCCGCGCCGTCTACCAGTTCGAAGCTTTGGTGTGGGACCGGCTCTGGCCCTGACCGCCGCAAGCCAGCCGTCGTCGGCATCACGCCGCGAATCGTCGCCACCGCCGCCCACCGGCCCCATGCGCGCTCCGGCTTCCGCGCCGTCCACGAATCGCTTCGCAATTCACCCGGCCCCATGCGCGCTCCGGCTTCCGCGCCGTCTACCTGTTCGAGGCTTGGGCGCGGGGCCGGCTCTGGCCCTGACCGCTACAGGCCGAGTGTCGACGACATCGCTTCGTAGAACGTCAGCACCGCGGGGCCCAGCGTGATGACGAAGATCGACGGCATGATGAGGAAGAACACCGGGAAGATCAGCTTCACGCTGAGCTTGCGCGCCGCCTCCTGCGCCTCCAGCCTGCGCCGCGTGCGCAGGTAGCGCGAGTGCGTGCGCAGCGCCGGCCCCAGGCTGGTGCCGAAGCGGTCGCTGTCCACCAGTACCTTGGCCAGCTTTTTGATCTCGGCCGAGTCCGTGCGCTGGCCCAGCGCGTAGAGCACTTCGCTGCGTGAACGGCCGGCGCGCGTCTCCACCTGCACCTGCCCGAACTCGCCGGCCAGGTCCGGATAGACGGCGCGCAGCTCGCGGCTGGTTTCGATCAGGGCGTTGTCCAGAGACTGCCCGGCCTCGACGCTCAGCACCAGCAGGTCCAGCGCGTTCGGCAGCGCCCGCTCCAGTTCCAGGCGGCGCCGCTTGATGCGCGCATCGAGCACGCGGTCCGGCAGCAGGAAGCCGAAGCCCGCGCCGCACACCGCCAGGATCAGGCTCAGCGACAAGCTCTCCTTGTCGAGCAGGCCCACCCAGCCGAGCACCAGCGAGAGCACGAGTGCGGTGGCCACCTTCGTGCCGTAGAGCACGGCCGGGGCGTGTGGCGTCCGGAATCCCGCCGCCAGCAACTGCGAGCGCAGCGGGTCGCGCACCGCGCGGCTGCGCGGCGCCAGCTCGCCGATGACGAACATCGACTGCTCGAGCCCGGCCGACAGGCCCTTGCGCGCGCGGCTCTCCGGCAGGTCCAGCGTGCCGTCCTGCAGACGCGGCTCGGCCTTCCAGCGGAACACCAGCAACACGGCGCCGGTGGTGGCCATCACGAAGAGGAAGAAGCAGAGGGTCAGCAGTCCTTCGCTCATGACGGCCTCACGTTCTCACCCGGGCCACGCGGTTGATGATGAAGTGCGCGGCGATGTTGGATAGCGCGGCCACGCCGAGAATGGTGCGGCCTTCCGGGCGGCGCAGCAGGATGGCCATGTACTCCGGGCTGACCAGGAACATCATCAAACCGATAACGATGGGCAGCACGGTGAGCACCATGCCGGTGATGCGCGAGTGCGCCGAGATGGCGCGGATCTCGCTTTCGAGCGCGGCGTTCTCGCGCATGGTTTCGCCCAGCCGGCCCAGCACGTCGTTGAGTCGCCCGCCGGCGCGGTTCTGCATTTTGACGGCGGCGACGAAAACGGCCACCTCCGCCAGCGGGACGCGGTCGGAGAGATGGTCGAGCGCCTGGTCCCAGCCCACGCCGAGGTTCCACTCCTCGCGCGTGCGGCGCATCTCAGAGGCCAGCGGCTCGGGCTGCTCGAGCGCGAGCAGCTCCATGGCGGCCGAGATGGGGTAGCCGGCCTTGAGCGCGCGGGTGAGCGAATCGAGGGCCTCGGGGAACTGCGCGGCGAAGCGGCGGAAGCGCCGGCGGCGCGCCTGGCGGATGTAGAGGTACGGCGCGGCGGCCACCAGCGCCGAGACGAGAGCGCCGGGCAGCAAGGGCACGAAGCCCACCTGCCACAGCAGCGCGGCGGTGGCGCTGCCGCCGAGCAGCATCATGAGGGTGAGGCGGCCGACGGTCCACTTGAGGTTGGCTTCGGCGATGGTGCGGCGCAGCTCCTCGACGTGGCTGAAGCGCTCCAGTAGCAGGGCCCACACGTGGATGGTGCTGAGGTCGTCGTCGCGGATGACGCCGGGCGCCTCGGAGGCTTCGCCGCCGGCGAGCGCCAGCTCCGCGCCGGAGCGGCGGGCGCGCACGTAGAGCGATGCCCAATAAAACGACACCGCCAGCAGCGCCGTGAGGAAGGCGCCGGTGAACATCAGCACGAAGATGACGATGCTGAGCATGGCGGGCTCAGGACCGCGGCTGTCCCGTGGACCGGTCGTTGGGATTGCGGGCGACGACGCGCAATTGCATGGAGGCGTCGGCGAGGCTGAGTCGGTCGGCGTCTTCGGGGCGGACGAGCAGCGTGACGACGGGCCGCTGCTGATCGGCGCCTTGCACGCTGAGCACTTCGACGTCCTCCATCATGCGGCGGAGCTGGCCGTCGCCGCGCGAGTTGATCACCTGGATATCGATGCGGCTGCCGGAGCGGAGCAGGGCGACGACGCCGCTGGAATCGGCCGGGTGGACGCTGACGGCGCGCCGGCCCGAAGGGATGGAGAGCGAGGGCCCGCGGTCCTCGCGCTCGGCCGGGCGCGGGGCGGCGGCGGCGACGGCCGAAGGTGGGTGCTCCGCGGCGGTGCCGCGCAGCCTCGGCAGCAGAAGCGCGTAGAAGATGCCCGTGGCAACCACGGCCGCGACAAAGGCCACTCCGAGCAGCGGCATCAGATTTCGTTTCATAGCCGTACCTCGACAGACTGGCCGGTTCAACCACGACGGCCCAGCCTCAGTACAACATGCGGCAGGAGAGTCAGAAATCAGCGGCTCGCCTTAGTACCACGGAGGAACGACCTTAGGTGGTCCGGAGACGGTGGAAGGCTACAATAGGAGCAGTGGATACACGCCGCATGTGCCCGAACTGCCGGGCCTTCATCACAACCAAAGACAAAGTTTGCCCGTACTGCGACACGCCGGTAGGGCCGCGCGCGGTGGACCTGCGCGGGGCGGGCGACCTGCTGGGCGGGCTGATCCCGTCGGCGCAGTTTGCCACGGTAACCATCCTGACGGCGTGCGTCGGGATGTACCTGGTAACGATGCTGGCGAGCCAGAAGGTGGGGGAGGTGAACGCGCTGATCCGCTACGGGGCGGCGCTGCCGGAGGGCGTGTTCGGCGGGCAGTGGTGGCGGCTGATCACGGCCGGGTTTCTGCACGGCAACCTGATGCACATCGGCTTCAATCTATGGGCGCTGATGGACGTGGGGCGACACGCGGAGGAGGTGTACGGGGCGAAGCGGATGGTGGTGATCTACATCGCTTCGACGGTGGGCGGGTTTCTGCTGAGCATGCTGCGGGGGACGACGCTGACGGTGGGGGCGTCGGCGGGGCTGTTCGGGCTGATCGGGGCGATGATCGCGCTGGGGCTGCGGCACAAGTGGTCGGCGGAGGCTTCGGCGATCAAGGCGTTCTATCTGCGCTGGGCGATCTACGGGCTGCTGTGGGGGCTGCTGCCGTTTTTCCGGGTGGACAACGCGGCGCACATCGGCGGGCTGCTGACCGGGCTGGCGTTGGGCTACGTGGCGGGGACGCCGCGGGAGTTCGACGCGGTGCGGGAGAAGGTGTGGACGGGGCTGGCTATCGCGTCGGTGGCGCTGACGGGGTATGCGTACTTCCGGCTGGTGCTGTGGCTGACGGGGGCGTGAAGACGCGCGGGGGCATCGCCCGGCGGGGCGCAGTTCGAAACTGGCCGCCCCGCCGAATTTCTTCGGGCTCATCAGGACTTACCTTTCGCCGGCTGCTGCTCGAAGCAGTTGCCTGGATTTGAAGACCGCCGAGGCGGCCCGCCCTACTCGAGGCGATGAATTGGGGACTCGCTGGCCAGCGGTTCTTACCCCGCAGAAGAGTGTCGCACACGGGCCAAAGCGTTTTCCTGGAAGTTGTTTGAAACATTGGGGCGATTGGCTGTCACGGCCTAAGTTCTCAGCGCCGGCACGGGGCGAACGGGCGGGAGAGCTGCGGGCGGCCGCCGGGGTGAGGCTCTTCAGGGGACGGGGAGGGTGAGGCGGACGGGGCCTTCCACGGAGAGTTGGCGGGGGCCGCTCCAGGAGAGGCGGAGGAGGGGGATGGCTTCGGGCGAGAGGTCCGGCAAAGGGGCCTCAGTGGCACGGCCCTGGAGATCGACGGCGACGACGGAACAGCGGCGGTCGTGCTCCTGGCCGGAGTTGTCCTCGGGACCGGTGGCGGTCCAGTGGAAGACGCAGTCGAGGAAGGCGATGCGGCGCGAATCGGGGGACCACAGAAAGTCGGAGAGAAACCCGTGGATGCCCGACCAGTTGGATCCATCGGAAGGGGGCGAATACGGCGGCGGGGCCAACGGTTCGAGCTCGACGGCGCGGCTTCCCGGCGGCAGCGGGTAGAGGACGAGGTGATCGGCCTGCAGGTAGTTGCTTTTAACGAAGGGTGGAGCGAAGTGGGGGTACCAGCCGGTGTGGGCGACGCGGACGCCGTCGGGCGAGCGAGTGAAGCCGTAACCGAGCAGCTCGCGGCGGACGCGGCCGGTGGCGACGTCGAGCTCCACATAGGCATTGAGGGAGGGGTTGATGTGGCAGGTGGCGGCGACGGCGGCGTCGCCGGCCCACTCCAGTGCCAGGAGACTGGGACAGGCGCCATCCTGCTGGACGGCGAACCGCAGCGGGAGTGCGGCGATGCGGCGGCCGGAGGGGTCGATGACGCCGAGCCCGGACGAGCCACCGCAGCGGGCGGCATAAGCGATGCGGCCGGTGGAAGGGGACAGGGAGGGGAGGGATTTTGCGCAGCCGTCGTGCGTCAATTGGACGGCACCGGCGGCACTGTACCGCCAGATTTCCGTGCCGCGGATGGTCACGGAGCTGGTCGCCTGGGCCGGGAACAGGGCCAACGCCAGGAGGAACCCCATGCGAATATCGTAGCGCCGGCATCGCCAGGTGCGCGGGGCGGGGACCATGGCGCGCTGGTGGAGCGGCACTACCTGCCGGAAGGCTATGCGCTGGGAGCGGTGCGGTACTTCACGGCGGCGGTGACGGAGAAGGTGGAGACGACGCTGGAGCAGCACGAGCGGTATCAACTGTGGCTGCACGCGGCGCGGACGATTCCGGGACTGGAAGTGGTGTTCGGTTTTCACAAGAAGGGCGAAGGCGGCAAGGGACGGCAGGAGAAGGAGACGGACGTCAACCTGGCGGAGGAGCTGCTGCTGGACGGGATGAACGGGTTCTACGACCGCGCCATCGTGCTGAGCGGAGACGCGGACCAGATTCCGGCCATTCCGGCCATCCCGGCCGCGCAGCGCGCGCCGCTGCACCCGATGGCGCCCCACCAGATCGACGCGGCGCGCATCACGGAAAAGCAACTGGCGGGCAGCCTGCTGCGCTACCGACTGGACGGGGTAAGATGCCCGCACTACTGGCGGCTGCCGCCGAAGTACCTGGATGCGCACTGCCCGCCGCGGCACCGGCCGGACCTGTAGGTCGTATACTCGGCCTGTGGACCGGCGCAACTTTCTCACCGTAACCGCGGCCGCCCCGGCGCTGCTCGGGCGGCTCAACACTGCAATCGACCGCATGGAGATCGTCTCCTCGCACGAGCACCTGCTGGCGGAGAGCGAGCGGATCTCGGACAAGGCGGACTTCTTCACGCTTGTCAGCCACTACCTGGCGAACGACCTGGTGTCGGCCGGAGCGCCAGCCGCGCCGAAGACGTACGCGGAGTTCGCGCCGTGGTGGAGGGCGTCGCGGCTGACCGGCTACGGGCAGGCGCTGCGCATCGCGACAAAGGACATCTACGGCGAAGAGCCGTCGAGCGCGGCGGCGGTGGCGCGGATCAACTCGAAGATGGCCGCGGCGAACAAGCCGGGGCTGTACCAGAGCGTGCTGAAGGACAGGGCGCGGATCCGGTACTCGGTGCTGGACGACTACTGGCACGGCGACCCGCAGCGGCCGGACCCGCGGTTTTTCGTGCTGGCGCGGAAGATGGACTGGTTCTGCTCCGCGCGGCAGGCAGCGGACATTAGGAAGATGGAAGAGGCGACGGGGGTTTCCATCAGCGGCGTGGGCGGGCTGAAGAAGGCGATGGAGCGGCGGCTGGAGCAGAGCCTGGAGCAGGGGCTGGTGACGCTGAAGACGACGCTGGCTTATTCGCGGAGCCTGCGCTTCGAAGTGGTTTCTGAGCAGGATGCGGAGGCAGACTTCGAGCAATTGATGAAGGCGCCGCAGCCGCGGCCGCCCGAAAGGCTCTCGGACCACATGTTCCACCACGCACTTGCGCTGGCGCAGGACAAGGGCCTGCCGGTGCAGGTGCACACGGGGTACCTGGCGGGCAATGCGGGGGTGCTCGAGAACACGCGGCCGATGCTGCTGAGCAACCTGTTCACGCGCTACCCGAAGGTGACCTTCGACCTGTTCCACACGGGGTGGCCGTGGGTGCACGAGACGACGGCGCTGGCCAAGATGCATCGAAACGTAACGGCGGACTTTTGTTGGATGTGGGTGCTGAGCCCGGCAGGGGCTCGGGCCGCGCTGAGCGAGATGCTGGAGACCGTGCCGGCGAACAAGATCCTGGGCTTCGGCGGGGATTACCGCTACGTGGAGTTGTCCTACGCGCACGCGAAGATGGCGAAGGCGGGCATCGCCCGGGTGCTGGGCGAAAAGGTGGCGGCTGGGTGGTGTGCGGAAGGCGAAGTGCTGGAGGTGGCGCGGATGATTCTGCACGACAATGCGGCGCGGCTGTTCCCGAACCGGAAGACCTAACCATTGCGAGGGTTGCAACGGGCGGCCGGCTGAGGCAGAGTTCGAGGGAGGGGAATATTATGCGCACTGCGGCGAAAACGCTCGTTCTGATGTTTGCGGCTCTCACGCTCTCCGCCCAGGGCTGGGTTTCGCAGGTTGTGGTGTTCGGCGACAGCCTGTCGGACACGGGGAACTTCCACGCAACGGTGGACCCGTTGCCGGAGGATTGGCCGTATATCGGGACTGGGGCGAGCAACGGGCCGCTGGCCGTGGAGAAGATGGCGGCGATCTACGGTGTGCCGCTGGTGGACTTCGCCTTTTTCGGCGCGACCACCGGTGTGGGCAACGAGTTCGACCAGGGCACGCAGACAACGCCCGGGCAGTTGAACCTGCCCGGGGTGACGACCATCTACCAGGGAGTGCGGCCGGGGCTGGAGATCGACCCGCAGGCGGTGTACGTGGTGTGGGCGGGGCCGAACGACCTGCGCACGAACGGCCCGCTGCCGCAGACCGTGGCCACGGCGGTGACGAACCTGGTGGTGATCGTGCGCGACCTGGAGGCCGCGGGCGCCAAGCACATCCTGGTGCCGGGGCTGCCGGACCTGGGGCTGACGCCGCAGTACGCCGGGACACCGGAATCGGCCGCGGCGACCGCGTTGAGCAACGGCTTCAACGCGCTGCTGATGGCCAGCCTGCCGAAGAAGGCGAACTACTTCGACACGGCGGGGTGGATGCGGCAGATTTTCGCGGATCCGGGGGCATACGGGTTCACCAACGTGACGGAGCCGTGCCTGGGCCTGAGCCTGTGCACCACACCCGCCACCTACTTCTTCTGGGACACGTTCCATCCCACCACCGCGGCTCACGCGCTGATGGGCGAATTGTTCGCGGAATGCGCGCAGACGCGGAGCGGCGGCCATGCGGCGCTGTGCCGGGCGGGGCTGGGCCCGGAGAAGGGGAAGAAGAAGTAAGCTAGCGGCGGCCGGCGACGCGGTTGACGACGTCCCAATTGAAGCGCACGAAGCGGTAGAGCTCCGATTCGAGCAGGCGCTCCTGGTCGGAGTGCGCGCCGAAGCCCTTTCGCGCATCCTCCTCATCGACGAGCGAGCCGATGCCGTAGCACTGGACGCCGCGCTGGCGGAGCATGGCCATGTCGGTGGCGCCGGTCTGCATGATGGGGAGCGTGATGGCGCCGGAGTAGATGCTTTTCTGAGCTTCTTCCAGGGCGCGAAAGACTTCGGTGTCGAGGCGCGAGGGCGGGGCGGGCTGGCGGGTCATGGACCCGCGCTCGATTTCGACGCCGGGATCGCCGATTTGGGCCTTCAGCCGGTCAAAGAACCGCTCGAGGTTTTCGCCGGGAACCACTCGAATATCCAGAGTTGCCTCCGCTTCAGAGGGGATGACGTTCATACGGTAGCCGCCCTTGAGCACGGTGGGGGAGATGGAGGTGCGAAGCATGGAGTAGTGGAGCGGCTCGTGAAGGCGGAGGTACTCCTGGATGGCGGCGGACTTCTCGGGGTTGACCAGGTTGTTATAGCGTGCGGCCTGCTCGGGGGTGGAGATGGTGGCGAGGCGTTCGAAGTAAGCGCGCGTGGTGTCGTTCAGCTTCATGGGGGTCTGCCAGGCGGCGGCGCGGGCGACGGCCTGGGAGACGCGGACGATGGCATTGTCGGCGAGCGGGACGGAGCCGTGGCCGGCGGTGCCGCGGACACGGAGTGTGGCGCGGGCGGGGACCTTCTCCGTGGTCGAAACCGTCATGCGGCTGAGCTTGCCGTCGCGGCGAAGGACGGCGCCGCCTTCGGCCAGGCAATACTCGGCGTCGATGGCGTCCCAGCGGTTTTGCACCATGTAGAGGATGCCGACGGTGGAGTTGCCCTCCTCGCCGGATTCGGCCAGGAAGATGACGTCGCGGTCGAGGGGAATGTTGAGCCGCTTCAGCAGCAGAATGGCCATCAGCGAGGCGGTGAGGTTGTCCTTGTCGTCGAGGGTGCCGCGGCCGTAAATGTAGCCGCCGTCGCGCGTGGCGGAGAAGGGCGGGAAGGTCCACTTGGCGGGATCGACGTTGACGACGTCGGTGTGGGCCATCAGCAGCAGGGGTCGCTTTTTGCCGCTGCCCTTGAGGCGGGCGACGAGGTTGGGGCGGCCGGGTTCCTGGGCGAAGACCTGGCAGGGGATGCCTTCGGCTTCGAGCACCTTGCGGAGGTAGTCGACGGCGGGCGCTTCGAGGCCGGGCGGGTCGCTGGTGTCCATGCGGACCAGCGCCTGGTAGTGGCGCAGAGTCTCCGCCTCGATGGCGCGCCAGTCAGGAGAAGGAGGCGCAGCGGCAAAGATCGGCAGCGCCAGCAGGAAGAGAGCCCCTCGGATCATCCTCTGATTTTAGCCGTTGCGGGCCCAGTAAAGCCGGGCGTCGTAGAGCATGGCGACGCGGCCGTCGCGGGCTTGGGCGTCGAACAGGGCGCGCAGGGCGGCGGCCATGGCCTCGTACCGCGGGGTTCCGGGGAGCGGAATGTAGGACATGGACGAGGTACGGGCCAGCAGGCCGGGCCAGTCGAGGGGCTGCGCGTGCCGGAACTCCACCAGGGAGGTGCCGGGCCACTGGCGCAGGCCGGCTTCTTCGCTGACCCGCGGGTCTTCGGCGGAATGGCCGCGGAGAAGCGCTTCGAACTGCTCGAGGAAGGGGTCGCCTTCGATGACGCGCTGGTTCCAGAGCAGGGCGAGGAGGCCGTCGGGGCGGGCGACGCGCTGGAACTCGGCCCAGGCGGCGGGGCGGTTCATCCAGTGAAAAGCCTGGGCGCAGAGGACGAGGTCGGCGCAGGCTGACTCGAGGCCGGTGGCTTCGCCGCGGCCGTCGCGGGCATCGACGCCGGCGGCGATGGCGGCGGCGCGCATGTCGGAATTGGGCTCGATGGCGACGACGCGGTAGCCGCGCTGGAGGAAGAGGCGCGAGGCGATGCCGGTGCCGGCGCCGACATCGACGACGAGGCCGCCGGGCGGCAGGCCGAGCGCGGCGAGGGTATCGACGACGGCTTCCGGGTAGGCGGGGCGGCCCTGGACGTAGGCAGCGGCGCGGCCGGTGAATCGGAGGGTTCCGTCTGTCATGACTGGAAGAGGGTGATGCCGGCCACTCCGGCGGCGCCGGCCTGGAGGCAGAGAGCTGAGTTTTCGGCGGTGATGCCGCCGAGGGCGTAAACGGGAATGGTGACGGCGGCGCAGGCCCGGCGGAGGCCGTCGAGGCCGTGCAGGGGGCGGTCGTCCTGTTTGGAGAGCGGGCGGAAGACGGGGGAGAAGAGGGCGTAATCGGCGCCTTCGCGCCCGGCCTGAACCAGTTCGTCGATGTCGTGGCAGGAGACTCCGATGAGGAAGCCCGGCGGCGTGATGGGGCGCCAGGCGGAGGGAGGCGGAGAACCGGCGGGGAGGTGCGCGCCGGCGGCGCGGCAGGCGAGCGCGACATCGACGCGGGTGTTGACGAGGACGCGGGCATGGCGGCAGGCGGCGACGGCGTCGCGGACCAGGGCGGAGAGATCGCGGAGAGGGAGGTCCTTCTCGCGGATCTGGATGAGATCGACGCCGGCGGCATCGTTGCGGGCGATGACCTCGAGCAGCGGCCCGACGCCGCCGAGGGGCCTACGATCCGTGATGTGGCAGCGGTTCATAGTAGCGCTGGCCGGCGCAGGCGCGGCAGAGGGTGCGGCCTCCGGCGAGGACTTCGCGCTGGAAGCTGATGCCTTCGCCGCACTCGGCGCAGACGACGCGCGGCCCCTTGAAGCCGGGCAGGTCTTCGGGGCCGATGCGGACCTGCACCCACTGAACGTCGAACAACTCTTCGTCGGGCAGCTCGCGGTAGGCCTTCATCTGCTGCTGGTTTTTGTCTTCGATTTCAGGGAAAAGCTCGCGGGCGCGCTGCTTGGAGGATTCGCGGGCGCAGACGCGGAGGGCGCGGCCGGTTTCGAGGTCGCAGAAGGTGGCGGCCATCTTGCCGAAGTCGAGGAACTTGAGGGCGCGCTTGCCGAGCCGGCAGCCGGTGACGACGGCGATGGCGTCGGTGGCGCAGCGGTCGATTTCGACGTAGGTGACGAGGCGCTTGCGGTGGCGGCCGGTGGGGTCGTCGATACCCAGAAGCGCTAGGCCGTGGAGCGCGAGGCGCAGGCCGAGGACCTGGCCGGCGCACATGTGGCCGTGGGCCTGGCGGGCGAGTTCTTCGTATTCGGCGAAAGTTTTCATTTGAGGAGCCGTAGGGATTCGCAGGGAAACTGCACCAACCACGGGCTGCCGGCGGGAGGCGAATGAAAGTCGCGCTCGGGCACGTCGGCGAAAATGCCGCCTGAGAATTCGATGCGGACGGAGCCGGCGCGGTGACTGAGACTCTGTAGGCGGAGGGGGACGGCGGAAGAAGAGGGGCCGAGGCGGAGGTGGTCGCAGCGGATGGCGGTGCGGAGGCGCGCGCCGAGGAGGTGGCCGGGGAAATAGGGCGCGTCGATGTCGAAAGGCACCGTGCCTGGCGGAGTGCAGCGGAGGCGGCTGCGGCCGGCGCCTGGATCCATGGCGACGATTTCGGCGTCGAGGACGTTGAAGCGGCCGAGGAGGGTGGCGACTTCGTCGCCGGCAGGATGGTCGAGGATGGCGGCGGGCGGGCCGCTCTGGAGCAGCAAGCCGTTGTTGAGCACGAACATCTCGTCGCCGAGGGCGATGGCCTCGTCGAGGTCGTGGGTGACGAGGAGGATGGGCATGCGGAAGGTGGAGCGGACCTCGTGGAGCAGGGCGTAGAGCTCTTCGCGCAGCAGGTTGTCGAGGCCGCTGGAGGGCTCGTCGAGGAGGAGGAGGCGGGGCTGGGCGAGCAGGGCGCGGGCGATGGAGCCGCGCTGGCGCTGGCCGCCGGAGAGTTCGGAGGGCTTGCGGCCGGCGGCGTGGGCGAGGTGGAACTGCTCGAGCATTTCGCCGACCTTGCGGGTGCGCTCGAGGCGCGGCAGGCGCAGGGCGGCGAAGGCGAGGTTCTGGCGCAGGGTGAGGTGCGGGAAGAGGGCCGAGCTTTGGAAGACGTAGCCGCAGTGGCGGCGGCGGGGCGGGAGGTTGACCTGGGCGGCGGCGTCGAACAGAAGGACGTCGTCGATGAGGATGCGGCCGGAGTCGGGGCGCGAAAAGCCGGCGATGGCGTCGAGAGTGAGGGACTTCCCCGCCCCGCTGGGGCCGAACAGGACGGCGGCGCCGGCGGCGGTGGCGATGTGGAGGTCGAGCGTGAAGGGGTGGGACTCGCGGCCGGCGGGGAAGGATTTTCGGATGCGGGCGTCGATCACGTCAGACGGCCTTTCCGAGAGAGACGCGGCCAAGGCGGTTGGCGAGCCACAGGCTCACTAAAGCTACAGCCGAGATGACGAGGACGAGGACGCGGGCGACGTCGCCGCGGCCGGCTTCGACGGCGTCGTAGATGGCGACGGAGATGGTCTGGGTGCGGCCGGGGATGTTGCCGGCCACCATGATGGTGATGCCGAAGTCGCCGAGCGAGCGGGCGAAGGCAAGGGCGGTGGCGGCCAGGATCTGGTTCCAGGCCAGCGGGAGCGTGACCTGCCAGAACACGCGCCACTCGGAGGCGCCGAGAGCGCGGGCGGCCTTGGGGTAGCGGCGAGGCACGCTCTCGAGAGCGGCGGTGGAGAACTTCACCAGCAGAGGCGCGGCATGGAGCAAGGCCGCGACGACCGCCGCCTGCCAGGTGAAGACCAGGGGCTGGCCGAAGACCCATTCATAAAGTTTGCCGAGCGGGCTGTGGCGGCCGAGCAGGACCAGCAGGTAGTAGCCGAGCACCGTGGGGGGAAGAACCAGCGGCAGCGTGATGACGGCGTCGAGCAGGTGCTTGCCGCGGAAGGTGCGGGCGCTGAACAGCCAGGCGAACCAGAGGGCGACGAGCAGGGCGATGAGGGTGGAGAGGCCGGCGACGCGGAGGCTGAGCCAGAGAGGAAACCAGTCGGTGGCCATGCGGAAACCTCATTATAGACGCGGGCGGGGGCTGCGCCGCAAAACAATTCGGCAGGAAATGTTTCCGGGGCGGCGGGGCGGGTGTATTGACGACCTGCGGGTCCTGATACAATACGGTCACGGAGACAGCATGTACCTGGAGAATGTGAACGAGCGCAACTTCCTGGTGACGTCGGTGGACTACGTGTTCAACTGGGCGCGGAAGTCGTCGATCTGGCCGTTGACCTTCGGCCTGGCCTGCTGCGCGATCGAGATGATCGCGGCGTCGGCGTCGAGGTTCGACATCGCTCGTTACGGGGCGGAGGTCTTCCGGCCGAGCCCGCGGCAGTCCGACCTGATGATCGTGGCAGGCACGGTGACGCTGAAGATGGCGCCGGTGTTGAAGCGGATCTACGACCAGATGCCGGAGCCGAAGTGGGTGATCTCGATGGGGGCGTGCTCGAGCGTGGGCGGACCGTTCAACACCTACGCGACGCTGCAGGGCGTGGACAAGATCGTGCCGGTGGACGTGTACGCCTACGGCTGCCCGCCGCGGCCGGAGAACCTGTTCTACGCGCTGCTGAAACTGCAGGACAAGATCGACCAGATGAGCCTGATTGAGCGGCCGACGGAAGTGCGGCTGGAAGAATCGATGCTCGAAAACTTCAAGCGCCAGGTGATGGTGGCGCAGACCAAGAACCCGGCCGCGTGAGCATTGTCCGCACCCCTGAAGGGCACTACCGTTCCACGCTTCTGAGCGAGTTTGAAGGCGTGTTCCACGTGTTTGGAACGGCGGCAGCCCCGCCGCCGGACGGCCACACCACCCTGCGTCAGATCCATTCAGCGCGCGTAGTGGAGGCGTGCGTGCCCGGGCAGCCGGGCGAAGGCGACGCGCTGATCACGGCACGGGGCGGAGTGCGCGTGGCGGTGAAGACGGCCGATTGCATCCCGCTGCTGCTGTACGACGCGCGGCGGCAGGCGGTGGCGGCGGTGCACGCCGGATGGCGGGGCGTGGTGCGGAACATCGCGGGGGCGGCAGTGGAGGCGCTGGCGCGGCGGTACGGGTCGCGGGGCGAAGACCTGGTGGCGGCGCTGGGTCCGGCGATCGGGGGGTGCTGCTTCGAGGTGGGGCCGGAGGTGGCGGAGCAGTTTCGCGGAATCTTTCCCGAGCGAAGCGACCTGACCGGGCAGACGCGGGTGGACCTGCAGGAGGCGGTGGTGCGTCAGCTCAGAGCGGCGGGTGTGCAGGACTGGCACATCGACCGCGGGGCGCCATGTACATCTTGCGGGGGGCCGGAGTTTTTTTCCTGGCGGCGGGACCGGCTGTTGGGGCAGCGGATGTTTGCGGTAATCGGGCTGGAGGGGTAAGTCCGGCGGAAACGGGAGCATCGACATAGGTAGGTTCTCACGAACTTTCCCTGTCACACCACCCGGCGTACGGGTCCGTACCGGGCGGTTCGGCGGGTTGAGCTACGAACGAACCGTCAATCTCGGAATGCCGAGCGAGTCGAAATAGGCGTTGGGCAGCGCGATGTGGAGCCCGGGCGAGTCGGCGAGCCTCCACGGGCCATGGGCGCTGCCCGCCGTTTGAGCGGCCAGAACTTTACCCACGCCCCGCTTCCGCAGCTCCGCAAACCGTGTTGGGCCCCGTTTCCACTGCTTCCAGATTGCAGACCTCAGCCTGCGCCTGGTCCACTGCTCAAGACCTTCCAGCACCGAAGGCGTCTCGCACCTGCCGAAATAGCCGATCCAGCCCCGGAGATACCGGGCCAGATCTTGCGCCATCCGCTCGACGCTGACACCTCGCGTCCGTCGCGTCAGTCCCCGCACTCGCTCCCTGAACCGGCCTGCCGCTTTCGGCGCAATCCGCCGTTTCGGCACGCCTGTATTCGTGAAGCTGAAGCCGAGAAACTTCCGTTCCCATGGCCGCGCCACCGCGCTCTTCTGCTCGTTCACCTTGAGTTTGAGCTTCGTCGTGATGAATCGCTTCAGGCTCTCCATCACCCGTTCCCCGGCCCGCCGGCTGCGGACGTACACATTGCAGTCGTCCGCATACCGCGCGAACCGCAGCCCGCGCCGCTCCAACTCCCGGTCGAACTCGTCGAGCACGATGTTCGACAGCAAAGGCGAAAGAGGGCCGCCTTGCGGAGTTCCCTCATCCACCGGACTCACCAGCCCGCCCTCCATCACTCCAGCCGTCAGAAACGCCCGGACCAGCTTCAAGACGCGCTTGTCGCTGACCCTCTCGGCGAGCTTCGCCATCAGTTTGTCGTGCGAGACCCGATCGAAGAATTTCTCCAAATCAAGATCCACACACCAGCGGCAGCCTTCGGCAATGTACTTCTGTGCCGCATCCACCGCCTGATGCGCCGACCGCCCAGGACGAAACCCGTAGCTGTGCTCGGAAAACGTCCGGTCCCATTTGCGTTGCAGAACCTGCATCACCGCCTGCTGGATGAATCGATCCAGCACCGTTGGGATGCCAAGCTTTCGCACCCCGCCGTCCGGCTTCGGGATCTCCACCCGTTTCACCGGCTGCGGCCTGTAGGTCCCGCTCAACAACTGTTCCCGGATTGCTGGCCAGTGCTGTTTCAGGTAGCCCGTCAGGTCGTTGACGGTCATGCCGTCCACGCCCGGACTCCCCTTGTTGGCCTTGACTCGCTTCAACGCCTGCTTGCAGTTCTCCCGCTCGCAGACTTCCTCCATCAACCGTTCGCCAATGGCCGGGCTTTCTGTCCCGCGCTCCGCCGCGAGCGATTCGGTCCCTTCGATGGCGGCTCTTGGGGCTTCACCCGTATCCTCCGCCATAAAGGCCAGCTCCAGCTGGTTCTTCTGCCGCCTGCCGCTCATGAGTCGCGCCGCTTACTTGCCGCTCCCATCAACCCCTTGCGGGGACCGTTCGGGCCTTCAACGCTTTCGCGCCTACTACGCCCTCTGCTGACTTCTGCCGCCCGGTCAGGATGGGTCGCCCCACCCTCAGTCCCGATTCCGGGACAAACGGCAGATCTCCCGAGGTAAGCTCGACCGCCTTCGGCGCACAACCGCCGGATTTACAACCAGTGCCCTTGATGGATATGGACTTTGCTGTCAGTAGCCAGCTCGTCCGGCACCGTATGCCTCTGATCCGGTTCTTGTTCATCGGCTCGCGCCTTTGCTCCACGCTTCTTTCAGACCCCGCCTCGCGACGACGCCCTTGCGCTTCGCTATGGCTTCACCTCCATCAGGTTGCCAAAGGGACTTTCACCCTCAAGTTGTCGAACATGCTCGGCACAC
>DAHVTI010000339.1 GCA_027324255.1 Bryobacterales bacterium | reverse complement strand
GGAATGGGTGCGCATCGCCAGGACCGCCGGCATGCGCCACATGATGCTCACCGCCAAGCACCACGACGGCTTCGCCATGTTCGGCTCCTCAGCCAGCCGCTTCAATATGGTTGACGCAACCCCCTTCCGCCGCGACGCTATGAAGGAAAGCGCCGCCGCCTGCAAGGCTTCCGGCATGCGCCTCGGTCTCTACTACTCGCAATCGCAGGACTGGCATAAGCCCGACGCCATCGGCAATTCCTGGGAGTTCACTGCCCCCGGCGGTTTTCCGCGCTACCTGCGACGCAAAGCCATCCCGCGGATTCGTGAATTCCTCGCCAATTACGGTCCCATCGCCACCATCTGGTTCGATATCCCCGGACCCATCACGCCCCGGCAGTCCCGCGACCTCGTCGACCTCGTTCACGCTTCCCACCCCGACACCATCGTCAACCGCCGCATCGGCAATGCACTCGGCGATTACGACACCCTCGGCGACTTGGAAATCCCCCGCCTCCCGCATCCAGACCTCCGGGAATCCGTCGACACCCACAACGACTCCTCGGGCTACGCGGCCAACGGCATCAAGTTCAAGAGCGCCCGCGGAATCGTGCCGCGCCTCGTGCAGGTCGTCGCCAAGGGCGGCGTCTCCATGCTGAACGTCGGCCCGGACGGGAAGGGTAGGATCCCCGCGCCTTCCGTCCGAGTCCTCGCCGAGGTCGGCCAGTGGGTCAACCGGCATGAAGCTGCAATTTACGGCTCCGTCCGCACCCCTCTCGCGCCTCTGCCGTGGGGTCGAGTGCACCACGCGCGGCACGCGCTCTTCCTGCGCGTGTTGGATTGGCCCCCGGCGGCTGCCTGGTCGTCCCGGCCTGCAGTCCAGGGTGACGCGAGCCCGCCTCGAAAACGCCCGCGTTCCCGTCAGAGCCATCGGGAACGGCGTCCTCGTTGAACTTCCGCCCGCCAGGCCAGCCGGTCTGGTGCCCGTCGCTCAGTTGGACCTCCAAGGCCCCGTACAGGCCTGCCGCGATCACTTCGTCCTCCGCGGCCACCGCAACCGCCTCAAACTCGCGCTCGCCGCTCTGGCCGGTTGCTGCCTGGCCCAGGCGCGATAGATAGAAAAGTTCGGCGATGGGCAGCACGAAGAATGAGCCGCTGGCTGGGCCGGCGCCGGCAGCAGCGCCGCCTGGCAGTTTCGCACGGTGGAGGCCGGCGCCTTCCGGCTGGAACTCGAATACTCCTGTCCGGCTGAAGACGATCAGTCGGAATGGCGGTTGACCGTGGACGCCCGGCGCGTTACGTTCCAGGCCATCGAAACCGGCGAGCGTGCCAAACGCGCCGCTTTTTCAAGGCCGCCTCCCCCGCTTCCGCACCTACAGCCTGGGGGCCGTGAATTTCGAACAGGCCGGGCTTCACACCATCGCCCTCGGCCCCACCGGCGCCGCCGGCAAAGGAGTGCGTATCGCCTCCGTCCGCCTGCTGCCGATGGATGGAGGCGGAGAGCCGTCCAGCCCCGCGGAGTGCCAATCGTCCCCGGATCTCCGCCCGAAACACGAAGGGCCGGGCGCGGGTGCCCGGCCTCCGTCCCAACGACCCTACACGTCGCAGATCCGCATCATCTCGTCCAGCGTCTTGATCGGATCCGGTGTCGTCGGCGAATACTCGTGGCTCAGGTACCCCGTGTACCCCAAGTCCACAATCGCCTTTGCGATCGCGCCGTACTGCAGCTCCTGCGTGTCGTCGAACTGGTGCCGCCCCGGATTCCCCGCTGTGTGGAAGTGACCGAGATACGCGATATTCTCCCGGATCGTCCGGATGATGTCGCCCTCCATAATCTGCATGTGGTAGATGTCGTACAGCAGTTTCATCCGCGGCGACGCCACCCGCTTGCACAACTCCACGCCCCACTTCGTGTGGTCGCACTGGTAGTCCTTGTGGTCCACCTTCGAGTTCAGCAGCTCCATGCAGATCGTGATCCCGTTGTCCTCGGCGATCTTTACCGCCTCCTTCAGCACGATGTAGCAGTTCTCCATCCCCTCTTCGTCGCTCTTGCCGCGCCGGTTGCCCGAAAACGTGATCACGTTCGGCGAGCCCGCCTTCTTCGCCGCAGGGATGTTCTCCCGGAACTGCTTCAGCACCTCCGCGTGCAGCGTCTTGTCGTTGCAGGCGTCCGTCAGCCGTCCGCCGCCCGGCACCATCGTCGGGATCAGGCCGTACTTCTGCAGGATCGGCCAGTTCTCCTGCCGCTGCAGGTCGAAACAGTGCGCGCCCAGCCGCGCCGCCTGCTTGGCGCGCTCTTCAAACGGCATCTGCCGCCCGAACACGCCGCCGCACACCCCCTGTTTCAGCCGGTTCTTGCGCTGCACCTTCTGCTCGGTCTGCGCCGTGGCCGCGGCTGTCGTCGCCGCCGCCGAAAAGAGAAAATCTTTACGCGTCATTTGTGGCTCCCTCGCAAGCTATCGTATAGCAAGATGCTCATTAGAATCGACTCCCCCCTCTCCGTCGATCAGTACATCGACCTCCTCAACGCCTCCACTCTCGGCGAGCGCCGCCCCGTGGAGGACCGCGAGGCCATCCGCCTCATGCTCCTCCACTCGAACCTTCTTGCCACCGCCTGGGACGGCGGCACCCTCCTCGGCGCCGCCCGCTGCCTCACCGATTTTGCCTACGTCACCTATTGCTCCGACCTCTGCGTCCGCGCCTCCCACCAGCGCCTCGGCATCGGCCGGCAGCTCCTGCGCAAGGTCCTCGAAGCCGCCCCCTGCCGCATCGTCCTCCTCTCCGCCCCCAAAGCCGTGGATTACTACCCCCGCATCGGCTTCACCCAGCACACCTCCGCCTGGACCATCCTCCCCGGGGAACTCCGTTAGCCATGGGCTTCGCTCTCTGGATCGATCGCGATACCCTCTGGGCCGCCGGCACCCACGAATACCGGCCCATGGGCGCCGCCGTCGTCGGAACCGGCTCCGCCTTCACCACCCGCGACTTCCGCCGCTACCTCCAGGCCCCGCCCCGCTACGACCCCCGCTTCGCCGGACTCTTCGCCTCCCTCGGCGAACTCAACGATTTTCTCCGCCGCCACACCCGCCGCCGCACCCGTTCACGGCTATTGAACATAAATTTCAAGGCGCCCAAAAGTCGAATCATTCCACCGTTTTAGCGCCGCTTCGCGCCCTCTCCCCCCGCCCCTGTTTTCCCGGTCTCTTGGTGGCGCTTGTTATACTCGGATCGCGCGGAAATCCGCGCCCGAAATCATGGAGCCTCAGCCCCGCCCCCGCGGGGCTTTTTGCTGGTCTGAAAACCGCCCCGCCCATGCGGGGCTTTTTGTTTGTCACAAGGAGAATTCCCGTGAGCGATCTCGAAGCCATCGTTCTTGCCAGCCCGGCTGCCGAAGCCCTTGCTGCGCTCGACCCCAATCTGCCGCCGGACCTCCTCCCCGCCTCGCCTCACGCTCTCTACGACTCAGCTCACGCCTCCATCGACGGCCGCGACGTCTCCGCTCTCGCCGCCGCTCCCCTTCAGGCCGCGCCTCTGCTCCGCGCTCCGGATACCATCGCCAGTCCCGATCACTTGCCCGCCGGCCTCCTCCTGGTCTCCTCCTCGCAGCGCCAGCTCTCTCTCACCACGCCTTCCCCCTTCGGCTTCGATCTTCACTGGATGCGCGAAGTCGCCGCCGGCGTCCTCCGCGGCACCACCGGCATCCGCCTCGACGCCGCCACCAAGGCCAACCTCTCCGCCTCTTTCTCCGGACGCTTCCTCGCCGCCGTCACCCGCGATACTATCGACGGCGCGCCCGCCCTCCGCCTCGTCCTCTCCACCGCTTCCACTTCCTCCGCCGATGCCCGCGCCGCCGTCTCCGCCAGCGCCGCCATTCCCCTCCCGGAGAGCCCCGACGAATTCATCTCCTCCGTCCTCGGCGTCCATCCCATCCAGTGGGCCCGCGAAGCCATGAACGAAATCGGCAGCCTGCGCTTCACCCGCATCGCCCAGAATTGCGGCGCCACCCCGGTCGACCTCGAAAAACTCCTCGACGCCTGGCGCACCCTCGGCGTTCGCACCGAATCCGCCCTCTGGCGCGCCCTCTCCTCCACCTCCGCCTGGCAGGGCCTCCGCCAGTGGACATCCTGGCTCGCCGGCTCCACGCCCACTGAACCCGACTTCCTCGCCCGCCTCCGCCAGGCCCTCGCCGCCGATCCCGCCTTCGCCTCCTCCCCCGCCGCCCGCTGGCTCGAAGCCGCCTCCGGCCTCCCCCTCTCCTCCCTCCCCACTGCCGCCTCTCTTCAGGACCTTCGCTCCGCCGCCGCCCTCATCGAGCAGCTCGCCTCCCAGCCCGCCATTGAGCAACTCATGCGCAAGTTGCCCCTCAAAGCCCTGCGCGAACTCAAGCCCGATTCGCTCTGGCCCTGGGCCAAAAACCGCCTTCAGGAGATGTTCGGCGCCGTCCCGTCCTCCGACAAACTCGCTTCCGCCCTCGCCCCCTACCTCCAACTGCGCGACCGCGCCTACGGCGCCGCCCGCCAGGCCCTCGCCTCCAAACTCAACGCCGAAATCTCCCTCCTCCTCTCCCGCGCCTCCCGCGACGCCTCCCTCGCCGACGTCTCCTTCCCCTTCACTCCATCCGCCCTCGCCCTCTTCCGCCAGGTCCTTGCCGGCGACCTCGCTCCCCTCTTCCAGCCCTCACCCCACTTCCGCCTTCGCCATGGCCTCCTGACCCACTACCTCCGCCGCTCCCGCCACCTCGAAATCCACGTCCCCTTCCTCGGCCGTAAGGACTGGGAGAGCCGCCGCGAGGTCTTCTCGCAAGCCGAGGCCCTGCCCACTCCCGACGGCCGCATCCTCGTCAGTTTCACCTCGCGGGCCGCCGACATCAGCCTCCACACCGGCAGCCAGTCCTCTCTCGTCTTCTCCGCCGCCCTCTCCGCCCGCGACGGCGAGAGTGTCCGCGACAACTTCACGCTCGTCTGCACCGATCAGCGCACCCTCTCCTCGGGCGCCGAGCACGGAGCCTGGCTCACCCTCCTCGATGCCTACGGCGTCCCGCGCCCGCCCCTCTCCCCGGAGCCCTGCCAGGCCCTCCTCTCGCTCTCCCTGCCCGGCTCCCTCGCCGAAGCCTGGACCACTGCCCCTCACTCCCGCGACGAACAGTACTTCCCCACCGTGTGCCGCATCTCCCGCAACCTCCAGGCCATGACCCGGCGCTGGCTCCCCGCCCTCTATCTCACCTCTCTCGACGACTTCAGCACCCCCAGCGTCGTCCATCCCCTCCTCGCCTGGCAATGCTCCCAGCCTTACACCGGCATCAAAAAGGGCCACCTCTCCTACGACTTCATGGACCCCGACGCCATCGAGCGCGCCGCCAACACCGCCCTGCGCTCCTTCCCCGCCGTGCTCGCCTCCGTCCGCCAGTTCCTCCTCGCCGCCGGCCGCTCCTCCGCCGCCGCTTACTACGATCCCGCCGACGCCCGCTACATCCTCGCCGGCGTCCTCCGCCAGCGCCGCAACTTCGCCGCGCTCCTCGCCGCCGATACCTTCTTCATCGAAGAGGTGGTCCGCCTCGCCGACTGCGCCCGCGAGCTCCGCTCCCTCGCCGCCAACAAACCCGCCACCGCCGTCCGCAACCTCGCGCGCTACACCAACTCCATGGTCCAGGCCTTCCACCGCCGCCTCCGCCGCCTCTACGCCCGCCAGGACTTCCTCACCCTCGGCCCCCTCTTCCTCATCGAGGCCACCACCGCCCTCCACTCCGTGGCCCCCGAGCCGCCCCGCATCGCCGCCACCCTCGTCATCGAGTCCGGCGGCAAGTCCGTCTCCTACCACAACCCCGCGGCCCGCATCGCCGTCTGATCCGCGCCGGCCCTATCTCCCGCTCTCCTTCGTCCACCCTGTCCCGTGCCACCCGGCCGGGACTTCGTAACCAGCCGGCCTCCGCGCCACCCGCTTCCCGGCGATCGGCTCACGCTCACCCCACGGGTCCGCCTCGAACTCCGCGCACGTGCGCTCCTCCCGCGTCCGCACTTCGTCCAGGTTCGGCGGCTCGTTCACCCCCACATACTCGAACGGCCTCGTCCACTGCAGTGCCTGCCGGTGCAGCACTCCGATCCGCCGCCCCTTGAAGCCCCAGCCGCACACCGTCACCCGCTCCGGCCATTCGCCCGCCGCCTGCCTGTAGCGGTGCAGCCCGTACAGCACGTTCAGAAAGGAGTCCAGCGCCAGCTCTTCCAGCGCAGTCCGCTGGCCCACCTCCGCACGGCCCCACCATTCATACCACTCCGCAATCCGAAGGTAGGACAGCGCCTCCGATACCGTTCCCGCCGCCCGCTCCGTCGCCGCGCCTGAAAATAGTAGCAGCGCCTCCGGCCGCTCCGCCGCCAGTTCCACCCCCGCCCGGATGTGCTCCACGAAGTACCGCGGCTCGCTGTTCTGGTACGGCTTCAAATGCCAGGACGCGTCGTCCAGCGGGTCCCCCCGCAGGTTCCACACCGCGTGCCCCGGCACCAGGATCAGCTCCCTGTACATCGCCCTCAGAACAGCTTGTTCTGCCCCCACCCCATCGGTCGCCGCTCCACCCCGAAATACTCGAACGCCCGCTCCGTCCCGATCCGCCCGCGCGGCGTCCGGTCCAGGAATCCCAGTTGCATCAGGTACGGCTCGTACACTTCCTCGATCGTGTCCGGCTCCTCGTCCGTCGAGGCCGCAATCGTGTTCAGCCCCACCGGGCCGCCGCTGTACTTGTCCAGCACCGTCAGCATGATCTTCTTGTCGATCTCGTCCAGCCCGAAGCGGTCCACCTCCAGCAGGTCCAGCGCGCTCTTCGCCACCGCCAGCGTCACGTGGCCCGCGGCCCGCACCTGCGCGTAGTCCCGCACCCGGCGCAGCAGCCGGTTGGCGATGCGCGGCGTCCCGCGGCTCCGCCGCGCCACCTCCTCCGCCGCGTCCGTGTCCACCGGCGTCGCCAGCAGTCCCGCCGCCCGCAGCACGATCTTCTGCATCTCCGCCACGTCGTAGTGCTTCAGGTACAGGATCAGCCCGAACCGCCCGCGCAGCGGCGCGCTCAGCAGCCCCTGCCGCGTCGTCGCCCCCACGCCCGTGAACGCCTGGATCGGCAGCGAGTGCGTCCGCGCCCCCGGCCCCTGCCCGATCACGATGTCCACCCGGAAATCCTCCAGCGCCGAGTACAGCACCTCCTCCACGTCCGGCATCAGCCGGTGGATCTCGTCGATGAAGAACACCTGCCGCCCGCGCAGGTTCGACAGGATCCCCGTCAGGTCCAGCTTCTTCTGCAGCATCGGCCCGCTCGTCAGGTCGAACGGCACCCCCAGCTCCTGCGCGATGATGTTGGCCAGCGTCGTCTTGCCCAGCCCCGGCGGCCCGATCAGCAGCACGTGGTCCATCGCTTCCCCGCGCAGCTTCGCCGCCTCGATGGTCACGCTCAGCAGCTCTTTCACCTTCGCCTGCCCGGTGAAGTCGTCCAGCCGCCGCGGCCGCAGGCTCGCTTCGAACTGCAGCTCCTCTTCGGTCGCCGCCGCCGAAACAATTCTGCGCGCTTTGTTCTGCTCCGCCATCGCCTCGAATCTCTCAGGTTATCGCAGCAATTCCATCGCCCGCCGGAACAGCGGCTCGAAGCCCGCGCCCGCCATCTCCGCCGCCGCTTTCTTCACCGCCGCCTCCGCCGCCGGCCTCTGGCAGCCCAGGTTCACCAGCGCGCTCACCACGTCGTTTTCGTCCTGCGAAAACACCACCGCCGCCGGTCCCTTCACATCCGCCGCCGGCGCCGCCCCCAGCCCGTCCATCTTGTCCCGCAGCTCCAGCACCATCCGCTCCGCCGTCTTCTTCCCGATCCCCGGCACCCGCGTCAGCATCTGCACGTCCCCCGCGCGGATCACCCGCACCAGGTCCGGCGCCGCAATCCCGCTCAGCACCGTGATGCCCAGCTTCGGCCCGATGCCGCTCACCCCGATCAGCTTCTCGAACAGCGCCTTCTCCTCCGCGCTCATGAAGCCGAACAGTTGGATCGCGTCCTCCCGCACCACCGTGTGCACCCGCAGCTTCACCTCCGCCCCCGCCTCCGGCAACCGCGTGAACGTCGACACCGGAATCGCCACGTCGTAGCCTACGCCCGCCGCCTCCACCACCGCCTGGTTCGGGTGCTTCTCCAGAAGAATCCCTCTGAGGTGCGCGATCATGATCCCCTATTCTCGCAGGTCTCGCTACTCTGGTAGGAATGGCACGCCGCCTCTTCTACGTCGATGAAATTCGCGCCTCCGCCGCCTACCTGCGCGGCGAAACCGCCCAGCACCTCCGCAAGGTCCTGCGCGCCGAGCGCGGCCAGCATTACGAGGTCTCCGACGGGGCCGCCCTCTGGCTCGCCGAAATCGCGGACTTCGGCAAGGACCTCGTCGAGTTCCGCCTCCTCGAACACCTGGAAGCCGTCCTGCCCCTCGCCCGCGTCCACCTCCTCCCGGCGCTCGTCAAGTTCGACCACTTCGAGTGGATCCTCGAAAAGGCCACCGAGCTCGGCGTCGCCCGCATCACCCCCGTCTACTCCCTGCGCGTCGAAAAGGGCCTCGACCAGGCCGCCCACAAACGCCTGGAGCGCTGGCGCCGCATCCTCCTCGAATCCGGCCAGCAGTCGCGCCGCCTCTCCCCGCCCCAGCTCGACGAGCCCCTCAAGCTCAAGGACGCCCTGCTCGCCGGGTGCCCCCTCCGCCTCTGGCTTGAAGAGCAGCGCGGCGCCGCGCCGCTCCTCAAATCCCTGCCTCCCTCCTTCAACGAAGCAGCCCTCCTCTGTGGCCCCGAAGGTGGCTGGGACGACCGTGAGCGCGATGTCGCCCGCCAGGCTGGCTGGACCTCCGTCTCGCTCGGCCCGCAGATCCTCCGCGCCGAAACCGCCGCCATCTCCGCCCTCGCCGTCCTCGGCGCCGCCTGCCACTCCTCCACCCAAGGGAACCTCTAAGCCATGCCCCGTCCCTCGTCTCTTGCCCTCCTCGCCGCCCTCAGCCTCGCCGCCCCCGCTCAGACCTACCACCCTACCCCCGTCGACGCCTCCCGCTTCCCCATCCTCGCCTGGGGCTCTTCCCCTTCCGATGCCCCCAGCCTTGCCCTCATGAAGGAGGCCGGCCTCAACCTCTCCGGCTTTTGCCGCCCCGAGAACCTCGACGCCGTCCGCGACGCCGGCCTCTCCTGCATCGTCACCGGCACCCCCCTCAACGCCATGGTGGATCATCCCGAAACCACCGGCGCGCAGATCCGCCAGGCCGTCGATGCCCTCGCCGCCCGTATCGCCAACCACCCCGCCGCCTTCGGCGTCTATCTCCGCGACGAGCCCGGCGCCGCCCAGATGCCAATGCTCGGCCGCCTCGCCGCCGCCCTTCGCCGCGCCATGCCCGCCAAGCTTCCCTACGTGAACCTCTTCCCCAACTACGCCAACCGCCGGCAGCTCGGGACCGATTCCTATGAAGAGTACGTGCGCGCCTACCTGAACGACATCGCGCTCCCCTACGTGAGCTGGGACAACTACTCACTCACCGCCGGCGAAATGCACCCGCGTTTCTACGACAACCTCGAACTCGTCCGCAAGCTCTCTCTGGAGAAGGGCATCCCCTTCTGGAACTGCATCCTCTCCACCGCCCTCTTCCGTCACATGGAGCCCTCTGACGCCACCCTCAGCCTCCAGGTCTATGCCACCCTCGCCTACGGAGGCCGCGGCATCCAGTACTTCACCTACTTCACCGTCGACCAGGGCAATTTCCGCCTCGCCCCCATCGACGTCTACGGCAATCGCACCGCCACCTGGGACGCCCTCCGCCGCATCAACAACCAGATCCACGCCCTCGCCCCCACCATCCTCAACCTCCGCAGCACCGGCGTCTACCATTGGCCCGTCTCCACCGCCGCCGGCACCCCGCTCCTCAAGGACATCAGGACCAGCGCCCAGCTCCTCGTCGGTGAATTCGTTGACGCCTCCGGCCGCCCCTACGTCATGCTCGTCAACAAGAGCCTCACCGAGTCCTTCAGCTTCACCCCCGAGCCCTGGCAGCCCGGCGCCGTCCTGCGCCGCATCTCCCCGGCATCAGGCAAGGAGGGCCCCTTCGGCGGCGAAGCCACTTGGCTCGCCCCCGGGGCAGGCATCCTCCTCCGCATCGCTGCCCCCGAGCCCCCAAAATAGCCCCACAAATAGCCCCACACCCCTTCCCCTCGAAAACCTCCCGCGCCATCATGGCCGTGGGGGTGCTTATGTCTGAAGTGAACCTGTCTCTCCGCACCACCGGCCCGCCCGTGGACCACTGGCTCGCTCCCGATCAGCTCGTGGCCCAGGCCGGGCTTGCCGAAGGCATGACCGTCACCGTCTGTGAATCCGATCCCGGCTTCTACGCCGCGCCCGTCGCCCGCTCCCTCGGGCCTGCCGGCCGCCTGCTGCCCGTCACCTGCCGCGGACCTGCCCTCCACGCCGACATCCCCGAAGAGTCCTGCGACTGCCTCATCCTTGCCGACTTATGGCACGCCAACGCCGCCGGCCCCGCCCTTCTCGCCGATCTCAAGCGGGCCATCAAGCCCGGCGGCCGCCTCGTTCTGTTCGACTGGAACCACGCCGGTCCCTGTCCGCCCGGTCCGCCCCTCGCCGCCCGCGTCGCCATGCAGGACGCCGTTTGCGCCGCCGAGCGCGCCTCGCTCACCATCCTCCACGCCCGCCGCCACGACGGCGGCTACCTGCTCCTCCTCGAGCCCACCGACGAGTCTGTCCAGTCCTAAGCCTCCCGGTACAGCCCGAACTCCGCCAGCGCCGGGCTCGCCGCCGCTTCCGCGATCCGCAGCCGCACCCGCGCCGTCTTCACCGGCGCCGCCAGTTTCACCAGCCGGCACGACCCGATGCTCGTCTCCTCGCCCGCCGGCGCCCACGCGCCGTCTTTCCACACGTCCACTGCGAAGCGGTCCACCCGCTGCCCCAGCCGGATCTCCTCCCGCACCCGCACCACATTGAACTCCGTCTCCCGCCTCAGGTCGAACACCACCTCCGGCGTCTTCGCTTCATCGCGCGCCGCCCAGCACGTCTCCCGCTTCCCGTCCAGCAGGTTCTCCGCCCGGTATGCCTTGCCCCGCGTGTCCGAGGCTTTCACCTTCGCCTTCGCCGCCAGGTTCTCCCCGAACGTCCCCCGCAGCTTCTCTCCAAAGCCTTTCAACGACGCCACGTCGTTCTCGTGCAGCAGCCCCCGCCGGTCCGGCGGCACGTTCAGCAGGAAACTCGCCCCGCGCCCCACTGACTTGTAGTACAGGTCCATCAGTTGCGCCGGCGTCTTCACCTGTCCGTTCTGTTTCTCGTGCCAGAACCACCCCGGCCGGATCGACACGTCGCACTCCGCCGGCAGCCACCGTTTCCCGTGCCGCGTCCCCGTCCCGCTCTGCCGCGCGTTCACGTCCCCTGGTGTAGCCTCGCCGCCCTTGTCCCCCACCGGATCGTACGTCGCCCAGCACGTCTCGTTCGCGATGCCCCGCTCGTTGCCCACCCACCGGATGTCCGGCCCCACGTCGCTGAAGATCACCGCGCCCGGCTGCAGTTGCCGCACCAGTTCCCACGTCTGCGGCCAGCCGTAATAGGTCTTCTTGTCGATCGTCCGCTTCTCCCGCGCCCCGCCGTAGTAGCCGTCCCCGCCGTTCGCCCCGTCGTGCCACACCTCGTAAATTGGACCGTACTCCGTCAGCAGCTCCCGCAACTGCGCCCGGTATGTCTCGACATACTCCGGCCGCCCGTACTGCGCGTTGTTCCGGTCCCACGGCGAAAGGTACACCCCGAACTTCAGCCCCTGCCGCCGCGCCGCCTCCGAAATCTCCTTGACGACATCCCCCTGCCCGCTCCGCCACTTCGACTGCCGCACCGAATGCTCCGTCGTCTTCGTCGGCCACAGGCAGAACCCGTCGTGGTGCTTGCAGGTCAGGATCACCCCCGTCATCCCGCCCGCCTTCAGCGCCGAGACGATGGCATCGGCGTCGAACGCCGCCGGGTTGAAGATCGACGGATCCTCGTCCCCATAGCCCCACTCCTTATCCGTGAACGTGTTCGTCGTGAAGTGCAGGAAGCTGTACACCTCCATCTGGTGCCACTGCCACTGCCTCTCCGACGGCGCCGCGCCGTAAGGCGCCGGCGCGCCGCCCGCCGCTCCGCACACCGCCAGCGGCGCCGCCGCCAGCAAACTCCGCCGCGTCAAAACACTTTTCCCAGGTTCCATGCACCCGCAATTGTATCGCTCTAATACCGCCAGCTCTTCAGATCCGCCCCCGCCGGATGATTCTGCTCCATCCGCTCCAGCATCCGCGGCACGTACATCGTGTTGTACCTCAGCCGCGAAATCGCGTTTGGCTGCGTCGGATCCCCGTTCCAGCAGTGCTCCGCCCGGTCCCCATAGGCCACCGTCGCCTCCGCCGGCGGATTGGCCGCCTTTTTCAGGAAATCCTCCATCAGGTACACGGCGTTGTTCAGGTAATACGTGTCCATGTCGCCGCAATACACGTGCAGCTTTCCCCGCAGCTTCGGCTCCAGCGTTGCCCAATCCCGCTCCAGAATGGCACGCAGGTCGTAGTGCTCCTTCCAGTATTCCGCCACCTTCTTGTCGATCTCCCCCGTCACCTTGTCGAAGATCCGCGCCGGATACCCGTCCGGCCCCACCGGCGAATACACGGCCTCCCAGATGTCGAACTGCTGCCCGCTGCGGCTCTTCGTTCCCAGCGCCAACTCCATCCGGTTCGCCTGGTCCATGTTGATGTAGATCTTGCCCAGGTAGTCGCGCTTGGCCGGACGCGGCACCTTCATGTGCGGCCCTTCCATCCAGTACGCGTTCTTGTCCTCGTACAAATTCACCTGCGTGTACGCCCGGAAATCGATCGGATCCGGGCACGCTCCGAACGCCCCGTTGAACTCCTCCGGATACAGGATCTGTACCGCCAGCGCCTCCCACCCGCCCGTCGATCCGCCGTAGGTGAACCGCGCCCACCCCTGCCCGATCCCCCGGAACCGCCGCTCGATCTCCGGCACCAGTTCCTTCATGATCGCGTCGCCGTACGGCCCCACGTTGGCCGAGTTCACCGCATACGAATCGTCGTAAAACGGATTCGCGTGCTGGATCTCCACAATCAGAAAACGCGGGAACCCCGGCCCCGTCCACTTCTTGTAGAAGTCGTAGCCCTCCTGCTGCACCACCCGGTTGTAGCCGTCCAGGTGGAACCGCTCGCTGTAGGCCGGCTTCAGCTCCGGATCCGGCGGCTCCGTCCGGAATCCGCTGAAATCCGCCGGAAAATGGCCGTGGAAAATCGCCAGCGGGTACCGCGCCTTAGGATGCTCATCGAACCCCTCCGGCAGCAGCACGTGCGCCCCCAGGTACATCGGCCGCCCCCAGAACTTCGTCAGCAGCGCGCTCTGAATGCGGATGTGCTTGATGTACTTCGTGTCCTTCGGCGGCTCGATCGGCGCCATCGCCTCGTCCAGCGACAACGAAACCCTCGCTCCCGCCGCCACCTTCACCAGCACCGGCTTTGAATACAGGTTCCCCGGCGCCCGGTTCCACTGCCGCCCTTCGCCCCGGTCCATCGGCAGCTTCAGCACCCGGCCATCGCTGCGCCGGAACGTCTCGTAGATGTCCAGCACCGCCTGCGCCCGGTACTCGCCCGGCTTCAGTTCCTTCAGCGACGCCGGCGGATACCCCGCCGCCGCAGCCTCCAGCTTCACCGCCGTGCCCGGCTTCCAGCTCTCCACGTCCTGCCCGAACACCATCTGCGTCTGCGGCCCGTCCGTGATCTGGAACCGTGGCTCGCCCTTCTCTTCCGTCGAGAACAGCACCAGCAGCCGCCCGTCCAGCGCCTTCGCGGCCTTCGCCGCCGGCAGCGTCACCGTGATCGTCTGCGCCGGCGCCAGCAGCGCCGGCAGCAGCAAAACGAGGGTTCTTACCAGAGCTTGCATTGCTTCTCCGCGGGCCTCACCATCGGGTCGCCCTGCTTGCATCCGAACGCCTTCTGGAACTCCGGCATGTTTTGCAGCGTGCCGATCGCCCGCCACTTCGGCAGCGGATGCGGATCCGTGTTCAACCGCAGCCGCGTCGACTCCGGCCGGTCCTGCGACGCCCACACCCGCGCGAACGACAGGAAGAACCGCTGGTCCGCCGTGAACCCGTCCAGCACCGGACCCGGCTTGCCCTGCAGCGCCCGGTGGTACGCCTTGTAAGCCAGCGTCAGCCCGCCCAAATCGCCCAGCGCCTCGCCCACCACCAGCTTGCCGTTGTGGTGCAGCCCGTCGCCCACCTCCAGCGTGTTGTATTCATCGATGATGCACGCCGCCCGCGCTTCAAACTTCTTCCGGTCTTCCGGCGTCCACCAGTTCTTCAGGTTCCCCTCGGCGTCGAACTTCGACCCCTGGTCGTCGAACCCGTGCCCCATCTCGTGCCCGATCACCGCCCCGATCGCCCCGTAGTTCACCGCGTCGTCGGCGTCCATGTCGAACATCGGAGGCTGCAGGAGCCCCGCCGGAAACGCAATCTCGTTCATCGTCGGGTTGTAGTAGGCGTTCACCGTCGGCGGCGTCATGCCCCAGTCGTTCCGGTCGATCGGCTTGCCGATCTTCCCCATCTGGTACATCCGGTTGTTCAGCGACGCCGCCCGCAGGCTTTCGAAAAACGCCCCCCGCTCGATCTTCACCTTCGAATAGTCGCGCCACCGGTCCGGGTACCCGATCTTTGCCACGAACGCGTTCAGCTTCGCCACCGCGTTCTTCTTCGTCTCCGGCGCCAGCCAGTCCGCTGTCTCCAACTGCTCCCGCAGCGCCGACCGCAGATTTTCCACCAGTTCCGTCATCCGCTTCTTCGCCGCCGGCGGGAAGTGCTTCGCCACGAACACCTGCCCCAGTGCATCGCCCAGCGTCCGGTCCACTGTGTTGGCGCACTGCTGCCACCGCGGCAGTTGCTCTTTCACCCCGGTCAGCACCGTGCCCGAAAACGCGAATTCCTCGTCCCGGAACGGCTTCGACAGGTAGTCCGCCGCCCCGTTCACCAGCCGCCACTTCAGCCACGTCTTCCACTCCGCCAGCGGCGCCGCCGTCAGTTGCGCGTTGAACTTCTTCAGGAACTCCGGCTCCGTCGCGTTTAGCGGCGTCGTCTCCGGCAGGTCGAACTCCTTCAGCACCGGCTTCCAGTCGAACTCCGGCGTCAGCCCGTTCAGACCCGCTACGTCCATCTTGTGGTACCGCGCATACGGGTCCCGCCGCTGCACGTTCGTCATCATCGCCCCCGCCAGCGCCGTCTCGAACGACAGAACCGTCTTCGCTCCCGCCGCCGCCGCGTCCGGCTTCTCCCCCAGCAGCTCGAACATCTTCTCCACGTGCTTCACGAACGCGTCCCGGATCTGCTTCGACCTCGCGTCTTCCTTGAAGTAGTAATCCCGGTCGGGCAGCGAAATTCCGCCCGCCCCCACGTTCGCGATCATCTCTTTCGAGTTCTTCAAGTCCGGCTGCGCGTATAGCCCGAACGGCCCCGTCAGTCCCTTCTTCTGGAACCCCACCAGCGCCGCCTTCAGCCCGGCTACGTCCTGGATCGCCGCTACCTTGTCCAGGTCCGCCTGAATCGGCTTCGCCCCCCGCGCATCGATCGCCGCCATGTCCATGCACGCCCCGTACAGGTCCCCGATCTGCCGCTCCGGCGCCCCCGCCGCGGCCTTCGATACTTCCGCCGTCTCCAGAATCACCTTCAGCCGTTCGCGGTTGCCTTCATTCACCACCGCCATCGTCCCCCAGCGGGCGAATCTCGCCGGAATCGGATTTCTGTCGATCCAGCTCCCGTTGGCGTAGCGCCAGAAGTCGTCGCAAGGCTTGCAGTTCGTGTCCAGGTCGGTCTTGTCGATGCCGCTCTTCTGCCCCGGCAGGGTCGCCGCCAGGCAGAGCGTGAGGAGAAAGATGCGGGTGCGCATATGACTCCCAGTTTATCCCCCCGCTTCTGGGCGAATAGCCGGAGGCTTGACTCCCGCCGCCCGAGGTACGACTCTGTTTTCGCTATCCAGTTCTTTCCCAGCCGGAGGTGTCCCCATGCCTGAACTGCCCCGCCACACCGTCATGCGGCTCTACGCCGAGGCGCTCAATCAGCGGCGCCTCGAACTCCTCGATGAATTCCTCGCCGCCGACGCCGTCTGGTCCGTTCCCCCTCTCCCCCCCGTCCACGGCCGCCCTGCCGTGCTCGAATTCATCAGCGCCCTGTTTAACGCGTTCCCCGACATCCATTACTTCCTCGACCGCATCGTCGCCCAGGACGACCAGGTCACCGTCTGCTGGCACACCGTTGCCACTCACCTCGGCGAATTCCTCGGTGTCCCCGGCACCGGCCGCCCCGCTCCCTCCCGCGGCCTCTCCTGGTTCCGCGTCGAAAACGGACTCATCGCCGAAGCCTTCGGCGTCTTCGACGCCCTCGGCCTCCTCCAGTCCATCGGCGCCGCCCCGCCCCTCGGCCAGTCTCCACGCTACGAAGCCATCAAGTCGTCCTTCACCTTCTACGGAAAATTCTTCCAGGCCGTCGCCCAGGAGATCGGCCTCGACAAAGCCCTCGCCCTCAACGCCGCGCAGGGCAGGGAATTGGGCGCCTTTGTTGCCTCTCTCATCGATGCCCGCGCCGCAGGCCGTCCCCCCGACACCCGCGCCCTCGCCGCCGCCGCCCGCGAATACTACGACGCTTTCGGCGTCACCTGCTCCGCCCGCCAAACCCCCGGCAAGGTAGTCGTGACCGCCACCCTCTGCCCCATCTACGACGGCCTTGCCGCCGCCGGCCTCGACCACCACACCATCCAGGCCGTCTGCACCTCCCTCGGCGCCACCCAGCACGCCGCCCTCCACGACTCCTGCCCCGCAGTCGCCGCCACCCTCGACTTCCGCGCCGCCCCCGGCGCCCCCTGCGTCGAGGAGTTCGCCCTCGTTACTTAGGCCGCGCCGCCGTGAACTCGCCTTCCACCCCGTAGGCGTCCACGCTCACCGTCCCCGTCATCTTCTCCGCCTCCAGTTTGCCCTTGTAGGCCACCACCAGCGGCGTCCCCTCGTGCTCGGACTTGAACTCCCAGCTTGCCGCCTGCCCCTCCACCTTCCCCTGGACCTCCACCGTCCCGCGCTCCGAGAGGCAGCTTCCGCTCAACTCGGTCCCCGCCTGCGTGAACGTGCACTCCGAATCGCTTTCGTTGCCCGCGACAAGGGTGTGTATCTGCCATTTGCCGCTGAACGGGGCTTTGTCGTCCGCCGCTGCGGAGATGCCCGCGGCCGCCAGGAAAAGCGCGAGAAATAGTGGTTTCATGTTGGGTGCCTCGTGGCACTCGGTGCCACCAGGGCAGTATATTTGGCACTTCTTCCGCTACTTCTCTTCCAAAAACGATCTGCTCGCCCAAGGCGTCGTCGGCTTCGGAGACTCGCTCGCCGCCGCCATCCGGGCCTGCCCCCCGTCCGATACGCTCGCTCAGGTCTTCCGCAAAATAGTCCTCCACGCCGCCCGGCAGTCCGCCGCCCTCCCTCGCACCCGTGAAATCATGCGCATCGCCGCCGCTGACCCCGCCGCCCGTGCAGCCCAGTTGTCCCGCATCGCCGAACTACAGGACCGCGTCGCCGGCGCCTTCGCCCGCCGCCGGCGCAATCGCTCCGCCGCCGGCCCCACGCCCGAGATCCTCGCCGCCTCGCTCCTCTCCGTCCTCTCCGTCCTCTCCGTCACCTTCCGCCTCTGGTTCGAGCGCGGCCGCCAGGACATCTCCGCCACCGTCGATCAGGTCTTCGCCACTTTCGCCTGCCTGGTCTGCGAGGATCCCCCCGCCGCCCCCCGTGCACGCGCCAAACCCGCCCGCCCCTGAAATCGCCCCATCCGCCCAGCCCACCCCTTTTCCCCTCCGCAATGCTATCGTGTCTGAAACGGAGGTCTGGGATGCCCGAAACTTTCTCCAAAACCGTCCGCCGCGGCGGACGCGGCCGCGATGTCCGCCTCGCCCAGGAGTGGCTCTCCTTTCACGGCTTCGCCACAGCCATCGACGGCGCCTTCGGTCCCGCCACCGAAGCCTGCGTCCAGGCCTTCCAATCCAGCCGCGGCCTGAGTCCTTCCGGCGCCGTCAACCCCAAAACGCAGGAGGCCCTGCTCGCCCCCGCGATCGCCGTCGAAGCCCCCATCCCTGCCGCTGGCCTGACCCTCGGCGAACTCGTCGTCGCCTACGCCCGCCAGCACCTCCAGCAGCACCCCATCGAAATCGGAGGCCAAAACGCCGGCCCCTGGGTGCGCCTCTATATGGGTGGCCGCGAGGGCCCCCAGTGGCCCTGGTGCGCCGGCTTCGCCACCTTCGTCCTCCGCCAGGCCGCCCGCACCCTCGGCGTCGCCATGCCCCACCCTTACGCCTTCGGCTGCGATTACCTCGCCGGCGTCGCCCAGGGCAACGGCCGCTTCCTCCGTCCCAAAGACGACGCCGCCCGCGCCTCCGTCCGGCCCGGCTACCTCTTTCTCGTCCGCAGAACTTCCAACGACTGGACCCACATCGGCATCGTCGACGCCGTCCAGGGCCCCACCATCGTCACCATCGAGGGCAACACCAACGACAGCGGCTCCGCCGAAGGCTTCGAGGTCTGCCGCCGCACCCGCAGCCTCGACAACCGCGACTTCCTCATCGTCTGAGCGGGCGGAGACCGTCCCTACGCCTTCACCCCGAACACCTTCTCCGTGTACTCCCGGCTCCGCCGCAGGTTCTCCTCCAGCGTCCGCGTGATCTTCGTCTCCTTGTCCCAAGCCAGCTCCACCGACAAATACCCGTTAAATCCAATCGAACGCAAATACCCCGCCACCGCCCGGTAGTCGATGTCCCCGTCCCCGAAATCCTCTGACCACACCCCGTCCACCGAGTTCCGCAAATGCAGGCTCCCCAGCCGCGGGCCCGCCTCCTTCAATAACGTCATCACGTCCTGCTTCCCCCGCAGCACCCAGTGCGTGTCCAGGCACACCTTCACATACCGCCGCTCCGTCTGCGCGAGCATCGCCCGCCACTCCCGCGCCCCGTCCGCCATCTCCGGCGCGTGCTGGTGCAGGTACAGCCCCACTCCCTCCCGCTCCAGCGACCACCCCAGTTGGTTCAGCCCCTCCGCCTGGATCTTCAGCTCCTCGTCCGTCTTCGCCCGCCCCACCGGGTTCGGGTTGATCGAGATCCCCTTCAGCGCCAGGCGCCGCACCAGCCGCTGCGCCAGTTCCACCGTCGCCGCCACCGTCGCCCGCGCCCCCTCCGCCGTGTGCATCGGACCCCCGTTGTACGCCACGCTGCACTTCAGCCCGTTCCCCTGCAGCGCCCCGTACGTCGTCTCCTCCACCTCCGGTGCGAAGAACAGGCTCATCATCTCCACGTCCCTGTAGCCCGCCTTCGCGAACCCCGCGCAGATCTCCGGAATGTGCTCCTGCGCCTTCTGATTCAGCCGCCCGTAATGCTGCGTCCACACGTACACGCCGGCCTGCAAAACCGGTCCGTAGTGGTCGTTTCTCTGCGCCAATAGCGGCGCCGCGGCAGCGGCCTGTAGGAATACTCGCCTCTTCATACCGCGCAGCTTATCGCACTCCACTTCCGAACAGAACCGCCCTGTTGCGCCCGCGCTGCGCTCAATCCCCGGAATCCTCCGCGCCCCCTCCGCCACCCTGGGTCGCTCCTCGCCCCCAGGCGTGGCAAGATACAGCCATGCGGACCACGCTCGGATTGCTCCTTGCTACCTTCGCCGCCGCCTCGGCGGCGGAAATTAACGTCATCCCGAGACCCGTAACCGTCGTCCCCGGTCAGGGCGCCTTTCGGATCCGCTCCAACACCGCCCTCGTCGTTGCCCCCGCGGCCGGCGCGGCCGGCCGCCTCCTCGCCTCCCGGCTCGCACTCAAGCCCTCAGAGGCACGCAATGCCCGGGACAACAGCATCCGGATCACCGTCGATCCCTCCGTCAGCATCCCGAGCAGGGAAGGCTATGTGCTCGAAGTGACCGCCCGGCGTGTGGAGGTCCGTGGCAACAGCGAAGCGGGCGCTTATTACGGCGCTCAGTCCCTCTTGCAGTTGCTCGCGCCCGGCGGCGGCAGCATTCCTTGCGTCCGTATCGAAGACTATCCGCGCTTCTCCTGGCGCGGTGCCATGCTCGACCCTGCCCGTCACTTCCTTCCCAAGGCCGAAGTGCTCAAGTTCATCGACCTTCTGGCCATGCAGAAGATGAATCTGCTCCATCTTCACCTCACCGACGATCAGGGCTGGAGGGTCGAAATCAAGCGCTACCCCAGGCTCACTCAGGTTGGCTCCATCCGCAAGGAGACCCGCGTCGGCCTCGAGCGCGAAGCCAGAGGCTTCGACGGCAAGCCGCACGGCGGCTTCTACTCGCAGGACGACCTCCGCGAAATCGTCGCCTACGCGCGCGATCGCTTCGTCACCGTTCTCCCGGAGATCGAGATGCCCGGCCATGCGCAGGCGGCCATCGCGGCCTATCCCGAACTCGGCAACACCGGTGAAAAACTCGAAGTCTTCACGCGCTGGGGTGTGAATAAGAACGTCTTCAACGTCAACGAAAACACCATCCTCTTCCTACAGAACGTCATCGAGGAACTCTTCCCCATCTTCCCGGGCCCCTTCATTCACATCGGCGGCGATGAGGTCCCGCTCGACCAGTGGAAAGCCAGCCCGGCCGCCCAAGCCCGCATGAAGGAGCTGGGCCTGAAATCGGAAATCGAACTCCACGGCTACTTCATCCGCCGCATGGACCAGTTCCTCACCTCGCACGGCCTCCGCCTGGTCGGGTGGGACGAAATCCTGGAAGGCGGCGTGGATCCCAGCGCCACCGTCATGTCCTGGCGGGGCAGCAAGGGCGGCATCGCAGCCGCGCGCCGCGGCCATGACGTCGTCATGGCCCCGAATACCTACACCTACTTCGACTACTACCAGGCCAAGGCGCCCACTGAGCCGCTCGCCATCGGCGGCTTCGTTCCGCTCGAAAAGGTCTACGAATTCGACCCCGTCCCATCCGGGCTCTCTCCCGAAGAGGCCAGGCGCATTCTCGGAACACAGGGACAGTTGTGGAGTGAGTACATGCCCACGCCCGCGCAAGTGGAGTACATGGCCTTCCCTCGCCTCACAGCCTTGGCCGAGGTCGCCTGGACGCCCGTGCCGCAAAAATCCTACCAGGACTTCTTAAGGCGCCTCGCCGTCTACGAGGAACGCCTGCGCGCACTGGGCGTCAACTTCCGCGCAGCCGCCAAGCAGTGACACCCACTCCGGATTTCGGGGACTCAATCCCCAAATTCCCGCTACTTCTTCCGCACCAGCCGCGGACACGCCTTCCTCAGCTTCGCCACCTTCGGCGCCGCGTTGTACGCAATGTACGGGTTTCCCGGGTTCTGCGCCGCGTAATCCTGGTGATACGCTTCCGCCGGATAAAACCCCTTCAACGCCGACACCTCCGTCACAATCTTCTTCTTGAACACGTGCGCCGCCTCCAGTTGCCGGATGTAGGCCCGCGCCACCTGCTTCTGCTCTTCGTTCAGATAGAACACCGCCGACCGGTACTGCGGCCCCGTGTCCGGCCCCTGCCGGTTCAGCGTCGTCGGGTCGTGGGCCACCTCGAAGAACACCCGCAGCAGTTGCCCGTACGTCACCACCGCCGGATCGTACGTGATCTCGATGCACTCCGCGTGCCCCGTGTCCCCCATCGACACTCGCCGGTAGTCCGCCGTCTCCTTCGCCCCGCCCGAATAGCCCGACACCACGCTCTTCACCCCTTCCACCACTTCGAACACCGCCTCCGTGCACCAGAAGCAGCCCCCCGCCAGCACCGCCTTCTGCAAGCCCTTCGCCGGCTTCTGGTCCAACGCCGGATCCGGGAACTCCGCCCCCGCCGCCGTCATCGCCACGGCCAATAGGACTCCCAGCCACTTTCCAGTCTTCATCCGTTGTGTCCCTCTGTACCTCTGATTCAACCACACCGCCCCGGATCCTCGAAAATAAAGTCATGGACCGCGTCCGCATCGACAAGTGGCTCTGGGCCGCCCGCTTCTTCAAGACCCGCGCCCTCTCCGCCCGCGCCTGCGACCTCGGCCGCATCCTCTCCAACGGCCTCGCCGCCAAGCCCGCCCGCCCCGTCCAGCCCGGAGACCTCCTCCGCATCAATACCGGCGCCAACGAATACGAAGTCGAAGTCCTCGCCCTCTCTGAGCAGCGCGGCCCCGCCGCCTTCGCCCAGACCCTCTATCGCGAAACCGAAGCCGGCATCGAGCTCCGCCGCAAAGCCGCCGAGGAGCGCAAAGCCGCCCCCCGCTTCGAAGGCTTCTGGCCCGGCCGCCCCTCCAAGCGCGACCGCCGCGACCTCGACCGCTTCCGCCGCCGCGAGCCCTAACCCG
>DAHVTI010000336.1 GCA_027324255.1 Bryobacterales bacterium | reverse complement strand
AAGTCTTCCGAGAAGGGCTCGGGGCCGAGGGCGCGAAACAGTTGGGGCTCTTCCTGTTTTTCGTGGAAACTGATGCGGCCGAGGGCGCGGGGATCGTCGAGGACGACGGCGCGGCCGTCGTCGAGCTCGAACCAGGCGCGCATGGCGGAGGTGCGCAGGCGGGCGTCGGGGATGACGGCGAGGTTGCCGGTCATCTTGAGATGGACGCGGAGGAAGGCGCCATCGGTGAAGCGCAGGAGGAGGTTTTTGCCGCGGCGGTCGATGTGGTCGAGACGGCGGCCGACGGCTTTTTCTCCGCCCGTCATGGTGGTGGGGCGGAACTGGCCGCAGGCGGTGATGGTGTTGTGGAGATGCGCGCGGCGGAGGCGTTCGGCGACGGCTTCCACTTCGGGCAGTTCGGGCATCTACCAGACCTCCAATTCAACGGGGGCGCCGATGCCGACGCCGAGTTTTTTGGCGGCCGAGCCTTCCTTGAGGGAGACTTCGAGGGTGCCGGCGCTGCCGGCGATGACGAAGAGTTCGCCCGCGGGGGCTTCGGCGTAGGTGTTGGCGCGGCGGCGGAGGGCCTCGAAGCCGATTTTGAGCTCGAGGCCTTTGTGGGCGAGGGCGAAGAACCCGGCGGCGTCGAGGTTGGTGATCACATTGCCGAAGCGGTCGATGTGGGCCACTTCGCCCTGCCAGAAGCGGCGGCCGATGCGGACGGGGGCGCCGGTTTCGAGGCGGGTGGCGTCCTGGACGAGCTTGCCGAGGCGGGCGGGCGGGATGCCGGCGGCGAGATGGGCGGCGGCGGGGGCAAAAACGTCGCGGCCGTGAAATGTTTGGGAGACGTGGGGCAGCATCAGCTTGGGGTTGGCGATCTCGCGGGCGCGGGCGCCCTTTTCGTGGAGCAGATCGGTGAAGAGGCCGTTGTCGGGGCCGATGAAGAGGTGGCCGGCGGCCTGGACGCAGAGGGCGCGGCGACTGCCGCCGACGCCGGGATCAATGACACAGACGTGGATGGCGCCCTGGGGGAAGTAGTGCCAGCTTTGGCGCAGGAGGAAGCGCGCCTGGCCGATCTGGTAGGGCTGGACGGCGTGGCAGAGGTCGACGACGTTGGCGCGCGGAGCGATGGAGGCGATGACGCCTTTCATGACGCCGGCATAGGCGTCGTCGAGACCGAAGTCGGTGAGGAGAGTTATCGTGCGGGGCCCGCGCATCATAAACTAAGAATAGCGGGCTTGCGATGAACTACTTCGACCACAACGCGACCACTCCGATTGCGCCTGAAGTGCTGGCGGTGCTCAACCAGGTGCAGGCGGAGGTGTACGGCAACCCGTCGTCGATCCACGCGGCGGGGCAGCGTGCGCGGCGCGTGGTGGAGGCGGCGCGCGGGCAGGTGGCGGCGCTGCTGGGGTGCGAAGCGAAGGAAGTGGTGTTCACGTCGGGCGGGACGGAGGCGGACAACCTGGCGGTGCTGGGGGCGCCTGGCGGGCACGTCATTACGAGCGCCGTGGAGCATCCGGCGGTGCTGTCGGCGGTGGAGCAACGGGGCAACGCGACGGTGCTCGCGGTGGACTCCGGCGGGCTGGTTTCCGTGGAAGCGCTGCGGGCGGCGCTGCGCGCTGACACGGCGCTGGTGTCGGTGATGCACGCCAACAACGAGACGGGCGTAGTGCAGCCCATCGCGGAGCTGGCGGCGGCGGCGCACGAGGCGGGCGCGCTGTTCCATTCCGATGGCGTGCAGGCAGCGGGCAAGATCGGGACGGACGTGCGCGCTCTGGGCGTCGATCTGTATTCGATCGCCGGGCACAAGTTCAACGCGCCGAAGGGCGTGGGGGCGCTGTATGTGCGAGACGGGGTGAAGTTGAAGGCGCGGCAGTTCGGCGGGCGGCACGAGCGCGAGCGGCGCGCCGGGACGGAGAACGTGCCGGGCATTGCGGCGCTGGGGGCGGCGGCTGTGCTGCCGGCGGCGCAGACGGGGGCGCTGCGGGATCTGCTGGAACAGTTCGTACTGGAGCGCATCGGCGGTACGCGGGTGCACGGGGTAGCGGCTTTGAGAACGCCGAACACGTCAAACATCTCATTCGCGGGGGTGTCGGCGGAGTCGCTGCTGATCGCGCTGGACCTGGCGGGCTTCGCGGTGGCGACGGGGGCGGCTTGCTCTTCGGGGGCGACGCGGCCGTCGCACGTGCTGACGGCAATGGGGATTGCGGCGGAGGAGTCGCGGTCGTCGATCCGGTTTTCGCTGGGGCGTGGGAACACGCGGGAGCAGGTGGATGGGTTGCTGGCGGCGCTGGAGCGGGCGGTGGCGCGGCTGAGAAAGTTGAGCCCGGCGCATGCCTGAGACGCTGATCGCGGTGGCGATGTCGGGCGGGGTGGATTCGTCCACGGTGGCGGCGATGCTGCAGCGGGAGGGCAAGCGCATCATCGGCGTGACGATGCAGTTGTGGAACCAGCGGCGGCTGCCGGAGTTGCAGGTGGAGGGCGCGGCGGGGCGGTGCTGCTCGCTGGACGACGTCTACGACGCGCGGGCGGTGGCGGGCATGCTGGGCATCCCGTATTACGTGGTGAACCTGGAAGACGATTTTGAGAAGAACGTGGTGCGGCCGTTCGTGGACGAGTACCTGGCGGGGCGGACGCCGATTCCGTGCACGCTGTGCAACAACCACGTGAAGTTCGACAAGTTCCTCGACATGGCAGAAGGCGTGGGGGCGGAGGCCGTGGCGACTGGGCACTACGCGCGCGTGTCCTACAACGCGGAGACGGGGCGGTGGGAACTGCGCAAGGGCGTGGACGAGGCCAAGGACCAGAGCTACTTTCTGTTCGGGCTGACGCAGCCGCAAC
>DAHVTI010000305.1 GCA_027324255.1 Bryobacterales bacterium | reverse complement strand
GGGTGCGCGACATGAAAGTGGAACTCAAGCCCGGCGTGCTTCCCAGTAGTCTTCGAAGCGGCCGTTTAATTGACAGCAGCGCAGGGCCAGGATGGCGTTGGCGCCGCGGACGGTCCAGAACATACCCGACTGCTTGCAGCGCGAACCGATCACGGTCTTACAGCCCGCTTCAATCACGCCGGTGCCCACAAACAGATGTTGGCGGCGAAACTTCGGGTAACGCATGCGTTTGGCGTTTCTGACAAAGTAGTCAATCTCCGTGCGGATCTTTTCCGCCAATTCCTCCGACGGGGTCTGGATGGAGCGCAGCGAGGCCCGCAGCTTCTTGATTTTGCAGCGATCGAGCAGATCCTGGTGGATCATCACCCAGCGGTTTTGACCGGCCTCGTCGTTGGGGTGCAGTCTGCGGGCCAACTCCCAGAGGTGCTGGCGGGCGTGAAAGAGATCGACGATCTGCATCGCGCCTGGGAAGTGCTGATCGGCAAGGTTCCAGATCCATCCGGCTCCATCGCCCAGGACGACCTTCTTCGCCGCCCGGCTCCAGCCGCGCTTCCAAGCTTCCAGGTAGAGACGCTTGCCAAACTCCTCGGCCGTTTCTATCGCACTGACGTAAGTGGTCGAATCGGGGTCGCGGATGGCATAGCCTTCCTTGTCCCAGGCTGTTTGCGTGAACACACAGCCCAGCTTGGCCTCCCGCGTGTGGGCTGGCTGCCCTTCGGTTTTGCCTGGTCGGCCCACCGTTTCCTTCTTCACCACCGGCACGCCCGTCCCGTCCAATTCCACGTACAAGATCGGAATCGGCTCGCCCACAACCATCGGTAGATCCAATTGCACGGCCCGCCGGATCTCCTCTCGCTCGCGCGCGGCGATATCCTCTCCCACCGCCTCCGCCGTTCGCTCCACGGCTTTGGTGGTCACCTCCAGATTGGCCAGCAGTTTCATCTGCTGGCGGCCGTGATCGAAGGGAGCCTCCTGACCGACGGCCGCCTGCATGCGGCGCACCCCGGGAGAGACCTCAGTGTCTTGGAGATCCAGTTCGACATCGGCGGGGAATTGGCCTCCATGACAGTGCCGGCACAGATAGTAGGGGCGCGACACTTGCACTGGCCCCACCGCTGTCAGCACCGGTTTGGAGCGCAACTCCCGGTAATGAGCTTGGTGGCCGCAAGAACAAGGGATGGTCCGCTGGTCGGCCGCCGGAGCCGGGAATTGCAGGAGTTCGGAGAGCGCCGCGGCGCCGGCGCGATGCATGGCCGAGCGCATCGCCAACTCGACGGCTTCCAGGTCGAGATGACCGGTCTTGTGGCGGCCATTGAAGATGACGCGCAACAGTTGGACTACTTCGTGCGAGACTTCCCGCTGGATCGTTTCGGCCGTTTTTTTTCCTGTGGCGAGAGGGTGTCCTCGACGGGTCGAGCGCGGCAGATCTTCTCATTCACCGCGATCAACTGCTGGCACAAATCTTGAAAGTGGTGAAAGGCGGTCACTTCCTGTTGCGCCTTGCGCAGGTCGGCGGGGGCGGGGAAGGTTTCCGTCACAGTCTTACCCTTGACTCTCACCGTGAGGCGAAGGTTGGGCCCGTGGCCCTGATCCCCGGGTTGGGCGCAATGACAATTGGGTTTGCCGCACTTGCCGAATGTAGGGGTAATGGACCCCCTACGGAAATCGCCGACGCTGGTGAGTTGGCGCAGCAGTTCCGCTCGTTGGGCCTCAAGGGCAAGCAAGGAGTCAGACATGGAATCGACCTCCTCTACTTAGCGTATAGGGCCGCTAAGAACAGCGCAACAAAAAAAGGAACCGACAAGTTGTTTACCTTCATGTCGCGCACCCTGTCACCGGCCGCCGCGGCCAGCCCGCGCCGCCGCCTGATAGACTGAAAGATCCAGCTTGGGCAAGTTATTCAAACTCCTGTCGGGCGTCGGATTGTGTATCCTGGGCGTCATCGGGCTGATCTTGCCGATCATGCCCGGATGGGTGTTTCTGATCCCGGGGCTCATCATCCTGTCCGATTTGTTTCCGCCGCTGAAGCGGCTGCTGCACTGGGCGAAGGAGAAGTTCGAGCAGGAGTCGGCCCGCATTCGAAACAGGAATGGCACGCCGCGCTGAGGCGGCCGCCGCAGAGAAATTCATGCCGTACCGCACCGACGACGTTCGCATCCAGGAGATCCTGGAACTGATCACCCCGCAGGCGCTGCTCGACCAGTTTCCGCTGGACGAGACGAGTGCGCGCCTGATCTATGAAACCCGCCAGGCGCTGCACCGCATCCTGCACGGGCACGACCACCGCCTGGCGGTGATCGCCGGCCCCTGCTCGATCCACGACACGGCGGCGGCGGAAGACTATGCCGGCAAGCTCCAGGAACTGGCGCGGCCCTACGGCGAATCGCTGTTCGTGCTGATGCGCGTGTACTTCGAAAAGCCGCGCACGACGGTGGGCTGGAAGGGGCTGATCAACGATCCTTTCCTCGACAACAGCTTCCAGATCAACGAAGGGCTGCGGCGGGCGCGCCACCTGCTGCTGAACCTGAACCGCGGCGGGCTGCCGGCGGCCACCGAGTTTCTGGACATGATCACGCCGCAGTACATCGGCGACCTGATCTCCTACGGCGCCATCGGCGCGCGGACGACGGAGAGCCAAGTGCACCGCGAACTGGCCAGCGGGCTGTCCTGCCCGGTGGGCTTCAAGAACGGCACGGACGGCAACTTCCGCATTGCCATCGACGCCATCCGGGCGGCGCGCATCTCGCACCATTTCCTGTCCGTGACGAAGGCCGGGCACTCGGCCATTGTCTGCACGAGAGGCAACAAGGACGGCCACGTGGTGCTGCGCGGCGGGAAGCTGCCGAACTTCGACGAGGAATCCATCGAGACGGTGCTGCTGTCGCTGCGCGCGGCGAAGCTGCCGGACCGCGTGATGGTGGACTGCTCGCACGCTAATTCGCACAAGAACTACCGCCTGCAGTCGGCCGTGGCGCGCAACCTGGCCGGGCAGATCGCCGGCGGGCAGATGGGTATCTTCGGCGTGATGATCGAGTCGTTCCTGGTGGCCGGGCGGCAGGACCTGGTGGCTGGGCAGCCGCTCACCTACGGCCAGTCGGTGACCGACGCCTGCATCGACCTGGAAGAGACCAAGGCCATCTTCGACCTGCTGGCCGAGGCTACGCTGCAGCGCATGACCAAGGTGCGCGCCGCGGTTTAGGCCATGGCGGCGCGGCGCATCCTGCAACTGGGCGACCCCGTGCTGCGGGAGATCTCCGCGCCGGTGGCGGACTGGCGCGCTGCGGCCGAAACGCTGCGCGACCTCGACGACACGCTGGCCGAATTCCGCCGCACGCACGGCTTCGGGCGCGGCATCAGCGCGATTCAGATCGGCATGCCGCTGCGCATCATCTTCCTGCGGGTCGAGGAAACCGTCTACGAACTCGTGAATCCCGCCCACACCTGGCAAAGCGAGGAGACCTTCGAGCTGTGGGACGACTGCTTTTCCTTCCCTGAACTGATGGTCCGCCTGCGGCGCCACCGCGCCGTGCGGGTGCGCCACCAGGACGGCGCGGGCGAGTGGCGCGAGTTCACGGCGGAAGGCAGCCTGTCTGAGCTGATCCAGCACGAGATGGACCACCTGGACGGCATTCTGGCGGTGGACCGGGCGGAGTCGCCGCGCGATTTCGCCACGCGCGCGGAGTACCTGCGCCAGCGGGTTTCCGGCGGCTAGGCCAGCAACTCCTGGGCGCGCATCAGCCGCGCGCGCACATCCACGCCATTCGGGCAACGCACGGCGCAGGCGGAGCAGTCCGCGCAGGAGGCGTGCGCGGGCAGTTCCTGGAAGCGCTGGCGGGCCAGCGGGAACTGGCGGTAGCCGTCGGCGTAGGCCAGGATGCGGAGCGAATCGGCGACGGGCACGCCGCGGGGACAGACGCCGGAGCAGGAGCCGCACATGCGGCAATAGAGCGGCGCGATGGCGGCCAGGTGTTCGGCGAGCAGCCCTCGATCCTGCGGCGAGAAGGCGGTGCTCGACGCGAGCAGGTTTTCGTCGAGCTGGTCGTGATCGGTCATGCAGACGATGGCGGTATCGACGCTCGAGTTCTGTAGCGCCCAGCGGATGGCGGCGGACATGGCGCCTTCGCGGCCCAGCGTGGCGGTGAGGGATTGCGGGTTGACCCCGTACAGGCGGTCGCCGCGCCGGATGCGCGAAAAGCCGCCAGCCAGCACCTTCATGGCCACCACGCCGACGCCCTTGGCCCGCGCCGCCTGGATGGCGCGGGTGACGTCGGGCTTCATGGTGAAGTTGTAGGCGGCCAGCACGACGTCGGTCTGGCCGCGGGCGGCGAGATGGTCGAGCATCTGCGGCATGTTGAAGTGGGTGCTGACGCCGGCGAAGCGGATCTTGCCGGCCTTCTTGGCCTCGCGCTGGGCTTCGAGCAGATCGTCAGTGACCTCCCCGGCGGTGTTGCGGTTGTGCAGGAACCAGACGTCGAGGTAGTCGGTCTGGAGTTCGCGGAGCGAAGTGTCGAGATCGGCCAGCGCCGCCTGGCGGGTCTTGGCGGGCGTCTTGGAGGCGATGTGGACCTGCTTGCGGATGGACTTCAGGGCGTTGCCGACCAGCCGCTCGTTGTTGCCGTTCTGGTAGGAGCGGGCGGTGTCGAAGTAGTTGATGCCGAGGTCGGCGGCGCGCTGGATGACGGTGGCATCGGAGGTGGTCATGCAGCCGAAGCCGAGGGCGGAGACGCGCAGGCCGGTTTTGCCGAATGGGCGGAGCGTGGGTTTGGGCAGCGCCGGCGCGGCCAGCGCGGCGGCGAGGAAAGAGCGGCGGGAAGGCATGGAGACCTCCTTGGGCGGTTTTCAGATCTGACTATCTGAATGATACAGCCGCGGCCGCCGGAATTGCGGAAAGGGGCGCCAATCAGGTAGGTTAGTGTATGGTGAGGTGCGAGAGTGGTTGAATCGGGCGGTCTCGAAAACCGTTGAACCCTTACGGGTTCCGTGGGTTCGAATCCCACCCTCACCGCCATCAAATCAACAGCTTAGAGGCGATCTAAGCTGTTCCCGCCGATAGCCAAAATCCCTGAGTTGCAAACATTCTGCAAATGGACGCGATGGCACTCGACGAAAGAACCCGGGCCAGCGTGGGGTGGTCTGCTCATTCGAGAGCCTCACGACGGCGAGAGCCTCACGACGGCTTCGTAATTTCATCGAAGGTTGCAGAGACCGAAACCTTGGAGAGAGTCGGCAAGCTGTCGTGGCAGGCTGACGAGTTCGCAAGCTCTAGGACGTGCAGCTTAATTTGCACTGAAATGGAAGCGGGTGTATTGTGGTTTGAATCGGGGGAGCAAACTCGATCCACTGGTATTGAATAAATTTGCTTTCAGATTCCGCATAATGTTGGAGGTTGGATGATCGAAGGAGGGGATAGATGACTTACAGACAGGAAGTACTGAGGTACGCTGCGCGCCTAGCGGCTTGCTGCCTGCTAATGGGGCTGCTGCCCGCATTGGCCGAAGTGCAGGTTATTCCACAAGTTGCCGACGGCGGAGGCTGGTCGACGACGATTGTGCTGTCCAACAAGACGACGACGGCGCAGAGTGTCACATTGAGCTTCCATCGGGCTATTCCTGAAACCAACGGAACGACGGAACCGTGGACTCCGCCGTTTCTTGAGAGTGTTTCCCTTCCAACCATCGATCTGGCTGCCGGTTCCTCGCTTTTCCTGCATACCCCCGGCACGGCTGGTACGTTATCCCAGGGCTGGGGTGAACTGAACGCCGCTGCCGGAGTTGCCGGCTATGCCATCTTTACATCCCAGGGTCAAGACGCCACGGCGCCCGCAGTTTCGGCGGCCAGCCGCATCCTGGTCCCGTTCGACAACACATCCGACCTGGTCACGGCGGTTGCCGTGGCGAATCCGAACGCCAGCGCGGAGGCCATTCAGGTCAACATCAAAACATCGGATGGAGCCACGAGCACAGGCGCCCTGCCGGAAATGCCAGCCGGTGGACACAGGGCTTTTGTCCTGCCGGACCTGTTCCCGGAGACCCAGGGGAAGCGTGGGTTAGCCGAGTTCTACGTAGCGTCGGGTTCCTTCTCAATCATCGCCTTGCGATTCAATCCGACCACAGCCTTCACTTCGGCCCCGGTGTACTCCCAAACCGGGGCGCCCGTCATCGGCGCCGCGGTCACCAGTGCACCTGCCACCGCTCCGCGGACACAGGTGATCCCGCAGGTGGCCGACGGCGACAATTGGTCCACGACCATTGTCCTGACCAACACAACAACAGCTGACCTGACCGGCGCCTTGATCTTCAGAACGTCGATCGCCGGCGGAGGGGGGGCGACGACCCCTTGGAGCCTGGCGTTCCTGGGGAACGCTTCGACATCCAGCTTCAGCATCCCCGCCGGTTCCACGATGTTCCTGCAGACTCCCGGTACGGCGGGGGATGTTTCGCAAGGCTATGCGGCATTAACCGCCGACGCAGGAGTGGAAGGCTACGCCATCTTCACGAGCCGCGCCGGGGGAAAGGCCCAAGACGGTACCGCGCCCGCGGTTACAGCTTCCAACCGTCTCCTGGTCCCGTTCGACAACGCTTCCGGCCTGGTCACGGCACTCGCAATCGTGAACCCGAACGACGGTGCCGAATCGGTCTCAGTCAACCTTCGCACCTCGGACGGGGCCACCAGCCCCGGCGCTGGTATTGATCTTCCAGCAGAAGGGCATATCGCAGTCGTCATGCCGACGCTATTTCCAGAAACCGCCGGAAAGCGCGGGTTGGCCGAGTTCTATGTCTCCTCGGGCACGATTGCATTCATCGCGCTGCGATTCAGCGACGGCGGAGCTTTCGCCTCAGCCCCGGCTTACTTCGAGAACGGAGCCCCGATCATCACTACCAACAGCGGGGGCGGCGGCAATAGTGGGGGCAGCAGCGGCATGAATCCCACTCCTGCCGAAATCGAGAGCTGGATTGCGCGAGGCAATTACGCCTCAGGCGGGTTGACTCTCACCAGAGCCACCGCCTACACAACGACGGACACGATCGGCGCGGGAGGCGTGACACCGGTGACGGCCATGACGAAGGCCGATTCGTTCTCTGCCCAGTTCAGCCGGTTCGGGGGCGCAGACCTCGCCAAGGTCCTGCGCGGCGAGCTGCCGCCGGGCTTCCCCAACCTGAATCCGACCGCGGGGAGTTGCGTCGTCTACACAATCAGCTCACTGACGAATCCGTATCCAAATCTCACTTCGGTGGGCCTGGATGCCGGTCCGCAAGTGACCTCCAGTGGTCCGAACGGCAACCAGGCGGCTTTGCGGCAAGCGCAACAAGTCAACGGATTCACATACAACGCATCCAACGTTCCGAACACCTACCTCGCCGCTGGCCAGTACACGCTGGCAGGTCCGGGCGGGGCCGATGTTGGGGCATTCACCGGTATGTTGGACATCGTGCCGGACCTGGTGGTCACGAACAACCCGGATGACTTCAAGGTGATCAACCGGGGCAGTGGCGTCACGCTGCGCTGGACTGGCGGGGAACCCTCTACCTTCCTGACCATTGCCGGTGGCAGCGTGGCCAGTCTGTCGGAAGGCGCCGCGTTTGTGTGCATCCAGAACACCTCAGCGGGCCAGTTCACGGTGCCTTCGAGCGTGCTCGCGCAGCTTCCCGCGAGCGCCGTGACCGGGGCTGGAGGGTTCAACTTCGTCACGCGAGGCTTCCTCAGCGTGACCGCCGGCGGCAAAGGCGTGCGCTTCGCCTCGCCGACGGGGTTGGATATCCTCACGGCAAACAACTACTGGAGCTGGAGCTACACGCCGCAGTACCAATAGCGCGGGGAGCGCAGTGCCGCTGGGGACGGTGAATCGACAGTGGAGGTTCGCCGTCTCCGGAGGGGCACTGTTTCCGCCGCTACCCGTGGAGGCCCGCCGCACGGCGCAGTTTGCCGTGTCCGTTTCTTCCCGAGGCGGGCTTCGGATGCACTCATCTACGTCTCGACCGCCCCCTTGTCAGGAGCCTGAGGGGACTTTCACCTGTCCGGTGTTTTGTACCAATCCGATTGAGAGTAAACCGGGACTGGGCCGGTTTAGTGGATTGCGGCCGGGGAAGACCGACACTCCTCAACGCCGAAAGAGCCATGAGGTCAAGTGCAATCAGCCCGGACCGGCCATGGCGGGCGTAGAGTAATTAGATCTGCCCTCCACGGTCAGACGAATTCCGCCCCAACGATGGTGGAGGAGAAATACTGGGGCCCACCTGGACCGCCGCCACTCGACATGCAGCTGGCGCCCAACGACGGGACACCACCGGCCACTACATAGACGAGGCGTTGTTGTGGAAGCGATGACGCCCAGGTTGCACACACTCTGCAAACGGACGGAGTGGTTCTGGGTGGTTTTCAATGTTACAGAATGGAACGGATTATTGGGGCCACCTGAACAGAATCAACTACTTGGTCATTCGGTGGTTGAGCCTGGGACGACCAGCCACGCACTCGAAAACCGTTGAACCCTTACGGGTTCCGCGGGTTCGAATCCCACCCTCACCGCCAGAATTTCGGCGGCCGGAAACCCCCAGACGGGAGGTTTTCCGCCCACCATCCTCAGTCCCATATCACTCCTGCGGCTACTCCAGTACGCGGTTGTTGCGTGGATGGACCCGTTGATGATCTTCCATCGTTCCCTCAATGACGGCCAAGTGCTGTAATGGCTTTCGGAGGATCGCATGGATCATCGTTTAGTGACGACGGCCTTCACGCTGGATGGCTTCAGGATCGTCCGCGATGTCGGACTGGTGCGCGGAATCGTGGTGCGCTCGCGCTCCATCTTCGGGACGATCGGCGCCGGGCTCCAGACCATCGTGGGGGGCAATATCACGTTGCTCACCGAATTGTGCGAGAAGACTCGGGGCCAGGCATTCGACCTGATGGTCGAGCACGCCTCCGCGCTGGGGGCCAACGCCGTCATCGGCGTGCGCTACGACGCAACCGAAGTGATGAGCGGCGTCACTGAAGTGCTGTGCTACGGCACTGCCGTTGTCGTCAGGGCGGACGCAGCGGAGTAATCGTCTCCACAAGTGCTCGTTCCATCTAGCCGTCAACACCCTACAGAGAGCGCCGGATGCGCAGAGGTTCGCCACAGCGGATATCGACGCATCTGGGGGCGCCGCCGTGCAAACATCCTCCCCGGCAGAACTCGAACGCCTTGGTGCCTGGTTAAGGGCGGCAATTCCTGGTGAGTGAGTGATCTGGGGATAGCTTTCTGTACATCCAATCAGTTAACGACGGAAGTCAGTTCGAATCCCACCCTCACCGCCGTCCGATCAGCAGCGTGGCGCCAGCCTGAGCTGTTCCCGCACACGCGCAGCCCCCCTATTCCCGTTTGCCGCGAACGTGTCCGGCCGCCCCTTCTCAGGGCGTGGCCATTGCCGCGTCCAGCGCCAGGTAGCGCGCCCTCTCCGGCTCCGCTTCCACGCGGCTGGTGACGTCGATCCTCATGCGCTGATAGCCGGGGCTCGAGTAGGCCGGCCATTCGGGCAGCCCGGCGCCGTTCGG
>DAHVTI010000555.1 GCA_027324255.1 Bryobacterales bacterium | reverse complement strand
CCGCACCGGGCCCTCGTACCAGGCGCGCATCCCGGCCTGCCGCGGCGGGCCCGAAGGCAGCGGCTTGCCCGCCCCGAAATCGATCTCCGCACCCAGCATCTCCCGCCCCACGCGGATCTCTTTCTCATACGCCGCCACGCCCGAATAAAACTCCGTCCCCGCGTCCTCGGTCCAAGACCGCAGCGTCTCCATCGAAACCTTGCGCCCCGTCCCCAGGTACGTCACCTGCCACCCTCCGCTCAGGTCCAGCTCCTGGCCAGCGCCCGGGCGCAACGCCGGCGCGGCCCCCGCCCCTTCGCCCGCCACGATCACCACCGAACCGTACGGCGGCAGCGAGACGCTCCCGTCGAACGCCTGCCGGCGTCCGGTGAGCGCATCCCACGCCTCAGCTTTACCACTATTCCGCCGCAGCGCCAACCGCCCCTCGTAGGGCGTGTTCGCCGTGTTGGCTACAAAGTAGACGTCCGTTCCGCTCACGCTGCGGTGCGCGTAGCCGATGGCCGTGCTCGCCGGCGACCAGCTCAGATCCGCCGCCGCTCTCTGCTTCAGCCGCGCCACCAGCGCTGCCTCGCTCTCCGCCGGCACACCTTTGCCGCCTTCAAACAGCCGGCGCGAAATCGCGGCGATCTCTTTCGCCTGCTCCTCCGCGCCGGCTTTCCCGGGAGCCAACCGCGGCGTGCGCCCGGCGGCCAGCACGAGGCCGCCCCCCTGAACGTAGCGCTCCAGCCTGCGATAGATCTCCAAAGGAATTCGTTCCACCCCCGGCAGCACCACTGCCTTGTAGCCGCCCTTCGCCAGTGCCTCTTCCAGCAGCCCGTCGTCCACCATGTCGAAGTTGTAGCCGGCTTCGAGCAGCGCCGGGATCAACCGCGGCCCCATCGCCGCTTCCGCCTGCCGGTCGATCGAAACCCGCCCCGTGCCCGCCGTGAAGCCCGCCCGGATGTCGGCCACCGGCAGGTACACCGCCAAGTCGCTCACCGGCTTGCCCTGCCGCATCAGCCAGCTCACCCGCTGCAGGTACAGCGCCAGGTCCGGCATCACCCCCCACCACGGGTTGCTGTCGTTGAACACCCCCGCCGCATAGAACCCCCAGCCCGGCTTGCCCGCCGCCGGCGAATACGGCCAGCCGTGCCCGATCAGTTGATTCACTCCCTGAATGAAGTGGATGTCCGCCTCCGCCTTCACGTCCAGCGGCGTCGCCGCGAACGTCGGCGAATGCAGCCACGTCCAGGTCTCTGACCCCGTCACCGTCCGCCCCAGCACGTGGTTGGCCGACGCCGCCCAGCGCGACGACGACAGCCGCCGCCACTGCGTCTGCTCCCCGTCGGCCAGGTCCACCAGCCGCTCGCTCGCCAGCGTCACCGGCGGCGTCCCGTAGGCCTGCATGCGCAGCCGCGTGCCGTGCTTCCGCGCCCACTCCCCCAGCGGTTTCAGGAAGCGCTCTTCCACCAGCTCCGTCAGCGTCAGCGCCCAGTCGTTGCGGATCGCGCCCTTCGCTTCGTCCGCCGGGCCGGTCAGCGCCGGCAGCAGCGGCTTCAGGTCGTAGCCCCGCCGCTTCTGGAACTCCGCCAGCAAATCTCCGGTCCAGTCCGACCCGAACACCTCCAGGCTGTCGCAGAAAATCGCGTACGGCGGCCGCGGACCGAAGCTCTTCAGCAGCGGTTCGCCCACCGCCTCCAGGTGCCGGTCCAACGCCGCCCGGTTGTAGTGGTCCAGCACGAAGCCTTCCGCCCCCACCGACGCCCGCTTCACCATCTGCCCCGTATGGCTTTCAATGAACCGGATCCCCGCCTCCGGATACTCCGCCAGCACCCGCTCGCCTTCCCTCAGCCTCGGCGACGCGCCCAGTTTCTCCACCCGCAGCCGCTGCGCCGCCAGGTCGCGCCCGATGTGCGGCCCGCCATACGGCCAGCCGCTGCCCAGCGTCAGGTCCACCCTCAGCCCCAGTTCCCTGCCCTTGTCCGCCGCAAACCGCACTGCCTCCAGAAACTCCGGCGACAGGTATTTCAGGTTCTTCAGGCCCTTTGCCGGATCGTCCAGCGTCAGCGGATAGACGGGCTGAATCTCCACCCCGCCCAGTCCCCCCGCCTGCATCGCCTTCAGTTCGCGCTCCAGTTCCCCCTTCGTCACCGCCGGGCCGAACCACCACCACCGCATCATCACCCGGGCGTCCGCCGCGGGCTGCTGGAACCCTTTTCTCAAATCCTCCGGACCCGCCGCCCCCCAGGCAGCCAGGCACAGGACTCCAACCAGCGTTCGACGTAGAATCATTCGCTCTTCTCCGCAGCGCCGTCGATCACATCCTGGATCGACTTTACAGACATGTCAATTTTCGCCGGATGACGACGACCCCTGCGCTAGACTAAAGCCATCCGAGGATCGCGCCGGACGACGGGGAGTTCAATAATTCGGGGCTCATATCTTTCTAAGAAGATCCTAAAATGGAGTTGTAACGATTTGGAAAAAAGGCAACTCTACCGATTCGGCCCATTTGGCCTCGACGCCGTGGCCAAGGTCCTGCTCAAGGACGGGGAACCAGTCCGCCTGAATCGCAAAGCCGCCGAGACGTTACTCATCCTCGCCGAACGCTCTCCCCAGGTTGTTACCAAGGAGGAGATCCTCAGCGCCGTGTGGCAGGACCGCGTTGTCGACGAGGCCAACCTCGCCCAGAACATCGCCGTCGTGCGCCGCGCCCTCGCCGCCGAAAAGGGCCAGCCCGCCTACATCGAGACCTTCCCCGGCCGCGGCTACCGCCTGCACGGGCCGGTCACCGTCGAGCAGGAGCACCTCCCCGAACCCGCCCACTCCCTCTCGCCGGAGCCCGCCGCCCCGCCGGCCGTCTGGCCACCCACTGCCCGCGCCCGCTGGCCCTGGGCTGCCCTCCTCTGTATTGCCATCCTCTCCCCGGCGTTCTTTTACTTCCTCCGCCGGCAGCCGCAGGAGCCGCCGCCCCGCGTCCTGCCCGTCACCCGCCTCGCCGGCCAGGAGACCCAGCCCGCGCTCTCTCCCGACGGCGCCCAGGTGGCCTTCGTCTGGCAGCAGGACGCCCACCAGCCGCCCGGCCTGTGGGTGCAGGCCCTGTCCGGCTCTTCCCCCCGCCGCCTCTCGCCCTCCCAGGGCCCCGGCGCCGCCGCCGCCTGGTCCAGCCCCGCCTGGTCGCCCGACGGCCGCTCCATCGCCTGCTTCCGCTTCGGCTCGTCCTCCGCCGCCCTCGTCATCCTCCCCCTCGCCGGCGGCCCCGAGCGCGAAGTGACCCCCATCCTCCCCACCCGCTTCGGCCTCGCCTATTCCCACACCGCCTGGTCGCCCGACGGCAAAACCCTCGCCTTCGACGACACCCCCGCACTCAGCCAGCCCCTCTCCATCTTCCTCGTCGATCTCGCCTCCGGCCGCAAGACCCGCCTCACCCAACCCGAAGAGATGATCATCGGCGACGTCGCGCCCCGCTTCTCCCCCGACGGCCGCAAGCTCTCTTTTATCCGAGCCTTCCACCGCAGCTCCCAGGAACTGTTCACCGTCCCCGTCCAGGGCGGCGCCCCTACCCAACTCACCTCCGACTCGCACCAGCTCTCCAGCCAGGACTGGTCGCCCGTCCGCGGCACCCTCTGCTTTGCCTCCTCCCGCGGCGGCGAATTCCGCATCTGGCGCGTCGTCCCCGGAGAGGCGCCCTCCCCCTCTTCCATCTACGCCGATTCCCCCATTCAATTTTCCCTGGCGCGCCTCACCCCTGCCCTCGCCTATTCGGTAGTCCAGAACGACCCCAACATCTGGCGCCTGGACTTCGGCTCCCCGCCCCGCTGGCAGCGCGTCATCGCCTCCTCCGGCCAGGACGCCTCCCCCCAGTTCTCCCCCGACGGCCGCCGCATCGCCTTCCGCTCCGACCGCTCCGGCTCCGAGCAGATCTGGGTGGCCGCCGCCGACGGCTCCGACGCCGTCCCCGTCACGCATGGCCCCGGCAGGCCCGCCGTGCCCCGCTGGGCCCCCGACAGCCGCACCCTCGTTTTCAACGACGCCTCCTCCCAGGACCTCTTCCTCGCCGAGGACCGCAACGGCTCCTGGCAAGTCCACCCCTTCGGACAGCGCGGCGTCCACCCCGTCTTCTCCGCCGACGGCCGCTTCATCTTTGCCGCCGGCTCCGGCACCATCACGCGCTTTGCCCTCCCGGGCGGCGCCGCCGAAATCGTCAGCAACAGCCGCGCTCTCTCGCTCGGCCTCTCCCCCGACGGCCGCTATCTCTACTTCGTGCGCGAGCCGGCCGACACCACCCTCACCCGCATGGAGATCGCCACCGGCCACGCCGAGCGCGTCATCGAGGGCCTCGTCCCCTACTGCACCTCCTGCTGGGCCCTCTCTCCCGATGGCATCTACTACCTCGGCTCCCGCCCCAAGTCCTCCGCCCTCCAGTCCCTCTACTACCTCGACTTCCGCACCCACGCCACCCGCCTCCTGGCCGACTACCCTGAGCCTATCCTCCCCATCGGCATCGGCCCTTTTTCCCTCTCGCCCGACTACAGGTCCCTCCTCACCGTCCGCCTCGACTCCCCCAACGCCGACATCCTCCGCGCGGACAATTTCCGGTAGCGGCGCTCCCGCTCCGGCCGGATTTCCGCTTGCTTCCAAGGCGCGCTGTGCCTTACTCTATCGGCACTGGAGGATCGCCCTGCAATGAGCACTCTGCCTGTTTTGCGTCCAGGCTCCCGGGATAGCCTGGTGGCCGAGCTTCGAAGGCTGCTGAACGCGAAGTTGCGTCCCAGCCCGAACCTTCCCGCCATCGGCTCCTACGACGCCGCCGTGACCGCCGCCGTGCGCCGCTTCCAGCAGCAGCACTGGCTCATCGTGGACGGCACGGTCGGCCCCTGCACCTGGAACGCGCTCAAAGACTGGGAAACCTACGTGGTCGAATGCAGCGTGCGTCTGGTTGCCCAGCCCACATCCAACACCTGCTGGGCTGCCGCCGCCGCCATGGTGCTCGGCCGCGCCGCACCCGTCTCCGCGCCTCCCGGCGTCGATACGTCGAACGGCCTGCCGAACGACTCCAGCCTGAACGACTACCCGACCGTCCGGCGCTACGCCCAGCACCTCGGCCTCCGGCTCGAAGCGCCGCAAAGCTGGACCCCTCTGGGCCTCGCCAACCTCATGCGCGGCGGCGGCCCGCTGCTCATGCACATCCTCTGGAATGCCGCGGGCTACACAACCAGAAATCCCACCGGCGGCGGCTACATCGGCAGTCCGGGGCACTTCGCCGTCATGAGTGGCATTCGAGGCGACGGCGACCCCGCACGCACCACCGTCCGGATTCATGACCCCTGGCCGGTCGGCCGCGGCGCCGTCTATTCCGTCGTCTACTCCGGCATGATGGCGCGCGTGCCCACCGCCACCTACCACCTTCTGCACCGCTGAAGCGGCCGGGGAGTCTCACGCGTAGCAGCGGATCTCGAACACCCGCGCCATCTCGCTGCCGTTCGTCGCCGTCACTTCCACGCGGATCGTGTCCGTCTCCACGGCTTCGAACCTGTGCCGCCGCAGGCGCTGGAAGTTGCCGCTCACGCGCGCCACTTCACGCCCGCCGGCCAGGATGCGGTAGTCCTTCACCGTCTCCGGCTGCGGCCCGCGCACCACTTTGTCCATCACGTTGGCCTGCGACGACAGCGTCAGCATCCGGTGGAAGCCGGTGTCGAAGGTCAACTGCACCTCGGAGACGCGCACGGGCCTAGCCCACTTCAGTTCGATCCACGCGCCCCGCGGCCCCAGCCGTCCGGCCCACTGGTGCGTCTCCTTGCCGGCGATGTTGCGCACCCAGCCGTCCAGCGCCTTGGCCGCTTCATACGCCGGCTCTTCCGCCGACGCGCTGGCCTGGGCCTGCCGCGCCAGGTCGCGCGGGTCTTCGTTCTTCACGCCGCGCAGCGTCTGGTCGTCGCGCAGCAGCGTCTGCTGCAGCGCCGTGACGCGCGCCCGGTCCTGCGCCAGTTGCCGCGGCGCGATCTTCTCCGCCACGCAGCGCGCCGCCGCCGTGCCCACCGCCTGCCCGATGACGGCGCACGTGGCCATCACGCGCGTCGAGGTGAACGCCGCGTGCGTCGCGCTGATGTTGCGCCCGGCCATCATCAGGTTCGGAATGTTCTTGCTGTACAGCGAGCGCAGCGGGATGCCGAAGACCTCGGCCGTGCGCAGCACCGTGTTGGGCGGCAGTTCGGACTTGTCGAACCCGCCGGGCGGGTGATCGTCCAGCGGCCAGCCGCCGATGGCGACGGCGTCGTCGAACAGGCCCCGCATCAGGTCGCCCTGCGTCAGCAGGTGATCGCCCACCACGCGCCGGCTGCCGCGCTTGCCCGGCATCATCCCCACCCAGTCCAGCGCCCACGTCGCCGACGACGGGTGGTCGCCGCTGTTCTTGATGTAGTCCCACACGCCCATTACGATGGCCAGCAGCTCGAAGCGGATCCGCTCGTTGTCGCGGATCGTGTCCAGGTTGCCGCCCCACTCGATCCACCAGTAGCCGTACTCCCAGCTCTTGGTCGAGCGGAACTTCAGGTGCTCCCGCGTCACCTTGCGCGCCCACCGCGGCGGCGTGAACGGCATCGGCTTGCCGTAGTCGCGCGACGTGAACAGGATGCTCGACCCCAGCGTCTCCTGGTCGGCCTTTTCCGGCGCCAGCGATTCGTTGAACTCGCTCCGCGTCTCGCGTCCCGTGCGGATCTCCGCGCCGGCCTCCAGCGCCAGCCGCGAGTCTCCCGTCGCGTCCACGAACAGCGGCGCGCCGATGCTGTAGAGGTGCTCGCTCTTGTCGCAGCGCGCCATCACGCGGCCGATCCTGCCGCCCTTCATCGCCGCGCCGTACAGCGTGGTTTCGAGCAGCAGCGTGATATTGGGCTCGCTCACGATCTTGTCGTACAGCAGCAGGTCCCACAGCTCCCAGCAGCACTGCCGGTTGCGCACGGCGTCTTCCAGCCGCAGCTCTTCCACCAGCCCGCCTTCGCGCCAGCCGCGGCGGCCGCCGGAGGAGTCCGCGCCCACCACGTGCATTTTGACTTCGCTCGAGGAGTTGCCGCCCAGCCGCGAGCGGTCCTGCAGCAGCACTACCTTGGCCCCGTGCCGCGCCGCGCTCAGCGCCGCGCACACGCCGGCCAGCCCGCCGCCCGCGATGCAGACACCGGTCTCGATCTCCACCAGGGTCATGTGCGGCTCCGGCTTGTAGTTGCCGGGCCTGCCCTGCGGCGGCACGATGCGCGTGAAGTAGTCCGGCCTCGCTGGCGCGAGGTCCTGCGCGTTCACCATCAGCGAGTAGCCCGTCAGCGGGAGGGTGGAAAAGAGGTCGCGCCGTCTCACGAAACCAGAATACAGAGGTCGGCCAGGCTGCGGTAGCGCTGGTCGAAATCGAGCCCGTAGCCGATCACGAACTTGTCCTCGATGGTGAACCCGATATAGTCGCCCTGCACTTCGATGCGCCGCCGCGAGGGCTTGTCGAGGAACGCCACCGTCCTGACAGATCGCGGCTCCCGCTGCCGCAGCACGTGCAGCAGGTAGTTCAGCGTCAGCCCCGTGTCGATGATGTCTTCCACCAGCAGAACATCCTCGTCCTGAATTGGTTTATCCAGGTCCTTGGTGAGCTGCACCTGGCCCGAAGTGGTCGTGCCCTCGTAGCTCTTCGTGCCGATGAACTCGATGCGCACGGGCAGGTCGATGTGCCGCACCAGGTCCGCCAGGAACATGAAGGAGCCCTTCAGCACGCCCACCATCACCAGCGAGCGGCCGGCGTATTCGGCCGTGATCTGCGCGCCGAGCTCGGCGATGCGCTGCTGGATCCGGTCGCGGGGAATCAGGACTTCGATGCGCGCTGGAGCCATGGCGTTCAGTCCGCCACGCGCAGGCGCGAGCTTGGAGGGCCGATGTGGATGTGCGCGGCCGACGCGCGGCCGGCCACCGCGCCCCGAAACGCGTAGTAGGGAATCTGTTCTTTCTCCAGGAACTGCCGCAGCCACTGTCCTTCGGGCCGGTCGGGCGAAAGCGCCACGTCCACGCGGCCGCGGTGGTCGTAACCCAGGGCTTTGTGGAACGCCGTCTCGCCGCTGGCGCTCACCGGCAGCGGCTTGCCGAACTGCTCCTGGAAGGCCAGCACCACGCGCTTGAACGCCGGCTGCCCGAAGGTGGCCTTGCCGTCGAAGCGTTCCTGGATGGGCTTTACGCCGAGGTCCAACTGGTAGGCCTCGAACGAGGCCTCCATCTTCGCCGCGTCGGCCAGCTCGCGGATGAACTTCGCGCGGGAGGAAGCGAGGTCCAGCGTGGTCTTGCGGAACCCCAGCTCCTCTTCCAGGGGCCCCAGCTCGTTGCGCGCCAGAATGCCCTGATCGACGAGTGACTGGCTCTCGGCGATCCTCTCCTCCACGCGCTTCACCCGCCGCTCGGCCGCCACCACCATCAGCTCGCACTGCTCGGCCGAAAGCTCGTCCGGGCGCATCGGCGCATAGAGGGTACGCTTCAGCACCAGGTCGTCGTCGATGTCGGCGGCGCTCGCGGTGACCTTTTCCAGCAGGGTCTGGCGCATGTAGACGCTCTGGCCCGAAGCGGTCCAGAGCGTCATCAAAGCGCCATAAACAAAAAGCTTGCGCACTGTTCCGATTGTAGTACGATACCGCTTAGGGAGAGGTTCCAAGCGAACTCTTGCGGAAACAAAATAAGAACGGGGCATCAACTCCTTCCGCCACGGCCAGCCCCACGTGGCTCATTGCGCTGCGGGCGGCGGAAGCAAAAAAAGCTTCCGGCCTCCGTATCCTGGACCTCCGCGAGGTCACCTCCTTCGCCGACTACTTCGTCATCTGCTCGGGCTCGAACCAGCGCCAGAACCAGGCTATCTGGGACGAGGTCGCTCTGCAGATGAAAAAGAGCGCCGGCGAACTACCCATCAGCGTCGAAGGCTACGAGAACGGCGAGTGGATTCTCGGCGACTTCGGCGACATGATCGTTCACGTCTTCTCCGAGGAGAAGCGCGAATACTACCAGCTCGAGCGTCTCTGGCGCGACGCCAAGGACGTTCCCGTCCCGCCGGAAGCGGCGGCCTGAGTCACCAGGCACAGACCGCGCCGGCGTTGGTCAGTTTGCCGCCCGCGGCGGTGAATTCGGAGATCATGCGCGCGGCAGCGGCTTCATCAAGGCTCTTCACCGCATCGGTGACGAGTTCGACGTGCCTGCCCGACTTCAGGAGGCCGAAGATGGCGTGCTTCACGCAGATCTCGGTCACCACCCCGTAGACGACGCACCTTTCCGCGCCCAACTGCTCCAGGAGGCCCGGCAGTTCGGGCACGGTAAAACAATCCACTGATCTTTTGTTTAAGACAATCTGCCCTACCATTGTTGTTTCGGGCTTGCGCTGCCCGAGCGTGCCGGCGACGCAGTGAGGAGGCCAGGCTTCGAACTCGGCGTCGTTCTCCAGGTGGGCGTCCACGGTGGAGACGAGCGGGATCTTGCGCTCGGCGGCATAGCGGTTGAGCCGCGCGACAGCGGGCAGGACCTTCTCGGCGCCGGGCACGTAGAGGGCGCCGGCGGGGAGCATGAAGTCGATCTGGGTGTCGATGTCGAAGAAGACGGTGCTCATGGCGTCAGCGCTCGATTCCGCGCACCTCCTCGGCCAGTTGGAGGAGTTCGTCGCTCAGGTCGATGCGGTAAGGCGGGTCGCATTCGAAGAGGCTGCGGAGCTTCTTCGGCAGCCGGGCGATGGACTCGCGGGCGAAGGAGCGCGCGCCGGTGGCGTCCGGCTGACGCCCCACCAATTCGCCGCGGATGATAACGGGCCGCAGCAGGGCCTCGCAGCCGGGCATAAAGCACTCGTGGGTGCGGGCGAGCACGTCGTAGCCCGGGTAGCGGAAGATCTGCTTGGCGCCGGGCAGAGTGGATTTGTCCTGGCTGAACTTGGCGGTGTAGCGGCGGCCGAGGCCGGAGCTGTGCTCCACCATCTTGTAGACGGCGCCGTGGGAAGGCGCGTCGGAGCTGGTGGCGAGTTCGGTGCCGACGCCGAAGGCGTCGATGGGCGCGCCGGCGGCGGCGAGTTCGAGGATCTTGTACTCGTTCAGGTCGCCGGTGGCCATGATCTTTGCTTCCGGGCAGCCGGCTTCGTCGAGGATGACGCGCACGGCGCGGGACAGCTCGACGAGGTTGCCGCTGTCCAGCCGCACGCCCCAGAAGGGTTTCCCGAGAGACGCGGCGCGGCGCGCGCCCTCCAGCGTGTCGTAGGTGTCGATGAGGTACGTGGTGCCGGAGCCGAGCAGTTGATGGAGCCGCTCGAAGGCTTCGAGCTCGGTGGGAAAGCTCTGGATCCAGGAGTGCGCGGCGGTGCCGAAGACGGGGATGCCGTACCGCATGCCAGCCAGCGTGTTGGAAGTGCCGATGCAGCCGCCGAGGTAGGCGGCGCGGGCGGCGTAGACGCCGGCTTCGGGCGAGTGGGCGCGGCGGGTGCCGAACTCGACTACGGCGCGGCCGCCGGCGGCTTCCACCATGCGCGCGGCCTTGGTGGCGATGAGGGTCTGGAAGCCGACGGTGGAGAGCAGGTAGGTTTCCGGGATCTGCGCCTCCATCAGCGGGGCGCGCACGGTGAGGATGGGCTCGCCGGGGAAGAGCGGCGTGCCTTCGGGCACGGCGAAGAGGTCGCCGGTGAAGCGGAAGCCGCGCAGGGCTTCAAAGAAGCCGCCGTCGACGTTGCGGAACTGGGGCAGGCCGCGGAGGTAGTCGATCTCTTCGCTGGTGAAGCGGACGTGCAGCAGATAGTCAACGGCCTGCTGGAGGCCGGCGGCGAGGAGGAAGTTGCGGTTGTGGGGCAGGCGGCGGACGAACAGCTCGAAGGTGGCCGTCTCAGCGGCCTTGCCGGCGCACCAATAGCCGGCGGCCATGGTGAGCTGGTAGAGGTCGGTGAGGAGGGCGGTCACTGGGGCTGGCCTCCAATGAAAAGCAGGCCGGCCTGGCCGCCTTCACCCAGGCTTCGGCGGCAAATGACGCCGGCCGCGGGCCCCACGCGTTCCGGCTTGGCGGCGGCGGCCGCGGGGCCGGCCTGGAGGCCGGCCGCAGGCGTGGCCGCCTGCCCCACATGTTCCGGCTTGGCGGCGGCGGGGTGAGGGCTGGGGAGCCCCATCACTTCTTGGCCGCCTTGGGCTCTTCCTTGACGTCGGCGGCGGCCTTCTGAAGATCCTCGACGGACTTGGCGTCGAGCTGGTAGAGGGCGGGCTCGCCTTCGCGGCGGGCGATGTATTTGTCGCCGGCCTTGGAGATGGAGACGCGCTCGGTGGTCCTGGCGGTAACCGCGAGCTCGATCAACGGAGTGGTGAAGCCGGAGTCCGGGAAGCCGGCGGCGGAGAGGTCGCGGAGGCGGTCGATCAACGACTGCACGCCGACGGGATCCATGGCCTTGAGGTTCGCCATCCACTTCTCGCCGGACTTGGAGAGCGCGAGCTGGCGGGAGGCGTCCTTGTATTCGACCTTGGAGGGATCGTTGAAGCCGAAATCGAAGAGCTTCTTATTTCGGAAATCGGCGGCGGTCTTGTCGAAGTCCTTGCCGTTGTCTTCGGTGAGGAGGTGGTAGCCTTCGACGGCGGAACTGTGGGCGTAATACTTGTTGTCTTTGGTCTTGCGGACCTCGAGCTGCTGCGTGCCGGCGGCGCCGGTGAGAGTGACGGTGGCGAGCGGCGCGGCGGACTTGAACTGCTTCTCGAGGTCGGCCTGCTGGTCGGAGGTGAGCAGGGGGTCGAGCTTGAGGTCTTTGAGCTTGCGCAGAAGCTCCTCGACCTGCCAGTTGTCGGCGCGCATGGGCGAGGGCTTGACGATGGCCCACTCGTTCTGGGCGTTGCGCGAGAACTCGACGGCGGGGCCCTTCGTGGCAAGCTCTATGCGGGTGAGCTTGTCGTTATCGAAGGTGAGGATGCGCTTGTCGCGGAGGTCGACGGCGAGCTTGTCGATATTGGTCCTGGCGAAGGAGGCTAGAGTGAAGACGCGGGGGTCGCCATCGACCTGGACGTAGGAGCCGCCGCCGACGGGGGCGTCGTCGCCGAGCTTGAGGGTGCGGGTCTTGCCGTCCTTCAGCGTGATGGTGACCACGGAAGAGGGCTGCTTCAGGCCGAAGACGGCGAGGTCGGCGGGCTTTTCCTCGACGACCTTGTCGGCGGAGACATTGGCCACTGCCGACAGCAGGCTGTTGATGGCGTCCCTGTCCGAGGGCAGGGGCTGGGGCGAAGTGATCTTCCAGCCGGAGCCGTCGCGCTCGATGCGGGTGGTTTCGGCCTCGCGGTGGCGGATCTCGATCTTGTTGATGCCGGCCTCGGCGAGGGTGAGGATTTTGGTGGGAGCGGCAGCGCCTTCGGCGCCGGCGGGCTCGTCCTTCTTATTCTTGTTGGACCACCAGACGAGGCCGCCGAGGACGGCCAGCAGCGCGGTGGCGATCAGGAGTCCTTTGGGTCGCACGGCCGCATCTACCTCCTGCGCCACCAGACCATGAGGCCGAGGGCGATGATGCAAATCGGGATGACGAACTGGCTGACGGCGCGGACCAGGGTCATCTGGCCGCGGGAGAGCTGGATGCGGCGGTCTTCGGGGTCCTTAGGACGGATGGAGATGAGGTCCTCGTCGGAAGAGAGCCAGTTGAGCATGTTGAGGGCGAGGTCGCGGTTGCCGCCGAAGCCGAGGGCGTAGTTGGAGACGAAGTCGGAGGAGCCGGCGACGACGAAGCGGCCTTCGACGTTGTTCCCGGCTTTGTCGCCGACCGGCTGCTGGCCGGTGCGGTAGGTGCCGGCGGCGGCGACGGTGTAGCTTTGGGGATCGCCCTTGGGCATCTGGAGCGCGCCGCCGGTAAGGTTGAGGGTGGTGGCGGCGAGGGAGTTGGCCGAAGTGGAGACGATCTTCTCGACGCTGGTGTTGGCGCCGGGGGCGGCTTCCATGGAGCGGACGAGGGGGAAGGCGGTGGCGGTGCGCTTCATCTCGCGGACGATGGGGTGGGTCTCGTACTTGGTGGCGAGCGCCACTTCGGGGCCCATGCCGTAGAGGCCGCCGATGCCGGAGGTGTCGAGGACGAGGTCCTTGTTGAGGGTGACGCCCCAGCTCTTGAGGAGATCCATCAGGGCCTGGTTGTCGGCGACGCTTTCCTTGGCGGTCTTGAGCGGGGGATCGGTGAGGAAGAGAGCGCGGCCGCCGCCTTCGACGTACTTCTTGAGGGAGTCGACGACGGGCTGCGGGTAGTCGACTCGCGGGCCGGCGACGACGACGACGGAGCAGGCGGGGGTGATCTGCGGCTTCTCGATGAGGTTGATGGCCTCGGTCTTGTAGTTGTTCTTTTCGACGAGCTGCTTGAAGGAAGAGTAGGCGCTGCCGGTGGAGTCGTCGAGGGAGTGCTCACCGGCGCCGGTGGTGAAGCAGACGGTTTTGACGCCGGACTTCTGGAGGCGGATGAGGGCGGAGGTGATCTCCTCCTCGGAGAGGCTGTGGGCCTCTTCGCGCTTGTCGCCGGCGGAAATGATGATGGTGCCGGTCTGGGTGATGCCGTACTGCTTGGCGAGCTGGGGCTTCTTGAAGGGATCGAGGTAGGCGACCTTCAACTTAGGGGAGAGGTTTGAGTAGCGGTCGAGCAGGTCCTTGGCGCGGGGGAAGGAGGTGGTCTCGTCGAAGTAGGAGATATCGACGTCCTGCTTGAGGTTGGAGACGAGCTTGATGGTCTGGTCAGAGAGGGAGTAGCGTTTGTTGGCGGTGGAGTCGTAGGACTTGTTATAGCGATTGGCCAGGAAGTTGACCGTGACGAGGACGGCCAGGATGACCAGGATGTAGGCGGTGGCGAAGGTGCTGTACTTGGCCTGGCGGGATTTGAGGAAGCTGAGGTTCATGGCTTAGGCCCTCCAGCGGAGCGATTCGAGGCTCCGCGCCGTGAGAAAGAGTCCGAAGAAGATGAGGGAGGCGAAGTAGACGGCGTCCTTGGTATCGATGACGCCCTTGGAGAAGGGCTCATAGTGGCGGACGACGGACATGTAACCGAGGACGGTGGCCCAGGTGGCGGTTTCGTAGCCAGCCACCCACTCGAGGACCCAGAGCAGGAGGCAGGCGCCGAAGGTGACGCCGCCGGCGATGATCTGGTTGCGGGTGGTGGTGGAGATGAAGGCGCCGACGGCGAGGAGGCTGCCGGCCTGGAGGAGCAGGCCGAGGTAGCCGACGAGGAGGGGGCGCCAGTCGGGCTGGCCGTAGGCGAAGAGGAACGCGATGTTGAGGGCGCTGACGCCGAGCAGGCAGGCGTAGAGGATGAGCGCGGCGAGCCACTTGCCGATGATGATTTCGAGGTCTCGGACGGGCGAGGTGAAGAGCAGCTCGATGGTGCCGGTGCGTTTCTCTTCGGCGAAGAGGCGCATGGAGATGAGCGGGATGAGGAAGAGCCCGATGACGGAGGTGTTCATCAGCAGGGGGCGGATGATCATCTCATTCACGTCCATGGGAAAGCTGCGGCCCATCATGGTGGACTGGAAACTGATGTTGACGAAGTAGCCGACGGCGTTCCAGAAGAAGAAGCCGAACAGGACGGCGTACATGGTCATCAACAGGTAGGCGATGGGGGACGAGAAGTAGGACTTGAGTTCTTTTCGGCAGATGGCGATTGAGTTGTTCACTGCTTTCCTCCTTCAGCAGCCTTTTCCGAGGCGGTAAGTTCCAGGAAGACGTCTTCGAGGCTCATGGCGACGGCGCGGAGTTCGTGGAGATCCCAGCCGGATTCGATGACGGCGCGGGCGAGCGGGGAGCGGACGTGCTGGCCGGGGAGCGATTCGACCTCGAAGGTGTGGTTGCCGTTGCGGGTGTCCTTGTGAAGGACGCGGGAGACGCCGGCGACCTGTTCGAGGCGGCGGCGGACGTCGTCGGTGGGCGCGCCGGAGATTTCGACGGAGACGGCCTCCTGGCCGCGGAGGCGGGAGGTGAGGTTCTCGACCGAGTCCTTGGCGACGACCTTGCCCTTGGAGATGATGACGACGTGGTCGCAGGTCTGCTCGACCTCGGGCAGGATGTGGGTGGAGAGGATGATGGTGTGGACGCCGGCGAGGGAGCGGATGAGGTCGCGGGTCTCGTGGATCTGCTTGGGGTCGAGGCCGGCGGTGGGCTCATCGAGGATGAGGACGTCGGGGTTGTGGATGATGGCCTGGGCGAGGCCGACGCGCTGGCGGTAGCCCTTGGAGAGCTTGGAGATGAGTTTGCGGGAGACGTCGGCGACGGCGCATTTTTCGGCGGCTTCCTTGACGCGCTGAGGCAGTTCGGGGGAGGGGATGCCCTTCAGGCGCCCGACGAAAGTGAGGTACTCGTGGACCTCCATTTCGGGGTAGACGGGCGGGTTTTCGGGGAGGTAGCCGATGCGGCGCTTGACGTCGAGGGGCTGCTTCAGGACATCGAAGCCGGCAATCGAGGCGGTGCCGGCGGTCGGGGGCATGAAGCAGGTAAGGATGCGCATGGTGGTGGTTTTGCCCGCGCCGTTGGGTCCGAGGAATCCGACGATCTGACCCTTCTGGACTTCGAAGGAGATGTCGTTGACCGCAACGTTGCGGTCGTATCGTTTGGTCAGGCCTTCGACCTTAATCATGAAACCATCCTTCAGAGGGGATGTGGGACGCAGACGCGCCCTTGAAAAAGAGACGGCCGACGTCCGGGGCTCGTGAGCTTTTCGGTATTTAGGATAGAGGACGGGTTCCGGGGGTGTCA
>DAHVTI010000294.1 GCA_027324255.1 Bryobacterales bacterium | reverse complement strand
GAGCGGAGAGATCGTAAGGGGACGGGGCCAGTTGCAGGAGGGCGAACGCCAGGAGACCGAGCAAGGCGGCTGACTTCATGGGAACAGCATGGAGGATGCGGCGCGTGCGGTCGTGATGAGGTTGTGAAAGATGGGTAAAAGATCAGGCGGCGGGCAGGCGGAGGTAGAAGCAGGCGCCGCGGGGGGCGGGCTCCAGCCAGAGGTCGCCGCCGTGGTCGAGGACGGTCTGGCGGGAGAGAGCCAGGCCGAGGCCGAGGCCGCTGCGCTTGCCGGCGGTGACGAAGGGCTGGAACAATTTCTCGCGGATGTGTTCCGGGACGCCGGGGCCGTTGTCGGCCACGCACACCAGGACGTGGCCGTCGCCGCGGCGGGCGGTGACGCGCACCTCGCCGCCGCCGGGCATGGCCTCGACGGCGTTGCCGATGAGGTTGAGGAAGACGCGCTCGACGCGCGAGCGGGCGACGGTGAGCTCGAGATCCGGGGGGATGTCGAGGAGGACGGCGACCTGGCCGGCGCCGGCGGCCTGGCGGCAGTCCCCGGCGGCGGCGCGCACCATCTCGGCGAGGGGGCAGGGTTCGCGGTGGGCGGCGCTTTCCTGTGACGCATGGAGCAGGTCCTGGAGCAGTTCCTGGATGCGGCGCGAGGACTTGTAGATATTGGCGGCGAGGCGCCGGACCTGTTCGGGCGAGAGATGGGAGTCCACCAGCATCTCGGCGCCGCCGTAGATGGCGGCGAGCGGGTTGCGGAGGTCGTGGACAAGGGAGGTGCTGAGGCGGCCGATGGTGGCGATGCGTTCCTGGCGGATGAGTTCCTGGCGGGCCTCGCGCAGAGAGGCGGACATGGAGTTGAACGAATGGGCGAGGCGGCCGACCTCGTCTTCGGAGGAGGCCTTGAGGTGCACCTCGAGGTCGCCCTGGGCGATCTGGCGCGCGGCGCCGTCGAGCTCGGCCAGCGGGCGGAGGAATTTGCGGGCGAGCAGATAGATGAGCAGCAGGCCGGCGGCGAGGGCGACGGCCCAGATGACGAAGACGTCGCGGCGCAGGCGTTGGACGTGCTGGCGGGCGGCTTCAAAGGAGCGGGAGATGCGCAGCTCGCCGAGCGTGTGGCCTTCCAGGTCGAGCAGCGGGCGGCGCAGCTCGCGCACGAACGGGGAGGAGGCGGGCAGGCGGGCCCCGCCGCTGGCGGCGACGGTGCGGCCGGAGACCTCGAATTCGAACTGCGTTTCGCCGGTGGCGGCCTGCAGGCCGTTGGCCACGCCGTCGTCGACGGCATAGCCGGCCACCAGCACGTTGATGAGCGCAGGCTCGCGGGCGGTGCTGACGTAGACGGGGGTGACGACGATCTGGAACAGCGTGCCGCCGAGCAACTGGAAGCCGGAAGACTGGGTGGGGAAGCGGCGGGCGGCGGCGCGCACGAAGGGCAGGGCGCGGAGCGGTGGGGAGGGCGCGCGGCCGAGCGAGGCGATGACGCCGCCCTGCGGATCGCAGACGAGAAAGATGGCGTCCTCGCGCGCCAGCCGGGTCCAGATTTCGCCGGCGGTATCGCGGATGGTGGCGGCGTCGCCGGTGGAGAAGGCGGCGCGGACGTCGGACATGCGGCTGAGGATCTGGCTGATGGAGGAGAGCATCTCGGCGCGGGCGCGCCAGAGGGAGACGTAGGCGCGGAAGCCGGTCTGGACTTCGTCCTCGAGCGAGAGAGCGGTGAGGCGGGTGGCGCGGTCCTGCACGATCCAGCCGGTGACGGCGAACAGGATCGTGATGGCGAACGAAGTGGAGAGCAGCAGCTTGCTGAGGAGGCTGACGCCGGCCGGCGGGTTGGCGGAACTGTTCGTCATCCTCACTTCCTCGGGGCGGGGTAGAGGTGGTTGTTGTCGTTTTCGGGGCCGTAGTCGGCGCCGTACTTGTTCTTGTGGGGCACGGAGAGGAAGCCGGATTCGGAGATGGAGAGGCGGCCGAGGTCGAGCGGATCGCCGGAGACGGTGATGCGGCGCTCGAGCTTCTTGAGGGTTTCGGGCGTGGCGCGCTCGTGGAAGAGGCGGAGGGTATAGTCGCCCGGCGGGACTGCGGGGATCTCGAAGGCGCCGCCGGCGGGCGTGACGGCGAACCAGGGGCCGGGCACGACGACAATCACGGCGGACATGGAGGCGTGGATGTTGCAGAAGACGCGCACGACGCCGGGGCGGTCGAAGGTGACGGCGCGGGAGGAGCCGGGGGCGTAGAGGCCGAGGTCGAAGACGCGGCCGTCGTAGTTGGAAAAGGCATTGTGGAAGATGGGGTCGTAGTTGGGGAAGGCGACGCGCGCGCCCACCTCGACGGCCAGGATGTGGGGCGCGAAGGTTTTGTCCTTCTGGACGATAGTGGCGGCGCGGGCGCGGCCGGTTTTAGCAGACTCGTGGGGGGCGGCGGGCACCAGCCAGACGACGACGCCGGAGAAGTCGCCGCGGCGGGCCACGCTGGACTGCCTGGAGTGCAGCAGTTCGACGGGGCCGCGGACGGTGGCGGCCGGGAGCGTGCAGGCCAGCAGGAAGCTAAAACAGATACGCCACAGCGATGTCATAGTGAGTTACCGTGCGGAGCGAGCCGCCGATGGAATGGGTGCGGATATTGGAGCCCTCGAAGGAAACGATGACGTTGGGGGCGATGCGGTAAAGCGTATTGGCGCCGAAGATGAGGTTCCTGGCGGTGCGGCCGGCGAGGAGGTCGCGGTTGCGGTCGTCCTGCTGGCCGGTGAAGGCGTTGAAGGTGAGGCGCGAGGTGGGCCGCCAGGCGAGCTGGCCGTAGCCGCCGATGGTGTGGACGGCCCGCGGATCGCCGCGGATGAACTGGTAGCCCTGGCGCAGGGCTCCGAGCGGGGCGATGTTCTGGCCGGAGAAGAAGAGGCCGGAGAAGTCGACGCTGGCGAGCGGGCGGAGCATCCAGTCGAAGGAGAAGATGCGCGAGGGGACGGTGTAGCCGTAGACGTGGCTCTTGGAGTAATGGAAGCCGGGGGCGAGCTCGATGCGGCGGCCTTGGCCGAAGTCGCGCCACAACTCGAAGCGGCCCTGGAGGCCGGGCCGCGATGGATCGACGGTGGCGGCGTACTCGTCGGGGATGGAGGTGCGGCCCTCGCTGGTCTGGAAGAGCGCGCCCTGCAGGCGCAGGCCGGAAGATTCGCCGAGCGCGAGGCGCTGTTCGAGGCGCACCTGCGGCTGCCAGAGCCAGGGATTGCCGGCGCTGGTGAGCGGTGAGACGCCGACCTGGGCGAGCGAATTGGGCTCGCGCGGCGAGATGAGCGGCTTCTCCTGGCCGGCCATGACGGTGGTGTTTTTCCAGTCCACCTGGAGGGTGGCGGTACGGAGGCGGAGCAGGTGGTTGAGGGAGGAATCGGAGCCGGCCCAGAGGTCGGTGTAGAGCGAGCCGGAGACCTTGCCGCCGCCGGCCACGGTGGGGCCCTGGAAGCGGAAGCCGAGGATCGATTGGCGGAAAGTTCCGCCGCCGTTGGCCGGCGACGGGGTGAGCGAGGCGGAGGTGGGGTACTGCGAGCCGCCGCTGTTCCGCGTGTTCGAGAAGGCGTTGAACAGGGCCATGCCGGTGATGGTGATGGGGAAGCGGGAAGAGGCTTCCACCTTGGTCTGGGCGAGCTCGGCGGTGCGCGATTCCTGGACTTCGACGCGCTCTTCGAGCGTTGGGGCGGCGGGGGCGGGCTCGGGGGAGATGCGGCCGCGGAGCTCGTCGAGTTCGGTGCGCAGGGCGCGGTTTTCCTGTTCGAGTTTTTCGATGCGATCGAGGATGGCGCGGATCTGGTCCTGGGCGGCGACGGGCGGCGCCAGGCAAAGGGAGCAGAAGAGAAGAATCCTAGGTGGCATGGATGAGGCTCTCCAGGGTCCGCCGCACTTCGGCGGGCGAATAGGGCTTGGCGAAGAAGGCGTCGGCGCCGAGCGAGCGGGCGCGCTGGGGGGCGGAGGGGTCGGGGTCGCCACTGATGACCATGATGGCCGGGCGGGCGTGCGGCGGAAGAGCGTGGAGGCGTTCGATGAGGTCGAAGCCGCTCAAGCCCGGCAGGTGGAGGTCCGTGACGACGGCGGCGGCGTGGTGGCGGGCGAGGAACTCCAGGGCCTGTTCGGCGCTGGAGGCGGTGCGGATGGAGGCGCCGGGGATGGCGGACAGGGCGATTTCCAGCGTGGCGAGGCACGTGTCCGCGTCTTCGACGATGAGGATAGTGCGCGTCACGGCAGGAAGCGGTAGCCGATGCCGTGGATGGTGAGGAAGTGGCGCGGGACGTTGGGCTCGGGCTCGAGCTTCTGGCGGAGCCGGACCACGTGCGCATCGACGGTGCGGGTGTTGGGGAAAGACTCGTAGCCCCAGACGGAGTTGAGGATCATGTCGCGGGTCAGCGCGCGGTCGGGGTTCTGGAGGAAGAAGGTGAGGAGGTTGAATTCGGCGCGGGTGAACTTGAGCTCCTCGCCGCGGCGGCGGACGGAGCGGCGTTCGAGGTCGACTTCGACGTCGGAGAAGGAGAGGACGCGGGAGGCGTCGGGGGCGGCGCGGCGCAGGACGGCGCGGATGCGGGCCAGCAGCTCGCGGGTGCCGAAGGGCTTGACGATGTAGTCGTCGGCGCCCATTTCGAGCAGGAGGACTTTGTCGATCTCCTCGCCGACGGCGCTGAGGACGATGATGGGGGTTTTGCGGCCGGCGGCGCGGAGCTGCTTGCAGACCTCGACGCCGCTCATGCCGGGCATGCGGAGGTCGGCAATGACGAGGTCGGGGCGCGAGCGCAGGGCCTCTTCATAGCCGAGCTTGCCGTCAGCGGCCAGGGTGGCGCGGAAGCTTTCGTTTTCCAGCAACAGCCCGATGGTGTCGCGGAGGTTTTCGTCGTCGTCAATGACCAGGATGTGTTGCATACCCAGGGTGCGGATTAGCTCGATTGTAAACCCTGGCCCGGCCGCCCCATAGAGAGGCGCGGCGCGAAGTCCCTGTTTTCACAGATTATTTACAGCGCCCGCACACCAGGCGCGCTTTGTCGCCCCTACCATCGGGAGGAATCGCAACGATCCACTGGGAGGACCGATGAAACAGAGATTGACTTGGGGCGCCGCGGCGCTGGTACTGACAGCAGGGCTGGCCGTGGCGCGGAGCAACGGCCCGGGCGGCCGGTTCGCCGGAGGGCCGGGCGACAGCGTGTGCGCGCAGTGTCACACGGGGACGGCCCTGAACGGGGGGCCGGGCTCGGTGAAGGTGGTGTTCCCGGGCGGAACGAAGTACCAGCCGGGCGCCACGTATCGAGTGAAGGTGGAGGTGCGCGATCCGGAGCAGCAGCGCTGGGGCTTCCAGTTTTCGGCGCGGCTGGCGTCGAACCCGGCCGCGGCCAACGCCGGCAACCTGGAGGCGGTGAACGACTTTACGCGCATCATCTGCCAGGACAACACGGCCAAGCCTTGCGGCGAGGCCAACCAGATCCAGTACATCATGCACGTGGTGGCGGGGACGAGACTGGGGCAGAAAGACGGGGCCGACTTCGAGTTCGACTGGACGGCGCCGGCGGCCGGCTCCGGGCCGGTGACGTTCTACGCGGCGGGCAACGCGGCGAATGGGAACGGCAACAACCAGGGCGACCACATCTACACCACGAATCTCACGCTGGATGAAGCGCCGCCGGCGCCGTCGCTGGCGGTGCCGTCAACGGCCTACGACGTGCGCCACCTGGTGGGCGACCTGCCGGGCTGGGCGGACCGCATCGACCCGAACCTGAAGAACCCGTGGGGCATCTCGATGGGGCCGACGACGGCCTTCTGGGTGTCGAACGCGGGCACGGGCACCTCCACGCTGTACAACACGGCGGGCGAGCTGTTCCCGGCGGCCAATCCGCTGATCGTGAAGATCCCGGCCGGCGGCGGGCGCACGGGTCCGGCGGCGCCGACCGGGCAGGTGTGGAACGGGACGCCGGGCTTCGAGCTGGCGCCGTGGCTGCCGGCGGCGTTCCTGTTCGCCAGCGAGGGTGGGACGATCGCGGGCTGGAACCGCAACGTGGACGCCACCAACGCCATCACGGTGGTGGACGACCCGAGCGCGTCGTTCAAGGGCCTGGCGCTGGGGGTGGCCTCCAGCGGGCCGAGGCTCTACGCGGCCAACTTCAAGGCCGGGACGGTGGACGTCTTCGACCACACCTTCCAGGCGGTGCAGACGGCCGGCGGCTTCCGCGACCCGAGCCTGCCGGAGGGTTACGCGCCGTTCAACGTGCAGCGCTTCGGCGGCAACCTGTATGTGACCTACGCGGTGCAGGACGCCGCGAAGACGGACGACGTGGACGGCGAGGGCAACGGCATCATCAACGTCTTCGACCTGGAGGGCAACCTGCAGCGCCGGCTGGTGACCGGCGGGGCGCTGAATTCGCCGTGGGGCATGGCGATCGCGCCGGCGTTTTTCGGCGATTACAGCAACACGCTCCTGGTGGGGAACTTCGGCGACGGGCGGATCAACGCCTACGACGTCGCCACGGGCAAGCCGGTGGGCCTGCTCATGTACAAGGGAGGAATGCCGATCGCGCTGGAGGGGCTGTGGGCATTGGCGTTCGGCAACAACCGCACCGGCGGGGACGCCAACACGCTGTACTTCACGGCAGGCGTCTCCGGAGGAGGCGAGAAAGAAGACCACGGCGTGTTCGGCAGCGTCTCGGTGGTGCCGTAGCGCCGCCGAAGGTGGGAGCAGGGGGGATGGCCTGGCGCCGTCCCCCCTTTCCTGTTATTGGTCAGATGAATTTGTAAGTGCCGGGCTCGGGGAGCGTGGGGGGCGCCATCTGGAGCTTGTAGTCGAAGGCCTTGGGCTGGAGGTCGAGCTGGGAGTTCATGACCATGTCCCAGGTGACGGCCTGGCCGGAGTAGGCGGATTCGCGGCCCATGATGGCGGTCATGGTGGCTTCGGCGACGCGCTGGCCCTCGTTGAGATAAGGCCCGGTGCCGCGGATGGAGTTGACCAGGTTGATGTGCTCCTGGACGTAGGGGTTGATGCCCTTGCCGGAAGCGAGGTCGAGTCCGTTGGAGACGCCCTTGGTGCCGACGATGAGGTCGGAGACGTCGCGGGCGCAGCCGGAGGGGTACTGGCGGCAGTGGGAGGAGTAGCGGATGCCGCCGGGGTACTCGAAGTCCGACGCCATGTGGTCGTAGATGTTGCCGTAGAGTTCCTTGCCCTTGCGCCAGGAGATGCCGCCGGAGGCGACGACCTTCGTCGGATGGGTGCCCATGACCCAGTTGATGAAGTCGATGTTGTGGTAGTGCTGCTCGACGATCTGGTCGCCGCAGATCCAGACGAAGGAATACCAGTTGCGGTGCTGCCATTCCATGTCGGCCCACTTGGGGTCGCGGCCCTGGGCGTGGAAGACGGGGCCGGAGAGGTAGTGGGAGTAGAGGGAGCGGATGTCACCGATGGCGCCGGCCTTGATCTTGTCGACGGTTTCGACGTGCTCGCGCTGGGCGTGGCGCTGGGCGCCGCTGACGACGGTGAGCTTCTTTTCGGCGGCGAGCTTCGCGGCGGCCATGAAGCGGCGGACGCCGACCGGATCGGTGCCGACGGGCTTTTCGGTGAAGACGTGCTTGCCGGCGCGGATGGCGGCCTCGAAGTGTTGAGGCCGGTAGCCGGGAGGCGTGCAGAGCATGACGATGTCTACGCCCGAGTTGACCATTTTCTGATAGGCGTCGAAGCCGACGAAGTGATTTTCGGGGGCCACCTGGATGCGGACCGGGATCTCCTTCATGAGGTCTTCGGCGGTCCAGGTCATGGGCTGGCCGTTGCGGGTGACGGTGGTGCCGGCATAGCGCTTGAGGCCGGCGCCTTCGCGCAGGCGCTTGAGCGAGCCTTCGAGCTTATCTTCAAAGACGTCGGCCATGGCGACGAGCTCGACATTTTCGGTGCCGGTGAGCATGTCGGTGACGGCCTGGGTGCCGCGTCCGCCGCAGCCGATCAAGCCGGCGCGCAGCTTGCCGTCGGAGGCGGCGCGGGCGAGCGGCAGAGCGAAGGCGGCGGCGGAGGAAGCGAGCAGGGTGCGGCGGGAGGGATAGTCTGTCATTCGGAAGAACTCCTTCGACAGAACGATATCGAGAATGGAAGCGGCGGGCAAGCGCCCGCCGCTGGAATGGCGCTAGATGCGGACGCCGAGGTCGTCCCAGGTGACCATCTTTTCGCGCACCATGGCCTCGTGGCCGAGGATGGCGGTGAGGGCGGCGGCGGCGCCGATGGCGATGCCGGCCGGGTTGGGGCCGCCCTGGTTGACGGCGGCGTAGAAGGCGGCGATGTGGGCGTGGGCGTATTCGGGCGGGCCCTTCTCGACGAGCACGGTGGGCTGGGCGCCGGGCTCGATGGGGTAGAAGGTGGGTGCGGGGGTCATGAGATCGACGGCGCCCTTGGTGCCGTAGACGTAGATGTACTGGCCGCCGCCGGGCAGGGCGCGGGGGTGGAAGACGTTCTGGGTGAACGACATTTTGACGCCCTTGGGGTAGTCGTAGGTGATGCTGCCGCAATCGAAGATGGTGCGGCCGGGCGGCTGGTTCTTGTAGAAGTTGATGGCGCCGAGGCCGGCGGCGCGGGTGGGGTGGGCGTCGACGACCCAGTTGCAGAGGTCGAGGTTGTGGACGGACTGCTCAATCAAATAGCCGCCGGACTTGGTGACGTCGAAGTACCAGTCGCCGGAGGTGCCGTCGTGGGGCAGGTCGGCGGTGGCGTGGCGCTGGGCCTTGATCATGACGACGTCGCCGATGAGGCCGTCGTGGATCTTCTGGACGGTGGTGGCGAGGCGCTTGATGGAGCGGAGCTGCTGGCCGGCGGTGAAGACCTTGCGGGAGGCGCGGGCGGCCTCAATGACGGCGCGGACCTGGGCGGGCGTGACGCCGATGGGCTTCTCGCAGTAGACGTTCTTGCCGCGCTTGAGTGCGGCGATGGCCATTTCGGAGTGGAGATAGGGCGGGGTGGCGATGAAGACGGCGTCGACGTTGTCGCTTTCGATCACCTGGCGCCAGTCGGAGGTGGTTTTGGGGTTGTCGCGTGAAGCGGAGGTGGCGGCCTTGTCGAGCCGGTCCGGCTTGATGTCGCAGAGCATGGTGACGGCGGCGACGGGCTGGTCGAGGACGGCCTGGAGCAGGTAGGAGCCGCGGTTGCCGGTGCCGATGACAGCGGTGCGGGTTTTGGCGGCAGTCTGTGCGGATAGGGGGATGGCGGCGGAAGCCGTGGCCATCAGGAGATGGCGGCGATCGATGATCATGGTGAGACTATTCTATCGGGGCGCGGGGCTCAGAATTCGAGGCGCGCGCCCATTTGAAGAATCCTGTTGTTCTTGGCGCGGCTGATAATGCCGCCGCTGAGGATGTCCACGCGGTTTTCGGGCAGGTTGAAGTTGGGGTGGTTGAGGACGTTGAAGCTCTCGAAGCGGAGCTGGAGGGAAGTTGACTCGGCGAAGCGGATGCGCTTGGAGAGCGACATGTTGAGGTTCATGGTGCCGGGGCCGTCGAGGACGTTGCGGCCGGAGGTGCCGAAGCGGTAGGAGCCGAGGGCGACGGCGGGGAAGGCGGTGCGGTCGAACCACTGCTCGACAGTGGGGGTGTCGAGCTTGCCGCTGGCGATGCGGTCGGGGCGGCTGGCGCCGCCGTTGGTGTAGTCGAAGCTGCCCATCTTGGGGGTGAAGGGCGGGCCGGAGTAGGCGATGGCGGTGCCGGCGATCTGCCAGTCTTTCCAGAGGGCGCGGTTGGAGAAGGCGGGGGTCCAGATGAAGCTGCCGGTGAAAGTATGGCCCATGTCGAAGTCGGAGCGGCCGCGCTCGAGGCGGAGGTTGCGGGAGTCCTGGGCGGCGGAGAAGTTGTACTGGAGGGTGCCGCCGGTGTTGGAGCTTTCGTCGAGGGACTTCGAGTAAGTGTAGGCGGCGCGGAGGAAGAACTGTTTGGCGAAGTTCTTGCGCACGGTGAGGGAGCCGGAGTTGTAGATGGAGTTGGAGCCGTCGTTGATGACCTGGATGCTGCCGAAGGCGGAGTAGGGACGGACGGTGGTGAGGCCCTGCTCGCGCAAGGGCTGGTTGACGTCGTAGCGGCGCTGGAGGTGGGTGCCCTTGGAGCCGGCGTAGGCGACTTCGAGCACGGTGCCGTGCCAGAAGTCGCGTTCGAGGGTGAGGTTCCAGCTCTGCATGTACTGGGCCTTGGGCCGGGTGTTTTCCTGGCCGTAGCTGGAGGTGACGCCGCTGATGCCCTTGCGGCTGTCGGGGAAGGGGTTCGACGCGGTGACGAGCGAGGGATTGGAGCTGTTGACGGAGAAGGTCTCGGTGATGGAGAAGGGGAAGGTGTCGTTGTACTCGTCCATGCGGTAGAGCGAGCTGCTGCCGTAGAAGATGCCGTAGCCGCCGCGGAGGACGCTGCGCGAGTTGCCGAAGGGGCGCCAGGCGAAGCCGAAGCGGGGAGCGATGAGGTCGTAGTTGGGCTCGACGATGGAGCCGGGCAGGCCGGCGCCGGAGGCCATCAGGACGTTTTGGGCGCCGAGGCGGTTGACGCGGGTGTCGAACTCCTGCTGGGAGAGGGTGCCGCGGCCGGCGATGACGACCTTGCCGAAGGAGGGGATGAACATGGCGAGGGCGTCGAACTTTTCGCGGGGCGGCTTCATGAGTTCGTAGCGGACGCCGATGTTGAGCGTGAGGCTGGGGCAGATCTTGATGTCGTCCTGGAGGAAGCCGGAGTAGTTGGAGACGAGGTGGTAGGGGCCGGAGGCGTCGAGCTGGCGGCGGGAGCTGCTGGCCCAGCCTAGGACGTAGTCGGCCATGCTGTTGCCGGTGAAGCGGCCGTTGAAGGTCATCCGGCCGCGGGTGTCGCCGTAGTTGCGGGAGAAGTACTGCATGCGGAGGAAGTCGCCGCCGAGCTTCAGGTTATGCCGGCCTTTGATCCAGGTGAGATTGGCGGAGTACTGATAGTTGTTGTAGGACCAGATTTTGGGGACGTCGTAGGCGGGGCCGAGGAGGATGTAGCCGGTGGCCTCGAACTGCGGCAGGCCGCGGGCGATGGGGTTCTGGGTGCCGCCGGCGAAGCCGACTTCGGCGGCCCAGTCCTTTTCGGGGCTGAGGGGCCAGAGCTGGTTGTTGGTGCGGCGGGAGAAGCTGCCGCTGGCCTCGAGATACATGGTGCTGGTGATGCTCTTGAGGTAGCGGAGGTAGGTGAGGACCTCCATGGTGTCGTTGGAGAGGCCGAACAGGGGCAGCGGGGAGCGGCCGCTGACGATGGGGTCGAAGACGGAGTTGGGGCGCCAGAAGGTGGAGGCGGTGAGGCGGTCGTTCTGGGTGAGCTGGTGGTCGATCTTGATGCCGAGGCCGGTGCTGTCCTGGGTGTAGTTGCCCTGGGAGACATAGTTGTTGCCGGAGCCGGTGAGGTTGGCGGCGGGGTAGTAAGCGGCCATTTTCTGGCTGACGGGGTCGAGGCGGTTCACCGGGA
>DAHVTI010000271.1 GCA_027324255.1 Bryobacterales bacterium | reverse complement strand
CCGAACTCGGCGCCGTCGACGAAGCTCTTTACTCCGGTCACTGTCACCGGGCCGTCCTTTCGGACGTAGTTGCGGCTCGACGCCGTGCCGAGATCCTGCTCGATCGCTACGACGGCCTCCTGAAGAGCCTTGATGTAGGCCGAGACCATGTTGGCGCGCACGGCCGTGCCGGCCGTGTGCTGGGCAGCCACAGTACCGAACGCTCCACGCTGGCAGCCGGTGAACTGCGCTGTGGTCTTGGCGTTGTAGACGATCAGTTCGTCGTCGATCGAGAGAATGCCGTACTCGTTCGGGAAGCCCACGCCAGTGGACTCGACGCTGATGGTCGAGTCGCCCGCGTAGACAGGCGTCGTTGTGATCGTCTCCAGCGGTTTTGCGGAGAAAGCGTCGGCGGGAGAGTAGAGGCTCGACGGGCCGTCGATGGCGGCCGGGAAGTTAGGCATTGGCTTTCCTCGCGTTGAAACGGCACGTGTTCATCCGGCTGCTCGGCTCGGGCGCGTAGGCCACGGCGACGGGTGCCTCGGGCGAACGCGCTGCGCGTGGACGGTGATAGGAGACAAGGGTTGAAGCCGACTGCGCGGCGACCTCCAGCGGCACGGGCCGGGAGTTCAAGCAGAACTGGTCGAAAGCCCAGAGGCATAAGGAGTACAGCCCGCGGTTGCGCCACATGCCGTAGGCCTCGCGCATGGGAGGATCGGGCGGGCCGTAGATGCCAGCCAGGTACATGCATTCCGACGCCGGGCGGCCGAGCGTCAGCGGAAACTCCAGCGTCTGGCGCATGCGGACAGCGTTCTTCTGCCAGACGTCGTAGTCGAAGCCTTCCGAACGGAAGTACCTCACTCCGTAGGCGGAGGTCTTCCACTCGTTGGGAAGGTTCACGTGGAAGTTCAGCGCGCGGAAGGCCGGATCGGGCGCGGGCTTGCCCTGGTTGGCGTCGAGCGGCCAGAGGCACTCGAAGACCGCCGAGGGATGGAACCGTCGAACATACTGGATGACCTCCGCGCAGTATTCCCAGATGCGATCGCGGAGAAAATCCGCCGCTTCGATGTCGTCGTTTGGCGAGTCCGTGTTCGCAAGAAACCGGTGCAAGGGCCGCCCATAACGAGCCTGGAACGTCGCCTTCGTGTCGTCGTCGTAGAATCCCATGCCGGAACCGTTCGGGAAGTACCACCACTGCGTCTCACCGAACTGGAGCACGATGGGCAGCCCGGCGGCCGCGATCTCGTCGGCGCACTCCCGGTACATCTGCTTCAGGTAGTTCTGCACGCGCGGGCAGAAGTGCATCTGGTGCGAAGGGACAGGCAGGAAGACTGGCGCGCCGTCCCAGTAGCGCGCAGCCATCGCCACGGGTGGCCGGTAGCACTCCATGGAGAAGGCGAAGCTGGCGTCGATGCCGGCTTGCTTGAACTCGCGGGCGAGGTCCCGGATCCAGTTCCGCGCCCCTTGCGTCATCACCGGTGAGATGGTGTCGATCATCTCCCAGTCACCCTCGGCGCCTGGTTGGTCGAGCGGCGGCGCGCCCTGCGTGATGCTCATTTGCGAGCTGGTCGAGATCGTAAAGGTGTAGCTCGGCGCGCGGGAACGGATGTGGATCGAGCTGGCATCGCTCGTACACCAGACGCCCGGAAACGTGACGTTGATCATGGCGCGGAGGTGCGCGGCGATGTCCGTTGTTTCAAGGCCGGCGCCCGGTGAAAAGTAGAGCGTTGTGCCCGAGAGATTGACCCATAGCGGTTCGTCAGGCTCCCACGCCCCGATGTTCACGGTGCAACTGGGATACGTCGCTTCCACGCGCCGCCGCTTGTTATTCCAGAAGACGCCCATGTAGACATCGGCATGGCCCCGGAAGCCGAGGCGATCCAGATGCCACACGTGCCAGGCGGGCGGCTTCTTGTATCCATGGTCCGTGTCGAAGTCGACTGCGAGAGAGACGTCGCTGTAGACGGTTGGTGGTTCCGGCGAATCCTGCGGCACCAGCGGCCACAGGTAGTCGAAGTAGAAGTAGTAGCCGTTGCTCGACGGGTGCTTGTCGAAGAGCGCGCGGATTTCGACGGTGTGTGTTCCGGCCGCCAGCGCGACGGCGAGCTTCTTTATCGCCGCGAGGCCGTTGTAGTCGTTCAGGTAGAGGTCATGGACAACAGGGGCGCCGCCGTCGATCGTGACCTGAATCCGGCCTGCGTCGCGGCCGAGCCACGTGCCGACATAGAGATCGTGCTGCGTGGAGCGCGAGTACCGGATCGTGACTTGTCTGAGATCTTGCGCGTTCGTGGAAGCGCAGCGCCTCGCGTGCCCCAGCGACCACCACTGCGTGGGCCATGCCGCGCCGTAGCTGTAGTCCTCCCAGAAGCCCTCGTAGCGGCAGCGGCCATCGGACTCCCCGATGCGCGGTGCGTCGCCTCCGACCTTCAGCGTTCTATCGCCGGTGACGGCGAGGTTCGAGACCTTGACCTGCCACTCAATGTCGGAGCGGGTTCCGGTGATCGTGGAGATACGCTGGATGCGAGTGCCGGGCGGCCAGGCCTGCGGTGTCGAGGAGTCCTCGCCTCGGCGCACCAGGACCCGATAGAACCAAGTGACCGGGTCATTTGGATCTGGTTTGGACTGGCCGAAATTGGCCAGGCAGC
>DAHVTI010000269.1 GCA_027324255.1 Bryobacterales bacterium | reverse complement strand
AATCAATCCCCCAACTCCGTTTTTCAGCCACTTCCACCCCGCCACAGGTCATTGCAACTTCCCTCGCCTCCCCCAATTTCCATAACCCACGCCAAATCAGAGGCGGGCCGGATGGGAAGAGGGGACCTTACGGAATCGCTGTCATCATACTGGGAAACCGGTCGGCCCCGTACGCAGTCCGGCTATAATTAGAAACTCCGGCCCATCTCCGCATGACACGCTTCAGGCGTTGTTTTTTCTTTCTTCTGATCCCCCCTGCCCTGTGCTCCGGCGCAACCGTCGGCGCGGGCAGCCATCTGGAAGTGCGGCTGCACCACGCCCTCACCTCCTACTCTTCAAAGTCTGGCACCGAGGTCCGTACCACGCTCATCGCTCCCGTCCATGCCGGCGGCGACGTCCTGGTGCCGCAGGGCGCCTCGCTGCGCGGCACGCTCGCCGGCGTCAAGCGCATCGGCTGGGGCCTCCGCCCTCTGCGCGCCTCCATGCGCATCCGCTTCCACACCCTCGAACTGCCCGACGGCACCTCCTATCCAGTCCAGACCCGCCTCGTCTCCATCGACAACGCCCGCGAAACCGTCGACCCCACCGGCAAGATCGTCGGCATCCGCGCCACCGCCCCCATGGGCTACCGCGCCGCCGGCATCGCCCGTAACCTTTTCTGCTGGGATCCGCTCCTCCAACTCGTCCTCGCCGGCAGCACGGCCACCGTGCTGAACTTCCCCGAGGCCGAGATCCACTTCCCGGCCGGCACCGAGCTCCGCGTGGAACTCACCGAACCGCTCGAACTCGACACCACCTGGAGCACGCCCCTGCCCCGCATCGCCACCGGCGAGGAGAGCCGCCACTCGATCCTCAACCAGATCCGGGCCATGACCTGGCGTACCACCACGCAGGGCTCCTCGAAGCCCGCCGACATCGTCAACCTCGTCTTTCTCGGCGAGCCCGAGTGGGCCGAACGCGCTTTCTCTGCCGCCGGTTGGGTCCAGGCCGACCGCCTCTCCCGCGCCGCCGGCTGGAAGACCTTCCACTCCTTCGCCGAGGCCCGGCCCTACCCCGGCGCGCCCATGAGCCCCATGTTGCTCGACGAACGCCCCGCCCTGCTCCAGTTCTCCAAGTCGCTCAACAACTACTCCCGCCGCCACCACCTGCGCGTCTTTGCCCAGCCGGATTCCTGGAACGGCCGCCCCGTCCTCGCCGCGGCTTCCACGCAGGACCTCGCGATCACCGTCTCCTTCTCCAACCGCCGGCTCATCCACGCGATCGACCGCAACATCGACAACGAGCGCGCCAAGATCGTCAACGACCTCGTCTACACCGGCTGCGTCGATGCCGCCGAACTCATCCACCGCCCCTGGGTGCCCTCCACTTCCCGCATCGCCACCGGCGAGGACGTCCAGACCGACGGCGCCGTCGCCGTCCTCGAGCTCAACCCTTGCCGCACTCCCTACCGCACCCTCGACTCCGGACCTCCGCCCAAAATCAGCGGCGGCAGGCTGCAGCGCCTCGGCCGCCAGATCTTCCTCACCCTGGGCAACGACTTCACCGCCAATAACCCCGTCTACCAGGCCGGCAAGGGCCTGCAATTTCTCTTCCGCCGGATGTTCGGCAAGGAGGACCGCGCACAGCCCGTGCGCGCGTCGCTGCTTCCGCCTCCGTCCAATAACTACGATCCCAATCCGGCCGCGCTGCCGGACTGACCCCGCTCCTGCCCGTTTCGGTTTACTCTGGTTCATAAAATGCGCAGACTGCTCTTGCTCTCACTGGCCTCCTTCCTTGCCCTGCTCGCGCAACCCGCCCCCGCGCCCGTCCACTTCGAAGGGAAGGAACTGTTCCTCATCCAGGCACCCACGCCGCCGTTCGCCCCGCAGGATCGCGCCAGTGAACTCCAATCCAGGCTCACCGCGCTCGCCTCTCTCGACAGGAAGGCGGAGGTGACCCTCGCACCCATGCCCCAGCAACAGGGCATCGCCCTGATGGCCGGCAATTCCTTTCTGATCTTCGTCTCCGCCCAGGATGCCGCCGCGGCCAGGGTCTCCACCGCCGAACTTGCCCGGCAGTGGGCCGCGGTCCTGACCACCGCCCTGCAGCACTCCCGCCAGAGCCGCTCCCTCGCCGCCTATCTCCTCGGCGGCCTGAAGTCGATGGCCGCGTGGCTCTTGTTCGCCGCCCTCTGCTGGCTGCTCGTGCGCTGCATCAGGTGGGCCGGAGGCCACATTCTCGCCTGGACCGAAAGGCAATCGGTCGCGCGCCGCGCCCGCGGCTTCAGCCTGGTCATCTGGAATCGCACCGCGCTGCTCGCCCTTTGGATGGTGAAGTTCATCGCCGCCGTCTTCCTCCTCTTCCAGTTCTCCTTCGTCCTCTCCTTCACCTTCGGCCAGTTTCCCCAGACGGCCGGCATCTCCACCACCTTCCTCGACTATCTCAAGGAAGTCTTCGGCCGTATCGCCTCCGCGTTCTTCGGCTACCTGCCGGATGGCGGCGTTGTCGTCATCGTCGTGCTGCTCACCGTCTACACACTCCGCATCCTGAACCTCTTCGCCCACGCCATTGAGCATAGAGACCTCCACATCCCCGGCCTCCATCCCGAAATGGCCCGGCCCACCTACCAGTTGATCCGCATCCTGGCCGCCATCTTGGCGCTCGTCATCGTCTTCCCTTACCTGCCCGGCAGCGGCTCGGAGGCCTTCAAGGGCGTCTCCATCCTGGTCGGCGTCCTCATCTCGTTCGGCTCCGGCTCGTCCGTCGGCAACATCCTCGCCGGCGTGGTCCTCACCTACATGCGCCCGTTCAAGGTGGGCGACCGCGTGAAGATCGCCGACACCCTCGGCGACGTGCTCGAAAAGACCCTGCTGGTCACTCGCGTGCGCACGCCCAAAAACGTCGAAGTGGTCATCCCCAACGCCGCCATCCTCGGCAGCCAGATCCTGAACTACTCCGCCATGGCCCGCAGCCGCGGGCTCATCCTGCACACCACCATCACCATCGGCTACGACGCACCCTGGCAGGCCGTCCACCAGGCGCTCATCGATGCCGCCCTGGCCACCGAAGCGGTCCTTCCCGACCCGCGCCCCTTCGTTCTCCAGACCAGCCTCAACGACTTTCACGTCAGCTACGAGCTCAACGCCTATACCGACCGCCCCAACGAATTCGAGTTCACCTACCCCCGCCTCCACGCCAACATCCAGGACTCCTTCAACCGCGCCGGCATCGAGATCATGTCGCCCACCTATCTGTCGCTCCGCGACGGCAACACCGTCACCATGCCGCCGCAGCACCGCCCGCCGGACTATCAGCCGCCGGGTTTCCGCCTGGAACCGTAAGCCGGAATAATGGGGGCATGACCATCTGCCGGAATGCCGCCGCGCTGGCCCTCGCCTGCGGCCTCGCCTGGTCCGCGGAGCCGCCTCACCCGCGCACCTATCTCTGCCCGCGCGCCGCGCAGCCTCCGCGCATCGACGGCAACCTGGACGACCCCTGCTGGCAGGCCGCTCCCTGGACCGCTGACTTCGTCGATATCGAAGGAGACCGGAAACCGCGGCCCGCCTTCCGGACCCAGGCCAAACTCGCCTGGGACGACAGCCATCTCTACATCGCCGCCCGGCTCGAAGAGCCCCGTGTCTGGGCCACGCTCACCGCGCACGATGCCGTCATCTTCCGCGACAACGACTTCGAAGTGTTCATCGATCCCGACGGCGATAACCACAACTACTTCGAGTTCGAGATCAACGCCCTCAACACTGGCTGGGATCTCTTCCTCAACCGCCCCTACCAGGCCGGCGGCAAGGCCGACAACGGCTGGGAGATTCCCGGCCTGCGCACCGCCGTGCACGTGGAAGGCACGCTCAACGATCCCTCCGACACCGACCGCGGCTGGACCGTGGAGTTGGCCTTCCCCTGGACCGCCTTCACTCGCAGCGCCGGTACTCGCCTGCCCCCGCGCGAAGCAGACCGCTGGCGCGTGAACTTCTCCCGCGTCGAGTGGCAGGTGCGCGCCCCCGGCGGCAAGTACGAAAAGCTGCCCGGCCAGCGCGAAGACAACTGGGTCTGGTCGCCGCAGGGCGTCGTCAACATGCACCGGCCGGAGATGTGGGCCACGGTCGAATTCGGCGGCGCGAACGCCACCGGCCGCGAGGTGGCCGAGGACCCCCTCTGGACCGTGAAGATGAGGCTGACCGCCGCCTACGACGCGCAGCGCGAGTTCAAGCGGAAGCAGGGCCGCTACGCATCGACGCTCCAGGAATTGGGCGTCAGCGTGGAAGGACTGGAAATGCGCAGCACGGCCGCGGGCTACGTGTTCAGCTTGCGGCCCTGCACCCTGGACGCAACTGCCCTGTTCCAGTGCGGCGCGCCT
>DAHVTI010000260.1 GCA_027324255.1 Bryobacterales bacterium | reverse complement strand
AACGTCCTCCTCACGCTCAGGGTCGGGGTTGATGCCTCTAGCTTTCTCCAGGAGTCCGTCACGGGAATTGCGAAGCGATAACCCCGCCGCGGAACCGTCTCAATGTACGGCCCTCCCTCCGCCCTGTCGCCAAGGACCTTCCGCAGATGGGAGATCTGCCTCACCAAGCTGTCCTCCTCGACGAAGGTGTCCGGCCAGAGCGTCCTCATCAGCTCGTCCTTATCCACAATGTGGCCTTGCTGGCGCACGAGCGCCAGCAAGGTGTCAAGCGCTTTGGGGGTCAGGGCAACCGGCTCATCTTCCCGAAATAACTCACGCTCAGTTACGTAGAGCCGGAAGGGGCCAAAACGGTAGAAGTGCCCACTCCCCTTGAGGACAGTATCCTTCGGGGTTTCATCCGAGCTCGTTCCGGACCGCATCGGAACTTTGTCGGGACTTTGTCGGAACATCGCCGGGACCTCGGGGCCGATTGCGGGGTATGCTGCGGCTGGAATTCGCCGGTCGCAGGCTCCTTTGTCGCGCCAACAGTCTCCGTGCCCGATTCTACTCCAGAGCCTCGGCCGGCGGGAAGGCTAAACACAGCAGGAAGAACCTTTGGGGGTTCAGCAAAAAGGAACCATTATGAGAAGAACAAGAATGTTGCGGTTTTTCGCCTGCGCGGCATGGATCGTAACGCTGCCTGGTCTGGGGGTAACGCCAGCCCTGGCAAATGACACGAGCCGCCCCTGCTCGGTCCAGTCTATCGCCGGGAGTTGGATTTTTGCCACAGACGTCGGGCAGCTTGCGGACCAGAACGGAGTTCTTCTCGGCCATCTCGTAGCCATCGGAACCATGAACATCGACCGCAACGGGAACGTGACGGGGGAGTTCGACGTTACGAGGAGGCGGGAGAACAAATCGGGGACTTCCCTGAACGTGTCCTACTGGGGAGCGATCACGGTGGAACCGGACTGCCGGGGCACCCTCACCTTCGAGACCTCCGCCGGAGCTCAGCGGAAGGACAGTATCGCTGTCCTGAACTCACACGAAATGCTGGCCATCACACGCGCACCGGCTCTCGTGCCAGATGTACCGCTTACCTGGAACCTTTGGACGTATCGAATCGCAAGAATTTCGAGCGCCAACGGCCCGGACATGCTCGAGACAAAGATCGATGCACTCCTGGGAAGGCTAGGCATTGCCCCCGGGACGTTTCAGAAGGATCAGTAGGGACCGGACGTGCCCGGAAGGGCGTTTCATCGCGCAGTGCATCCTCGCATGCGGCGCGAGGCGGAAAAACGATGACCACCACGCAGAGCGTGAACGTGCGCCGAAAGCCTGCGCGATGAATCGACTCCGCGGGGTGCGTTGAGTTGGGGAAGGGCGCGAGGCGGCGCGCGCAACTCACCCTCAGGGATGGCCACGCCGTCGAGCGCGACCTCGAACCGCTGCTCTGGAGCCTGTGTTCGAGGAGATCCGCCGGGGCCCGTCGCGGTTTGCCGAGATGCGCGTCCGAAACGGCACCGTTGCCTGGCCGAATGGCGTGGATTTGTGCCGGAAGTGCCGATCCGGGGCGGAATGCCGTCCGCCGGCTCTTGCTCAGACGCGGCGTGAGAGCAGCCGCCGTGCATCCGCCCGCACGCGAGGTTGCCGGCTTGCCGGAGGACCCGATTCAGTTCGGACGATGCCCGGAATTCAGTTGAAACCGCGAATCTCGCCGGCGCGAGAACATGGCGCGGCCGCTCAGAGACCGAGGCGGGCGAGGAGATCGCGCGCCTGGGCGTGGCCGGGGCGGAGGCGGAGGGCTTCGCGGAGTTCGGCGGCGGCTTCTTCGCGGCGGCCTTGCGAGGCGAGGGCGGCTCCGAGGCCGAAGTGAGCTTCGGCGTCGTCCGGTTTGTAGCGCAGGGCCTGGCGGAACCGGGCGGCGGCTTCCTCGTCGCGCTTCGTGGAGAGGAAGGCGAAGCCCATGAGGGAGTGGGCCGCGGCGTCGTGGGGATTGATGCGGAGGAGTTCACCGAGTTGCGCCAGGCCCTGGGTGTAGCTGCCGCGCTGCATCAGCTCGATGGCGAGGTTCAGGCGCGCCGCGGTGTTCATCGGGTTGAGTTGGATGGCCTGGCGGAAGTGGGCGGCGGCCTCGCCGTTTCTGCCGGCGCTTTCGGCGATGAGGCCGAGCTTGTTGTGGGCGCCGGAGTCCTTTGGGTTCTCCTTCAGCGCGGCGCGGTATTCGGCGGCGGCCTGCTCCGTCTCGCCCAGGGCGCCGGCCGCCTGGCCGAGGAAGAAATGGATGCCGGGGATGCCGGAGTGCGCACGCAGAAGCGCGCGGAGGCGCTGGACGGCGGCGGGCGGTTTGGGCGACTTGAAGAATTCGCCGGCGAAACCGCCCAGCGGGATCGCGTCCGACGGGCGGAGCCGGAGACACTCGCCGAGATGCGTCATGGCTTCGTCGATCGCTTCCGGCTTGTCGCCGAAGAAGGTGATCAAGGTGCGTGCGAGGTAATCGCGGACATCGGCATCGGCGGGCTCAGCCTGAGCCGCGCGGCGGGCGATTTCAATGGCCCGGCCGGGGTGGCCGGTCCGGCTGAGCAGTCCGGCCTGCTTGAGCAAACGGGTGGAAGAGTAAGAGACGCCGGTCAACTTCTCGATGAAGGGATCCTCGATGGGCGGCATCGTTTTCCACGTGGCCCAGCCAGCGGTCTGGCGCGCCTCCTCGGCCTTGTCCTGCTGGCCGAGGGCCTCATAGGCCTGCCGCAACAGTTCATAGAGGGGCGCGGCGTGAGGCCAGGCTGAGACCTGGGGAGCGACGGCCTCAATCACCTTCCGCCAGTCCTGGCGGCGCGCGGCCACGCGCCCGATGCCGAAGGCGGCCTGCAACGCAGCGTCGCTGCCGGGCGCGCGGGCGGCTTCCAGGTAGAGCCGCCCGGCCTCGTCGAGCCGGCCGGCCTTGAAGGCCGAGTCCGCCAGCTTCATCAGCGCCGGGACATAGCCGGGCTTGAGCTGGATGGTTCTGGCGAGGAACGCCAACTGCTCCTTTTCGGCCCCGGTCTCCTCTTTCAAGACGGCCTGGGCATAAGCCCACTGATCATCAGCGGGGGCCAGCCGGGCGGCGATGCGGTAAGCGGCCCCGGCCTGATCGAAAAGCATGTTGGCGTGATAGACGAGGCCCAGCCGGCCCACGGCCTCCGCCGATGCGGGCTTGCGGCGGGCCTCTTCGTCCGTTTTGCGGATCAACTCGCGCGTGCTGGGGTTGAGCGTTCCGAGGTCCGGCGTTCCGGGAAAATCCGCCGGCACCTTGACGGGCAGCAGCAGCGGCACCAGGAGCCAGGTACCCACCCCCAGCGCCACGGCGAGAGCGGCAATCTTCCACAATGCCGACTTATCGTAGCCTGGCGCGCCGTTTGGAGTGTCAGTGTTCATCGCCATTTCCGCCTATTCCGGGCCCTGGCCCCAGCGGTTGAGCCAGAGCACGACTCGCCCGTCCTTGGTGAAGGGCGGATAGACGTTCATGCGCACCGATACGAGGTCGGGCCGGCCGTCCTTGTTCATGTCCGCGGCTTCGAGACTGATCAGGTGCGTCGGCTTGGAGCTGACGTCGTGCATGGTGAAGTTCATGTGTCCGTCGTTTTCAAACCAGACAATGCTCTGCGATTCGGGACGCTCCCAGAGGTTGTAGCAAGTGACGGCCGCGACGTCGAGGTCGCCGTCGAGGTCGAGGTCGGCGGCGACGGCGCCGCTGGCGCCATTGAACCGGCCGATGGGGCGGTGCTCGAAGTGGAAGCCGCCCCGGTTCTCGATCCATTGGACGCTGTGCCAGGGGCGGGGGCGCGGCGGCAGATAGTCGAAGGCGTCGCCGTTGGTCAGCAGGACGTCCAGCCTGCCGTCCTGATTGAGGTCGGCGAGGCGGATGCCGCTGCTGCCGTAATCCTCGTTGGAGCTGCCCCAGACGAGGTGCGACTTGAAATTGCCGCGTCCGCCGTTTTCGAAGACGTAGACCTCCTCCCACTCCTGCGACACCAGGCTGACGACGTCGAGATCGCCGTCCTTGTCGACGTCGGCGGGGATGGTGTGGATGACACCGGAGAGGCTCTGCATGATGTGCGAGCGGAACTTCCAGCCGCCGAGGTTCTCCATCCAGCGGGTTTCGCCGTCGTCGTAGCCGAACTGGCCGACGACGAGATCGAGGCGGCCGTCGCCGTTGAGGTCGGCGGCGCGGACGTCGGTGACCCTGGCGATGCGGTCGACGACGGTGCGGGGGGTGAAGTTCTGCTCGCCGTCATTTTCGAGAATGACGACGGAACCAATTTTGTCGTTGGAGGGGAAGAGCAGGCCCATGCAGGCGACCAGCAGGTCGAGATCGCCGTCGTTGTCGATATCGGAGGCGCTGATTGGGCCGGCGCGGGGAGCACGTCGCTGATCCAGGTTTCGGTGTAGGAGCCGCCGGGGGCTTGCCGGATCCAGCCGATGCGGCTGGCGAGCATATCCGCGACCAGAACGCCGGGCAATCCGCTCCTGTCGAGATCCACGATTTCCAGGCTGCCGATGCGCGGAGGCTCGGCGGAGGGGAACCCGATGGGCACGGGTTTCAGGAAGTCGATTTTAGCGCCCTGCGCGGCTGGAGCGACACTTTTGCCGGAATCCGCCTGCCGGACACGCCGGAACAACTGATCGAACATCTGACCGGCGGAAAGGCCGGACCGGTGCGCCTGATAGACCAGGACGGCGAGAGGGACGCCGAGGATGACGAGGAGGATCCCGAGCCCCGGCAGCAGGGTGGAGCGTTTGGACCTGGGCGACGTGGGCCTGGCTTTGCGGTTGTTGTCCATAGTTCAAGCCTCCTGTCAGCCCGCGAAGAAACAGATCATGCCGCCACCGGCGGCCCAGAGGAAAACGCCGAGGGGCAGCATCGCGGCAAGCGCCCGGCGCTTCGTCATCGCGGCCTGGAGCCAGCAGCGATAGAGCGTAGGCAGCGAGTAGGCGAAGCCGATGAGCATGGCGGCGGCTTGCATGGCCGGGATGGCCGCGGAGAAGGGGATGTGCCAGGGGCTTCCGGCCATGCCGAGGAGGTTCCAGCCCCAGTTGAACGGGTCCGAGAGACTCTGCAGCACGAAGGTGAGCATAGAGAGGAAAGTGGCCAGGGCGAAGGCGATCCAGGCGGCCAGCCCGATGGGGATGAGCGCCGCCGTGGAGGCGCGGAACTGCACACGGGCATCGAGCGCTACGCCGCCGAGGGCGATGCCGGCGCGCGTCAGCAGATACCAGAGCAGCGGCAGGACGCCGAGACAGGCTACCCACACCACCACGGCATAGATCAGAAACGTGGCCCAGTTCTTCTTGTCCACGATGTCGATCCAGTCCCGGATCCAGTCCCACGGGCCGAGATTGACGAAGCAGTAGAGGCAGGCGAGAGCGAACATGACGATGGCCTGCCAAGCCTCGCTGGAGCCGGCAATGATGGTGTCGCGCCCGCTGCCGCGCCAGAAGAGAGCGACGTTGTCGTAGGCGCAGGTTTTGACGCACTCCATGCAGGCGCCGCAATCGTTGTTGCGGTTGAGCTCACCGGCGCAAAGCCCGTAGGGACAGCCCCAGCCCTTGGCGCTGCCGGTGAGGCAGAATTTCTCCTGGCACCCCTCGCAAGGGCCGGAGGCGACGGCCCGGACCATGACCCTGCCGGTGGTGGAGTACAGGCTGATAAAGCTGTTTATGGGGCAGACGTGGCGGCAGAAGAGGCGCTGTTCCGGGAAGAACGACGTCAACACGGCCAGGAAGACGAGGCCGAGCAGCATCCAACTGGTGGCGGCCGGAACGATGACGAGGGTGGTGCTGAAGGTTCCGAGCAGGAGGAACAGCAGGAGGCGCGGCCAGGCGTTGCTGAGCCCCGCGGGCCAGACGAGCGGGAGACCGAGGAAGCGGAGCGGGCCCTGGCGGGCAGCGGCCGCGAGATTCCTGCTGATCCGCGCCCGCTGCCACCACTCGCCGGCGGCAGGCAGCGGGCAGACGGTGCACCAGATGCGCCCGCCCAACGGCACGAGCACGATGATCAGGGCCGAGAGCCAGAGCACCCAGATGATCATCGAAGCGGCGTTGCGCCCGGCCACCTTGGTGCCGAGGAGTCCCGCCAGGATGATGAACCAGAAGACGGCCAGCATCGGCAGGACCAGGTTGAACTGAAACGAGGGCATCCGGAGCAGGCGCTTGAGCCAGGGGAAGGCCGTGAAGAGGTTCAGCCTGCGCGCGGGAGCCGGCCCGGGACGGGAGCGGGCGAGGATCCAACCGGCGATGGGGATGGCGAACAGCAACCCGAGGCTCCCATGCAGGAGGAGGTTGGGGGCGACGATCAGGTCACCGCGCTCGGTCCCGTGGAGCGGGCCGTTGTAGGTGTGGTTGCGGAAGGTGGATTTGGTGAAGAGCCAGCCTTTCCACCCGGGCAGGCCGGCGGAAATTTCAACGGTTTCCATCTTTTGGGGCGGGGCGTCCGGACGCGACAGGTCCTGCACGAGAACCAGCCGGTCGCCGGGGGTGATGGAGACGTGGAGGCCGTAGTCCTGAGGAAGAAGCTCTGGCCGGTGTCGCGGGTGGAAAAAGTAAGTCTGAGACGGTCGCCGCGATTGGCAAGAATCCGCGACGGGCTGAAGCCGTAGCGGTAGGCTTCGATGTGAAGGTCGCGGGTGCGGGGCGGATCCGATGCCATGGTTGAAAGCCAGGCGGGCAGCACCGCGCCGGCGATCAGGAGCAGAATGGCGGCGATACGCCGTCGAGGGCCGCCGGTGGGGGAAGACTCATCGACAAGGGGATGGGGGGGGCGCGGCCATGGGTTTTCCCAAGACTGGGAGGGCATGAGGGGCCACATCGTTCTGGAACCGCTTCTCAATCGCCATGCCCAGGCATTCTCCCCACCGGCACGATGGGCTCCGGGAAAATCACATGGCCATCCTACCAGTAAGCAGGGCAAGGGGAGCGGGCGAGCCTGGTCCGATCATGAATCAGGGTTCATTACAAACAGGTCTAAAACGTGCTTGAAGTCGCCATCGCAGTGAGATAGCATGATCCCAGCCAAAAGATAGTATCGGAAGTCGCTGGTCGGTGATCCGCGGTCTTTCAACTTACTCAAGCGCAAAGGGGGTCGAAATGACAAAGGCAGTCCGCCTTCAAATGGCGGCAGTAGTTCTCATGCTGTTGCAGATTCCTCCTGTGGCTGCTCAGAACATCACGGGAACGCTCACGGGTACGGTGATGGATCCGGCCGGAGCGGTGATTCCGTCCGCGCAGGTGACGTTGACCAATCAAGCGACGTCGGCGAAGCAGTCGACGACGTCCAACGACTCGGGCATATTTCTGTTCCCCAGCATTCTGCCGGGGAATTACACCGTTGAAGTGACGATGGCCGGATTCCGGTCGTACGAGGTGAAGGACATCAACGTCACGATGAACGAGCGCCGGTCGCTCGGCAATATCGTGCTCCAGGTGGGCCAGGTGCAGGAACGGGTTGAAGTGACAGCCGAGACAACCCCGGTCCAGACGGCCTCGAGCGAACGGGCCGGCGTGGTGACAACCACTCAGATTCAGAACACCGCCATCCGCGGGCGCGACTTCGTGTCGCTGATCGCCACGCTGCCGGGGGTGTACGACGAGAACATG
>DAHVTI010000251.1 GCA_027324255.1 Bryobacterales bacterium | reverse complement strand
CAGTTTGGGATCAGGAACTTCGGTCTAGCGGTCCGCGGAGGTCTTCCTCCCTTACCCGCCATTTTTTTCTCCCCCAGAGCCTTGCTATCCACCAGGATATAATCGCGGCAGTATGCACTTGCTTTACGCCGACGAAGCCGGACACGTAAGTGATAGCAGCCAGAAGCACTTTGTGCTCTGCGGCGTCAGCGTCCCTGAAGACAAGGCGTGGTGGCTATGCCAGGACCTGGACAGGATCGCGGCCCGATTCAATCCGGCTGACCCTTCGGCGATTGAGTTACACGGGAGCCCGATGGTGAATGGCCGGGGAGTTTGGCGGAGCTTCCCGCTTCAGGACCGGATTAAGGCGATTCGAGACGCGATTGACCTCATCAAGTTGCCAGTTCGAATCTTCGCCGTCGCGGTGGAGAAGTCTGCCGTTTCGCCCCGCGATCCGGTGGAGTATTCGTTCGAGCAGCTTTGCAGCAGATTCGACATGTTCCTGAAGCGCTGTTATCACCGGGGAGACAAGCAGCGCGGCGTGATCGTCTTCGACAAGATGAGCTACGAGTCCACATTACAGGGCTTGGCCACGGATTTCCGCAGCGTAGGGCACAAGTGGGGGGGTCTGGTGAATCTTGCTGAAGTGCCGCTTTTCCTGGATTCGAGAGCATCCCGGCTCGTGCAATTGGCCGACCTCATCGCCTATGGAACTTTTCGGAACTTCGAACGTGGCGATCCTCAGTTCTTCGATTTGATCCTGCAGCGAGTCGATTCGGAAGGGGGCACAAAGCACGGTTTGCACTACTGGCGCGAGAAACCGGCTTGAGGATTGTCACGAAATCGAACAGGAATGTGGAACGGTGCGACAGGCGTAGAGACGGAGATGGCCAAGTGAAAAGACGCACAATGGTTCAGGCGCTGCTGGGCGGCGCGGCGCAGGGGTTCGGGGCCACGGCGGATGCGGGCCTGAAGCTGTGGTTCGACAAGCCGGCGGTGAACTTCACGCAGTCGCTGCCGATCGGCAACGGGCGGCTGGGGGCGATGATCTTCGGCGGGGTGGAGGAAGAAAAGATCGTCCTGAACGAGATTTCGCTGTGGTCGGGCTCGAAGCAGGACGCCGACCGCGAAGGTGCTTCAAAGGTGCTGGGCGAGATCCGGCGGTTGTTGTTGGAAGGGAAGAACGCGGACGCCGAGAAGCTGGTGAACGCGAACTTTATCTGCCAGGGGGCGGGCTCGGGCCGCGGGCGGGGCAAGGACGTGCCCTACGGCGCTTACCAGACGCTGGGCAGTTTGGGGCTGAAATTTGCGGGCGCGGGGGAAGCCCGCGGCTACCGGCGCGAGTTGGACCTGTCGCGGGCGGTGGCGAGGATCGAATACGAAGCCGGCGGCGTGCGCTACACGCGCGAGGCGTTCGCCAGCGCGCCGGACCAGGCGATTCTGATCCGGCTGACGGCGAGTAAGAAGGGTGCGTTGTCGTTCGAGGCGCGGCTCGAGCGAGGCGAGCGGGCGACAGTGGATTCTGTGGGCAACTTCGGCCTGCTGATGAAGGGGCAACTGAACGACGGGCGCGGCGGCGGCGGCATGAAGTTTGCGTCGCGGCTGACCGGGGCGGTGAAAGGCGGCAGCCTGACTTCGGACGGCGGCGTGCTGAAGGTGGAAGGGGCCGAAGAGGCGGTGCTGCTGATCACGGCGGCGACGGATTACCAGGGCTTTGCCGGGCGGCAGTCGAAGGACGCTGAAGCAGCGGCGCGGACGGACGAGGCGGCGGCCGGACGGAAGCGCTACGCCACCATGCTGACTGCGCACGTGTCGGACTACAAGAGCTATTTTGACCGGGTGACGCTGGACCTGGGGCCGGGCAATTCTTCGCTGCCGGCGCCGGCGCGGCTGAAGGCGGCCTGGGAGGGCGCGGCCGATCCCGGGCTGGCGGCGCTGTATTTCCAGTATGGGCGTTACCTGCTGATCTCGTCGTCACGGCCAGGCGGGCTGCCGGCGAACCTGCAGGGGTTGTGGGCCGAGGAACTCCAGACGCCGTGGAACGGCGACTACCACCTCGACATCAACATCCAGATGAACTACTGGCCGGCCGAAGCGGGAAATCTTTCTGCCCTGCACGGCCCGATGTTCGCGCTGATCGAATCACTGGTGGAGCCTGGGACGAAGACCGCCCAGGCATACTATGCGGCGCGCGGCTGGGTGGCGCACGTGATTACGAATGTGTGGGGCTACACGTCGCCGGGCGAATCCGCGTCGTGGGGCGCGACCACGAGCGGTTCGGCGTGGCTCTGCCAGCACCTGTGGGATCACTGGCTGTTCACGCGCGACCGGCGGTTCCTGGAAAAGTTCTACCCGGTGCTGAAAGGCTGCGCGCGGTTCTACGCTGACATGCTGATCGAGGAGCCGAAGAACAAGTGGCTGGTGACAGCGCCGGCCAACTCGCCGGAGAACTCGTTCCGCACGGCCGGCGGGCAGCGCGCGAACGTGTGCATGGGGCCCACGGTGGACATGCAACTGCTGCGATACGTGTTCGACGCCTGTATCGAAGCGTCGAAGATGCTGGGCACGGATTCGGATTTCCGCGACGAGCTGGAGATGAAGATGGTGCGGCTGGCGCCGTCGCGCGTGGGTCCGGACGGGCGGCTGATGGAGTGGCTGGAGCCCTACGAAGAGCCGGAGCCGCACCACCGCCATGTGTCGCACCTATGGGGCCTGTATCCGGGCTCCGAGATCACTCCGGAAGAGACACCGGAGCTGGCGGAGGCGGCGAAGAAGTCACTGGAGCGGCGCGGCGACGCTTCGACGGGTTGGTCCCTGGCGCACAAGATCAACCTGTGGGCGCGGCTCGGAGACGGGGACCGGGCGCACAAGCTGCTGCGCATGCTGCTGGCGCCGGTGGGTGCGAACCGCACGGGCTTCAACATGACCAATGGCGGCGGCAGCTACGACAACCTCTTCGACGCGCACCCGCCGTTCCAGATCGACGGCAATTTCGGCGGGGCGGCGGGCATCGCCGAAATGCTTCTGCAGAGCCACAACGGCGTGGTGCGGCTGCTGCCGGCGCTGCCGGCCGCGTGGCCCGCCGGGAAGGTGACGGGACTGTGCGCGCGGGGCGGGCTCACCGTCGACCTGGCGTGGAGCGGAGGCAGGCTGACGGATGCGACGCTGCGCAACTCGCCGGGTGGGGCGGTGAAGGTCTCCTACCGCGGCGGTGTGAAAGAGCTGGAGATGAAGAAGGGGGACCGGGTGCGGCTGGACGCCGGCGCGTTCCCATTAGCCAAGGGCTGACATCTGTTGGTCGATGATACCGCACTGAAACGTACATGATTGTGGGACCATGGGGTTATGGCATATCCGGAGCCCCTCATCATTCCCATGCGGGAAGACCTGACGAAGTACGGTTTGGTGGAAGCGCGGACGGCGGCGGAGCTGGACCGCGCGATCCAGGGAAACGAGACCGTGCTGGTGGTGACGAACTCAATTTGCGGATGCGCTGCGGGCAAGGCGCGGCCGGCGGTGGGCATGGCGCTGCAGCACAACGTGACGCCTTCCGCGGCGGCGACGGTGTTTGCGGGCGCGGACGTGGAAAGCGTGGCGCGGCTGCGGGAGCACTATCTGCCCGGCGTGCCGCCCTCGTCGCCGTCGATGGCGCTGTTCCGCGGCGGGAAGGCGGTGTGGGCGCTGCACCGTTTCGAGATCGAGTCGCGGCAGGCGCCGGAGATCGCGCGGCTGCTGGTGGACGCATTCGAGATGCACTGCGCGGGTGAGCCGGCGCCAGTGCGGAGCTAAGGGCGGCTGCGGCCGTCGCGCTGGTAGCGTTCCAGCAGTTCAGTCAGCTCCTTCACTTTGCCTTGCTGGTCGGCCCAGAGGTTGCGCGTTTCGCCGGGGTCGCCGGCGAGGTTGTGGAGTTCGGCTGGCGGCTCGCCGGGGCCTGGGGTGATGGACACGGGCTGGGTGAAGCCGCCCGAGCCGCGTCCGAGGGCGAGTTTCCAGGGACCTTTGCGGATGGCGAACATGCCCTGCGCGGAGTGGTGGACCACGGCTTCCCGGAGCGGGGTGGCCGGCTTTGTACCGGTGAGGGCGGGGACGAGCGAGAAGCTGTCCTCGGCGGCGTTGCGCGGCAGTGTGGCGCCGGAGATCTCGGCGGCGGTGGCGGCGAGGTCGGTGAGGCAGCCCAATTGAGAAGAGACCGTGCCGGGGCGCGTGCGTCCGGGCCAGCGGGCGATGAAGGGGATGCGGTGGCCGCCTTCGTAGATGTCGGCTTTCATGCCGCGCCAGTTGGCGTTGGAGCGGTGGCCGGTGGAGTCGACGTCCTGCTGCTTCCAGTAGGATCCGTTGTCGCTGGTGAAGACGACGAGGGTGTTCTGCGCCTGGCCCGAGTCTTCGAGTGTCTTGAGGATGCGGCCGACGGAGTCGTCCACCTGCGTGACAAAGTCGCCGTAAGGGAGCGCCTGGGCGCGGCCCTGAAACTCCTTAAGCGGGGCCCAGGGGGTGTGTGGGGCGGTGAGGGGCAGGTAGAGAAAAAACGGGCGTGCCTTGGTTTGTTTTTGGACAAATTCGCGGGCCTTGGCCGTGACGGTGGGCAGGACCTGGTCGATTTCGAAGCCGGGGGCGATGGCGCCGGCGCGGTAGAAGCGGCCGCGGAAGCCGCCGAGGCCGTCGTCGCCAGCAGTCTGCAAGGTGGGCGGCTGAGGGGCGCGGTCGTTTTCCACCCACACGTAGGGCGGCATGTCGAGCGAGGCGGGGATGCCGAAGAACGAGTCGAAGCCGTGGGTGATGGGCGAGGGGTTGAAGGGTTGGGAGAAGTCGGCCTTGGGCTGGTCGCCGAGGCCGAGGTGCCACTTGCCGATGGCGCCGGTGGAGTAGCCGCGGGCTTTCAGCAGCGACGCGACGGTGGGGCGGCCGGGCTCGATCAGGTTGGGCGAGTAGCCGTTGAGCACGCCTTTCTTGAGCCGGGAGCGCCACGAGTAGCGGCCGGTGAGGACGCCGTAGCGGGTGGGCGTGCATACGGACGACGGCGAGTGCATGTCGGTAAAGCGGACCCCCTGCGAGGCGAGGCGGTCGATGTTCGGGGTGGGGATGTGGCTTTGGGGGTTGTAGCAGCGCGGGTCACCCCAGCCCATGTCGTCGGCCAGGATGTAGAGGATGTTGGGCGGAGGGGCGGAGGTCCGCGGCGCGGCGGCGAGCGGAAGGGTGGAAAGAAACTGTCGGCGAAGCATGGTGTCAGGAATCAGACGGAAGCATCTCAAGAACAGCTAAAATACGAGTATGCGCACTCCTTTGATGGCCGGCAACTGGAAGATGTTCAAGACGCCGGCGGAAACGAAAGATTTCTTTGCGAAGTTCCTGCCGCTGGTGGAGAAGTCGGGCCACGCGGATATCGCCATTTGCCCGCCGTTCATCGACGTGCCGGCCGCGGTGGAAGCCGCGCAGGGCAGCCGCGTGGGCGTCGGCGCCCAGAACTGCTACTGGCAGAACAAAGAAGGCGCCTTCACGGGTGAAGTGACGCCGGCCATGCTCAAGGCCGCGGGCTGCACGTACGTGATTATCGGCCACAGCGAGCGGCGGCAGTACTTCGGGGAGACCGACGAGACGGTGCTGAAGCGCACGAAGGCGGCGCTGGAAGCCAGGCTGATCCCGATTGTCTGCGTCGGCGAGATGCTGGCGGAGCGCGAGTCGGGCAGGACCAACGAGGTGCTGTCCACGCAGTTCAACGGCGGCATCGCGGCGCTGTCGGCCGAGGAGTTCGCCAAAATCGTCGTCGCCTATGAGCCGGTGTGGGCCATCGGCACGGGCAAGGTGGCGACGCCCGAGATCGCCGAAGACGCGCACAAGGTGCTGCGCGGGCTGGCGGAAGCGGCATTCGGCAAGGCTGCGGCGGACGCGGTGCGGATCCTGTACGGCGGCAGCGTGAAGCCGGACAACGTGACGGGCCTGATGGCGCAGCCGGACATCGACGGCGCGCTGGTGGGCGGCGCGGCGCTGAAGGCCGAGGACTTCGCGGGCGTGGTGAACTTCTAAGCAGTCCGAAACAGGCAACGCAGGCGCGGCGGCTGGCTCAGCCCCGCGCCTTTGCATTTTCCCGGAGCAGTTGCCTGATCTCCGCCACATCGCGGCAGAGCCCGACGAACTTCACAACGAAAAAGACGGCCAGGGCGATGGAGCACCCGTAGTAGATGAGGTAAATCAGCGCGGCCGGAGACATTGCCATGCTTCCCATGGCCCCAGATTAGCAGCCTAGTCCGGCAGACTGAACGCGTAGTAGCTCCCTCCGGAGGCGTTGCCCCATTTGCCGCCGCCCGCGCCGATGACCACGTACTGCTTCCCGTTCGCCATGTAGGTGGCGGGCGTCGCGTTGCCGGCCGCGTCCATCGTGTATTCCCACAGGAGCTTGCCGGTGCGCTTGTCGAAGGCGTGCATCCTGTGGTCGCTGTTGGTGGCGGCGATGAAGAGCAGGCCGCCGGCGGTGACGACGCTGCCTCCGTAGTTCTCGCTGCCGGTGTTTTTGAGCCCCTGCGCGGCGAGGGCGGGGATCTCCCCGAAAGGCTGTTGCCAGGCATATTCGCCGGTGTTCAGGTTGAGGGCGTTCAGCGTGCCCCAGGGCGGCTTAATGGCCGGGTAGCCGTCGGGGTCGGTGAAGCGGACATAGCCGTCGAGGCGGTATTGCTGATCAATGGGCGAGGGGACGGCGGGCTCGTCGGTCAGTTCCTTGTCCTCGCCCTTCATGAGCCAGGCGACGACGGCGTCGACGACCGCCGGCTTCAGGTGCGAGAAGCCGGGCATGCGGCCCGAACCCTTCAGCACGACGCCGCGCACCTGCTCTACAGTGCGCCGGCCGGCCAGCGAGGTGAGGGCGGGGAACTCGGGCGGCGCGCCCTGCATATCGTCGCGGTGGCAGGCGGCGCAGTAGCGGACGTAGGACGACTTGCCAGACTGGTGCGCGGGCAGCTTGCGCTCCACCATGCGCAGGATCCAGGTCATCTCGTTGGCATTCATGTAGAGCAGGCCGGTTTCGGGATCCCAGGTGGCGCCGCCCCACTCGCCGCCGCCGTCGAGCCCGGGCAGGATGACGGAGCCTTCCCGGCTGGGCGGGGTGAACTGCGGGCCACTGCGGAGCTGGCGGAAACGCTTCAGAACGTCTGCGTGCGCCTGCGGGGTGCGGTCGGTGATCAGGTCCTCGGTGAGCTGCTGGCGGGCGAACGGGGCGGGCTTCAAGGGCAGCACCTGCTTGGCGGCCAGCTTCTCTCCGGGGATGTCGGACTGCGGCACATTGAGTTCCCGGTAGGGGAAAAGGCTCTTGCCGGTGTCGCGGTCGAAGACCCAGACGTGGCCGGACTTGGTGATCTGTGCCACGGCGTCGACGAGCTTGCCGTGGTGGCGCACGGTGACGAGCGTGGGGGCGGTGGGGAGGTCGCGGTCCCAGACGTCGTGGCGGACGAACTGGAAGTGCCAGACGCGGCGGCCGGTGGCGGCGTCCAGCGCGATCAAACAATTTGCGAAGAGATTGTCGCCGAGGCGGTTGGCGCCGTAGAAGTCGTAGGCGGCCGAGCCGGTGGGCGCGAAGACGAGGCCGCGTCGCGCGTCGAGCGTGAGGCCGCTCCAACTGTTGGCCGCGCCAATGTAGCGGAAAGCTTCGGGCGGCCACGTCTTGTAGCCGTACTCGCCGGGCTGCGGGATGGTGTGGAAGATCCAGCGCAGCTTGCCGCTGCGGAGGTCGTAGGCGCGGATGTGGCCGGGGGCGGCGGGCAGCCCTTCGCTGACGATGCTGCCGAGGATGAGCAGGTCTTTGAAGATCACGCCCGGCGTGGAGACGGAGACGCTGAGGCGGGAGGCGTCGCGGCCGAGGCCGTTGCGCAAGTCGATGTGGCCCCCGGCGCCGAAGGAGTCTACGGGCTTCCCCGTGCGGGCGTCGAGGGAATACAGGAAAGGTCCGGCGGCGAAGTAGAGGCGGCGCTCCTCGCCGTCCTCCCAGTAGTTGAAGCCGCGGTGGCGGTACTTGCCCGTGCCGGGCTTGCCGTCGTGAGGGTCGAAGCGCCAGAGTTGCTTGCCTGTGGCGGCGTCGAGCGCGAAGATGCGCAGTTGCGGCGAAGAGACGAACATGGCGCCGCGGGCGATGAGCGGGTTGCACTGCATCTCGCTGTCCTTGCGCGCGTCGCCGGTGTCGAACTTCCAGGCCAGGCGCAGGCGGGAGACGTTCGCCGAGTTGATCTGGTCGAGCCTGGAGTACTTGGTATTGTCGGAACCGCCGTGATAGGCGGGCCAATCCTGCGCCTGCGCGCAGAGGCATAAAAACAGAATGGAAACGGTACGGCCCAGCATAGGAGTTCCCGTCATTATAGACTGCCAGAGAGATGCGAGTTTTCCTGATGGCCGCCGTCTGCGCGGCCGGCGCCCTGGGCCAGGCGCGATTTCCCAAGCCGGAGCCGGCCCGGGCGTTCCACGAATTGAAGATCTACGATGCCGGCGGATCGCCGCTGAGAGCGCCCCGCGAGGATTGGGCTGGGGCGCGGCAGCGGGTGCGCGGCGATGCCGCGTGGGCAGCATGGTTGGCCATGCGGCGGGCGGCCACCGGCGATTGGATGAAGAACCGGCGCGACCGCGTGGAGTGGGTGGCGGGCTGGTGGCACGACTTCGTGAACGAAAAGGACGGCGCGTTTCTGGAATGGACGCCGGAGCCGCCGCAAAACGTCAAGCCGGCGGTGTTCGGCGGGTGGGTCTTCGGCTTCCGGTCCAGGAATGGGGAGCAGATGGTCGAAGCCGCGCGGCTGTGGCGCGTGACGGGCGAGAAGAAGTACGCCGAGTGGGCGGCGGCACAGCTCGATTTCTACGCCGCGCATTACATGGAGTGGCCGGTGCAGACCCGGTGGAGCAAGGCGCGGCTGATGTGCCAGAGCCTGGACGACGCCAATATGCTGGTGCGCTTTGTGAAGGCGGCCCGCACGCTGGACGGCTTCGCGGCGCCGGAGCGGCAAAAACGCTGGCAGCGGGATTTGTTCGAACCCATGGCGATGCTGCTGGACGAGACCTTCCAGCGGGTGCACAACATCGCCTGCTGGCAGCGCACGGCGATGGCCATGGCGGCGATTTACGGCCAGGACGAGCAGTTGTGGAAGCGCGCCATCGACGGGCCGTTCGGCATCCGGCGGCAGATGGAAGACGGAGTGACGGGCGACGGGCTGTGGCTGGAGCAGTCGCTGGGATACAACTCCTACGTGGTCTCTGCGCTGCTGCCGCTATTCGAGACCGCGGGGCTCGCCGGACGCCTGAACGAACTGCGGCGGCCGATGGAGATCGCCGAGAACCTGATGCTGGGGCCGAGCGTGCTGCGCTTTCCGGACGGCAAGCTGCCGACGCCGGCGGATTCCACGGGCGGAGCTCAGAAGTGGCCGCAGTTGGGCATTCTCGCTTCGGCGCGGCGCGTGTTTCCGACGTATTTGGGCGTGCAGTCGGCGGCAGGCCAGCGCAACTGGGATATGCTGCTGGACCCGCCGGAGGCGCTCGCCGGAGCGCCGGTGGTTCCGCCGGTGGAGAGCCGCAGCCTGGAGTCGAGCCGCATGGCGGTGATCCGTAGCGGCGGCTGGCAGGTGTACTTCCACTACGGGCAACTGGATGCTTCGCACTCGCAGGCCGAGGCCTTGAGCTGGGAGGCCCACTACGGCGACATCGACGTGAGCCACGACGCGGGCACGGTGGGCTATGGCTCGCCGCTGCACAAGGGGTTCTATCAGACCGGCGCGGCCCACAACGTGCCGCTGATCGACGGCGTGGGGCAGGAGCGCTGGGCGCCGGGCGAGCTGCTGAGTTTCGCGGCGGACAGCGTGGCGGCGCGGCAGCCGCAGTACCGTAAAGGCGTGAGCGCGGAGCGCAGCCTCCGGATCCGGGATGGCGCGCTGGTAGATACGGTGAAGGTGGCGGCCGCGGATCAGCAGCCGCACCGGCTGGGGCTGGCGCTGCAACTGCAAGGCAGTGTCGAACTGCCGGCGGAGTTTGCGGCCGACGCGGGTTTCGCGCTGCCCTACTGGGAGGATGCGCGCACGCTGCAGATGGGCAAGGAGGCGAGCTTCACGGTGAGCTTCGGCGCAGTGCGCATGGAGTTGCAGGTGTCGGCCGGGGCGCCGATGAAGGTGACCTGGGCCAATGTCCCGGACTCGCCGCCGAGGCGCCGGCAGGCGCTGTACTTCGAGGTGCAAGGCGCGCAGGCGGAGTTCGTCACAACGTTGAAGCCTCCGGCCGCGGCGGCCGCCGCCGGCGCGCCCGCGCAGGACGGCCGCGCGGAGGCGCTGCGCCGGCGCATCGAGATGAACCTGCTGGGCGCCGCCGATACCGAGGGCGGCGAGAGCCGCCGCAATGAGAACGTGCAGTTCAACCTGGTGGACAACAACGCACTGAAGGAGATGAACATCCGGCTGGGCACGACGGCCACGCTGGTGACGGAGTTCCACGCCGACCGCTCCTACTTCGGCTCGGAATTCGGCGTGGTGCCGGCCGCGCCGCCGCACGTGGCGGGCACGCTGAAGGACGACTTCCACGGCCTGCTGCGCTGGTCGCACCTGAACAGCGTCGCCAGCGCCCGCACGTTCTTCCAGGTGGGCGACGTCCTGCCGGCGCACGAGAACGACTACGGCTTCCGCGTGGGCCACAAGCTGTGGCGCGGGGCCGTGCTGCAGACCGACGGCGGGCGGCAGCAGATCCGCGGGCAGGTGAACGGTAACGTGCTGGTGCCGAAGCCCGACGAGCGCACCGCGCTGGCCACGGACCCGGCCACGCGCGCCATCGTGCAGAGGTTTCTCGACGCTTACCCGAAGGCGCTGCCGAACCGCACCGACATCAACCAGCGCGCGCTGAACACCAACGCGCCGCAGAGCATCGACAACGACTCGGTGTCGCTGCGGCTGGACCAGGGCCTCTCCTCCGCCGGCCGGCTGGCCCTGCAGTACTCCTTCAACGCCCAGACGGTGGACGCGTTCCAACTGGTGGCGGGGCAGAACCCCGACACGCGCATCAAGAACCACCGGGCGCGCGTCACGTGGTCGCGCCAGTGGGATGCCAGGACCAACGTGGAGGCGACCGCGGGCTTCGACCGCCTCGGCTCGCTGCTGGTGCCCGAGCCGAACGCCGTCGGCCAGATGATCTCCACCGGCGGGCTGGAAACACTGGGTCCGCAGGCGATTATTCCGCTGGACCGCGCCATGAACCTGTTCCGCACCGCGGCCCTGGTGAAGCGCGTGGCGGGGCGGCATAGCTGGTCGGCCGGCTTCGGACTGGACCGGCGGCAGATGAACGGCTCGGAAACCGACGCGCACCGCGGCTTCTTCTCGTTCGGCAACGACTTCGGCCGCGACTCGATCACCAACCTGCGCCTGGGCATCCCCTCCCAGCACATCGTCGCCATCGGCAACATTCACCGCGGCTTCCGCAACTGGGAGATGCAGTTCTTCGGGGAAGGGCAATGGCGCCCGCGCCCCGGGCTCACCGTGCAGTACAGCCTGCGCTGGCAGCCGGTGACCGTGCCCACAGAGGTGAACGGACTCAACCAGGTCCCCTACACCAGCGACCTGAACAACTGGGCGCCTTCGTTGGGGCTGGCGCAAAGGTTGCCGGGACGCTGGGGCGTGTGGCGCGCCGCGGCCGGCGTCGACTACGGCGAGATCTATCCCATTACGTACTCGCAGGTCCGCTTCAGTCCGCCGGGCAGCGTCAAGATCGCCGTGATGGCGCCGTCGCTGACCGATCCGCTGAGGGGCGACCTCTCGCAGGCGAAGGGCAACATCTACGCGCTCGACCCCGAGCTGACCACGCCGTACAGCGTGCAGTACAACACCTCCTGGGAGACGCAGATCGCCGGGCCGTGGAAAGTGCAGCTCGGCTATGTGGGCAGCCGCTCGCAGAAGCTGCTGCTCATGTGGTACCGCAACCGCGGGCAGGTGGTGCCGGGCATCCCGCAGACCACGGCCACCATCAACGACCGCCGTCCGGACACGCGCATCGCCGACTACCGCTGGGTGCTGAACGGCTCCCGCGGCTACTTCGACGCGGCGCGGGCCACGCTGCTGGTGCCGCGCTGGAAACGCATCAACATGGAGGCCGCCTACTGGTTCAGCAAGGCGTTGGACCTCGGCAGCGCCTACACCAACACCGCCTACGATGCCGACTCGCGCCTGTCGCGCAGCGCCTACGAATATGAGACGCGCGGCGACATGAAGGGCCTCAGCACGTTCGACCAGCCGCACGCCTTCCTGTGGCGCGGCTCGTATTCGATGCCGTGGTCGGGGCACGTGTGGGGCGGGTGGGAGATGGCCGCCGTCGTCCTCATGAAGAAGGGCACGCCCTTCACCGTGGTCTCCGGCAGCGATGCGCCGGGCTACGGCAACGTGGACGGCAACGGCAACGACCGGCCGATCCTGCTGGATCCGTCGATCCTTGGCCGCACCATCGGAGACCCGGATACCTCGCGCCAGTTGCTGCCGCGCGCGGCGTTCGGCTTCATCCAGCCGACTGAGGCGCGCGGCAACCTCGGCCGCAGCACGTTCCGCAAGGGCGGCATCCGCAACGTGAACGCTTCGCTGTCGCGCACCTGGAGCCTGGATTCCGTGCGGCGGCTCGCGCTGCGCGCCGAATCCATCAACCTCACCAATACGCCGCAGTTCGCCGAACCGGGCGTGGAGCTGGCCAACGGTAACTTCGGCCAGATCACCAACACGCTGAACGAAGGCCGCACGTTCCGGCTGGGGATGCAACTGCTGTGGTGAGGCGGGCGGCCTGCTGCTGCGCACTGGCGGCGGCGCTGCTGGCGGCGCAGGACACGCGCGTGGTGCTGCTCGGCACCGGCACGCCGAATCCCGATCCGGGCCGCATGGGCCCGGCGGTCGCGTTGCTTTCCGGCGTCGCGCCTACGTCGTCGATTGCGGCCCCGGCGTGGTGCGGCGCGCCGCGCAGGCGGGTATCCGGATGGGCCAGTTGACGCGCCTGTTCGTCACGCACCTGCACTCGGACCACACCGCGGGCTTGCCGGACTTCGTGTTCACCCCCGCGGTGACGGGCCGCGCGGCGCCTCTCGAAATCTTCGGTCCCCCGGGACTGAAGGCCATGACCGCCCACGTGATGAAGGCCTGGCGGCAGGACGTGGACATCCGCCTGCACGGCCTGGAGCCGGCCGAGCCGCGCGGCTACGTGGTGCGGACGCGCGACGTCAAACCGGGCGAGATTTACCGCGACGAGCAGGTCCGCGTGGTGGCGTTTGCCGTCAATCACGGCAACTGGAAGCACGCCTACGGCTACCGCTTCGAGGCGCGGGACAAGGTGATCGTCATCTCCGGCGACACGACGCGAAGTGAGAGTCTCGTGAAGGCGGCCCAGGGCTGCGACATCCTGGTGCACGAGGTCTACTCGCGAAAGGGCTGGGAGAAACGCACACCGGAGTGGCGCCGGTACCACGCCGCGTTCCACACCTCCGCGCCGGACCTGGGCGCGCTGGCGCAGCGCGCAGGCGCGAAAACGCTGGTCCTCTACCATCAACTGCCGATGGGCGAGACGCCGGATGAATTGGTGGGCGAAGTGAAGGCGGGCTTCCGCGGACGCGTGGTCTACGGAAAAGACCTCGACGTCGTCCGCTGAGTGTAGAATTCCAGATGACATGAGGCGTAGGGATGCGATTGCCATGACGGCGCTGTCGGCCGCCCGGGTGGCCGGTGCGAACGAGCGCGTGAACCTGGGGATGATCGGCTGCGGCGGGCGCGGCCGTTACGTGGCGCGGTTCATGAAGGAAGGCGGCGCGGACATCGTCGCCGTGGCCGACGTCTACCGCCGGAATGCCGGCGCGGCCCGCGATTGGGCCGGCGGCTCCTGCGCGATGCACGCCGACTTCCGGCGGCTGCTGGAGAGCAAGGACATCGACGCCGTTCTGGTGGCCACGCCCGACCACTGGCACGCCTCCACCGCCGTGCTGGCCTGCGCCGCGGGCAAGCACGTGTACGTCGAAAAGCCGCTGGCGCACAACATCCGCGAGGGGCGGGCGATTGTCGAAGCGGCGCGGCGCTACCAGCGCATCGTGCAGCCCGGCATGCAGCACCGCTCCTCGCCGCACTTCGCCGAATGCGCCGAAATCGTGCGGAGCGGCCAGCTCGGCAAGGTCCACTACGTGCGGGTGTGGAACATGGTGAACATGATTCCGCGCGGCATCGGGAAAGCGCCCGACGAGCCCGCCCCCGAAGGGCTCGACTGGGACATGTACTGCGGCCCGGCCCCCCTGGTGCCCTTCAACCGCAAGCGGTTCCTCTCCACCTACCGCTGGTTTTGGGACTATTCGGGCGGCTACATCACCGACTACGGCACGCACCGTTTCGACACGGTCCACCAGGTGATGGGCGCGGACCGGCCGAAGACCGCCGTGGCCGCCGGCGGGCGCTTCGCGCTCGACGACGGCGGCCAGATGCCGGACGTACTCACGGTCACCTACGAGTATCCGGGCTTTGTGCTGGTCTACGAAGGCATCAACACGAGCGGCTTCGGCGCCGGAGGGCGTTCGGCCGGCATGCGCTACTACAACGCCCGCGGGCCGTTCGACCGGCCGAACGGCATGGCGTTCTACGGCAGCAACGGCACGCTGATGGCGGACCGCATCGGCTACGAGATCTTTCCCGAACTCGCCTCCAGCGGCTGGCCGGCCGCGCCCGCGGGCGCCTCGCCGCAGTTCCGCATGGAGCGGAAACAGATGAACACGACCGACGCCACGGGCCCCCACGCGCGCGCCTTCGTCGACGCCGTGCGCGGCCTGCGCCAGCCGGCCGCGGACATCGAGGACGGCCACCGCTCCACCACCGTGCCGCACCTTGGCAACATCAGCTTCAAGACGGGGCTCAAGCTCAAGTGGGATGCAGCGCGCGAGGACTTCGACAACCAGCCCGAGGCGTCGAAGCTTATCGGGCGCGCGGCGCGCAAGCCGTGGAACCTGATCGGTTGATCACCAGACGCCGGCGATCAGCTTGAAGCGCGTCGTGGCGGTGAACTCGGAGTAGCCGGGCAGTTTGGCCCGCAGCGTTGCGTCTTCCCGGGCGGTGCGGTACACGAGCAACGGGACCACCAGTCCCATCGGGATCAGCGCCCACCAGGAGCCTAGGATCAGCGGAATCGACAGGTACACGAGAAGCAGGCCGGAGTACATCGGGTGGCGCACGATGCGGTAGGGCCCATTCTTCACGACGGTGTGGCCTTGCCCGGCCCGCACCTCGACCGTGGGCGACAGGAACCGGTTCACAGCCAGGCTCCAGCTGATGGGCACCATCCCCGCCGCATACAGAGCCAGGCCGGCGGCGGTCCAGGCTCCGCCCATCCGCGACCAGCCGTAGCGGCCGGAATCGAGGCCCGCGACGACCGCGGCGCAGAGAAAAAGCACCAGCCCGCCCAGCACGAACAGCTTGTCGAACGGCTCTCGCGGCCGGATGGGCTGCATGCGCAGCCGGATCACCTCCGGGTTGAATCGGGAGAGAATCCCCAGGTTGACGGCGATGGCGGCCGCGGTGACGCCCGTCAGCACCCACCCATGCGGCCAGTCGATGCGGCCTGCGGCCAGGAACGGCACGGCGTAGACGGAGCAGCGCAACACCAGGCGGCCGGCGCCTCTGGCACTGGCAGCAATCATGGGTGCCTCCGGTAGAGAAGACGCTTCGGGCGCGGCCGGGGTTCTCGAATTCGGACAGACCGCGCCGATTCCGGCCGCGGGATGCGGGACAATAGGCCCATGCGCGCATGGCTGATGGATTCCTATGACGGCGTGGCGAAGCTGCGGCTGGGAGAAGCAGCGGACCCGGTGGCTGCCCCCGGGCAGGTGGTGCTGGCGGTGAAGCTGGCCGCCCTGAATCCCGCCGACGCGTTCCTGGCGCAGGCGCAGTACCCTGCCAAGCCCGCGCTGCCGCACATCCTCGGCCGCGACGGCGTGGGCACGGTGATCTCCGCCGGCGAAGGCGTCGCCAACGTGCGCGCGGGCGACACCGTGGGCCTGCTGCGCTGCAATGCCGGCGTCGAGGAATGGGGAACGCTCGCCGAGAAAGTGGCCGTGCCCGCCGCCTCCGTCACGACGCTGCCAGCCGGCTGGAGCGAAGAGGAGATGGCCGGCGCGCCGCTGGTGTTCCTCGCCGCCTGGCAGGCGCTGGTGCAGTGGGGCGGGCTGCCGCCGCAAGGGCAGGCGCTGCTGGTGACCGGCGCTTCGGGCGGCGTGGGCGTGGCCAGCGTGCTGCTTGGCAAATCCATGGGCCTGACGGTGGTGGCCCTTTCCAGAAGCGCGGACAAATCGAAACGGCTATTGGAGTTGGGCGCCGATTTCGTCTTCGATCCGTCCTCCCCGGCGCTGCGCAAGGACATCCTGGCTGCCCTCGCTCCACGCAAGGTGGACCTCGTCGTCGATAGCGTCGGCGGCGCGCTCTTCAACCAGGTGATCGCCACGCTCGGCTACGCCGGGCGCGTCAGCGTCGTCGGCCGCAGCGCCGGGCCGGTGCCGGAGTTCAACACGGCCACGCTGTTCTTCCGCCGCAACCGCATCGGCGGCGTCTCCGTGGGCGACTACACGCCGGAAGGCTCGCAGGCGGCATGGGCCGAGATCGTGCGCCGGCTCGAAGCCATTGGCCGGCGCCCCGTGGTGGACCAGGTGTTCGCCTTCGACCGCGTGAAGGACGCCTTCGCGCGGCTGGCCGAGGGGCCCATGGGCAAGGTGCTGGTGCGGGTCTCTTAGCCCGGCCTCTCAACAGCCGCCGCCGGCCGCGGCGGTCTTGCCGCTCTTCCCGTTTTTCGAACCGCTGCTGAAACTGAAGTAGCGCGAGACGTTTTCGCGCAGCAGCGTGGGGAAGTTCTTGTCGAGGTTCGAACGGATGGCCACGTAGCACTCGTCGCACGTGTTCTTCTCCGTGAACTCGCACACCATCTTCTGCTGCTCGTTCAGTTCGTAGCGGTGGAACTGCATGGAGCAGGGCTGCAGCTTGCCGTCGGCCGTCACCACCAGGAAGCGCAGCCCGGCCTTGCAGCCCGACATGCCGCCGCTTTCAAAGTACTGGCGGGTGTGCTCGATGGTGGTGG
>DAHVTI010000249.1 GCA_027324255.1 Bryobacterales bacterium | reverse complement strand
CTTCCAAGCTGTTGGTTGCGGGTTCGAGTCCCGTCTCCCGCTCCATTCCCGTTACACTACCTTCGTGGATCCCCTGCGCCTGCTCGAGCAGACGGGCCGCCGCTTCCGCCGCCGCAGGATGCAGCGCCTCCTCTCCCTGTTCGCCATCGAACCCCACTGGCGCGTGCTCGACGTCGGCGGCACCCTCGCCATCTGGGAGCTCTGCCCGCTGCGCCCCCAACTCGTCCTCCTGAACACTCCGCGCGCCCTCGAAGCGGCCGTCCCCGGCGTCTCCTTTGTCCAGGGCGACGGCGCCGCCCTGCCGTTCCCCGACCAGTCCTTCGACCTCGTCTTCAGCAACTCCGTCATCGAGCACGTCGGCTCGCCCGAGGCCATGCGCCGCTTCGCCGCCGAGGTCCGCCGCGTCGGCCGCCGCTACTTCGTCCAGACCCCCGATGCGGCCTTCCCCGTCGAGCCCCACCTCTACACGCCCTTCCTCCACTACCTCCCCGCCGCCTGGCAGCGCCGCCTCGCCCCGCGCTTCTCCCTCTGGTCGCTGCTGGCGAGCGCGACGCCCGACCAGCGCGACTTCTACATCCGCCACTTCCTCGAGGACATCCGCCTGCTCAGCGCTGCCGAAATGCAGGTGCTTTTTCCCGATGCCCGCCTCTATCGCGAGCGTTTCCTCGGCCTCGGCAAATCTCTCATCGCCGCCGCCGGCCCCCGCGCCTGACTCCGCCCCCACTCGCCTGCCATTTCCAGCCAGTGCACCTTGCCCGCGCGCCCGGCACAGCTCGCCGTCCCCCCGCGCGGTGGCGAACGGCGCGTCCTCCACCTGCATGCGCAGCGTGGCGCGCCACTGCGCCGGCCCCATGGCCCCGCCCCTTCTGCCAGCCGTTCAGCAGCCGCCGCGGCGGGCAGCGCCAGAAGCTCCCGCCGTCCGAAGTTCCTCCTCACCACACTTTCAGCGCGCCCGCGTAGCCTTCAAACGGCCCCGGCCAGGGGTGCGCCGCGTCGCGCGCCTTCCCCGCGTAGTCTTTGTCAATCGCCAGCGGCGTGCCGTCGGCGTTCTCGTAGGCCAGCCCAGGGACGCGCGCCTTGCCCAGCAGATCCGTGGTGACCAGCCGCGTGCCTACGGGCCGCACTTCCGCCGGCAGCTTGAGCCGTAGCACCACGCCCGCGGCGTCCTCCACGATGCCCGGCCGCGGGTTCGCGCCCGGCAGGTCCAGCGCCTTCTCATCCACATACGGCCGTGCGCCGTTCAGATATACGTTCCCGCCCGTGAACAGCGGATACGGCCGGTGGTTGTAGACCCACAGCCCGTACCCGCCGTAACGCAGCGGATTGGCCGCCTCCACGCTGCCCGGCCCCGGCGCCGCGCCCGCGCCCACGAACAGGTTGTTGTAGAAGCGGCCGTCGCCGCCGGCGATACTGTCGAGCCCCGCCACCTGCGTCGAATGCGCATGGTGGAACGGCGTCGAGCGCCGCGGCTCCGGCCGGCTCAGCACGCGCCCCGCGAACAGGTTGTGCGCGTACGCCCCGCCCTCCGACATATCGTGCAGGCTCAGCGGCGAAAGGAAGATGTTGTTGTCCACCACGAACGGCCCGTGGTCCACTTCGACGAACAGGTCGTCGGTCGAGTTGTCGTACAGCAGGTTGCCCGTGATACGCGTGCCCTGCGCCATCCAGTCCATCCACAGCCCGCGCCCCGTGTTGTGGATGCGGTTGTGGCGGATCTCCGTGTCGATGGCCCCGTGCAGCTTGATGCCCGCCATCTCCGCGCCCGCGAACTGCCGCTTCACCCACACGTCGTGGATGTGGTTGCCGTAGATGCGGCTGAACACCGCCCCCAGGCTGCCCACGATGCCCGCCTGCTCGCAGCGCGAAATGTCGTTGCCGCGCACCACGTGCCCGCCCGTCTTCTCCTTCGACCACCCGCCGGCCAGCGCCCGCAGAATCACTTCGTTGTAGTGCGTCGCCCCGTCCTTGCGCGGGTCCGCGTTCCACACGTTGTGGCCCGTCGCGCGGTCCTTGCCCAGGCTCACGCAACTGCAGCGCGAATCGCTGATCACGTTATTCTCGATGATCCAGCCCTTGCTCATGTGCGTGCCGATCAGCCCGATCTGCTCGGCCGTCGGCGCCGCCCACTGCGTGGCCGCGTGCATCATCCGGAAGCCGCGCACCGTGATGTAGTTGCGCCCCGGCTCATCCGGGTAGAACACCGCATCGCGTACGTTGATCTCCACCATCTCGCGGTTCGGGTCCTTGTCGTGGAAGTTCGCGTAGAGGTACGTGTTCCGCCCGTCCACCTCCGCGAACCACGTCCACGTCGAGCCCTCGCGGTCGCGCGCGCCCACCTCCGGCTTCGGGCTCAAAACATTTTCCATCAGGTGCGTTTCCCACAGCGGCCGGCCGTTCAGGTACACCTCGCCGGTGTGATGCGGCCGGCCCTTGTCGGTGAACCAGTCGCCGTGGATCACGTCCTTGTAGGGGTTGTAGGCGCCGAAGAACGCATTCGGCACCACGGCCTTCCACACGCCCGGCTGAAACTGTTTCCAATCCCGGATCACCTCCGAGCCTTTCACCTCCACGCGCTCGCCCGCCGCCGCCTGGTAAACGATGCGCTTCTCCTCCGACGTCCCGCCCCGCGGCGGCGTGATGCGCTCGCGGTAAGTGCCCGCGTGCACCGTGATCACGTCGCCCGGCTGCGCGGTCCGCGCCGCGGCCGAAATGGTCCGCAGCGGCCGCGCCGCCGAGCCGTCGTTCGTGTCGCTGCCCTGCACCGACACGTGGTATTCGCGGGCCGCCAGCAGTGCGGGCGCGGCCAGCAGCGCCAGTCCGATCCATTGCGTGGGTCTCATCGCGGAACTCCTTCCTTCAGCGCGCCGTCCATCCGCCGTCCACCAGCAGCGTGTGCCCGGTGATCATCGCCGCCGCCGGCGACGCCAGGAACACCACCGCCGCGGCCGCCTCGCGCGGCTCCCCGATGCGGTGCAGCGCCGCGATACGCTCGATCACGTCCGCGCGGAACGCCGGGTCCGCCAGCGGCTCCTGCGTGCTCGGCGTATCGAAAAACGTCGGCGCCACGGCGTTCACTCTCACTCCTCTGGGTCCCCACTCCACCGCCAGGCACTTCGTCAGGTGCGCGATGGCCGCCTTCGTCATGCAGTACACCGCCACCCCCGGCAGCGCCACCAAGCCCGCCTGCGAACTCAGATTCACAATCGCGCCCGAGCCCTGCCGCAGCATGATCCGCCCCGCCGCCTGCGCCGCGAAAAACAGGCCTTTCACGTTCAGCGCCAGTTGCCGGTCGTAGTGCTCCTCGCTCACCTCTTCGGCCGGATCCACGATCGCGAAGCCCGCGTTGTTCACGAGAATGTCGAGCCGCCCGAAGTGCGCCGCCGCGGCCTCCACCGCCGCCGTCACCTCGTCCAGCCGCGTCACGTCCATCTGCAGCGGCAGCGCGCGCCGCCCCATCGCCTCGATCTCCGCCGGCAGACCGCCGTGCGACTCGATGTCGCGCAGCCCCACTGCCACATCGGCCCCGGCCGCGGCCAGGCCCAGCGCGATCGCGCGGCCCAGCCCGCGGCCCGCGCCCGTCACCAGCGCCGTCTGCCCGGCCAGCGAAAAGGAAGGTAGTGCATTCATTGCCTTCCAGCGTACGCCACCCGGTGACTTTTTTCCCGCCGCGGTGTCTGATCGAAGTATGCAGTCGAGCCTCTCGCAGCGGCTGACCGTGGGTCTGGCGGTGGCCGCCGTCCTCGTCCTCGTTCGCCTCGGCTGGATCTATTGGGAGCGCGCCCGCCCCGCGCCCGAGCCCGTCCGGCACCAGCGCGCCGCCGGCATCCCCAAGGAACTCGACACCCTCGAACTGAAGATCCTCAACTTCTACACCACCGGGCAGCCCGTGCGCGGCGAGCCCTTCTTCGTCTGCTACGGCGTCATCAACGCCACGTCCGTCAAGTTGGAGCCGCCGCTGGCCGAAACCCCCGCCGTGCTCAGCCGCTGCGTCGAAGTCACGCTCCACCGCGAGACCGAGCTCACCCTCCGCGCCTACGGCAGGAACGGCGAGGAGGCCGCCGCGTCTTTCGTCATCGGCGTCAACGAGCCTCGCCCCGAGTTCCTGTTCGTCAGCGTCAGCAGCCGCCAATTCAAGCGCGGCGAAAAGTGGACCCTCTGCTACGGCGTGAAAAAAGCCACCCGCGTCTGGCTCGAGCCCGGCCCGCAGCCCCTCGGCGCTGGCGAAAAGGTCTGCGCCATGCTGTACCCCACCGTCGCGCCGAAAAAGCTCGTCGCCCAGTCGCCCGGGGGCAGGGAAGAGGTCACGCTTCCCGTGAAGCTGATCCCCTGACCGCTACCGCACCTTCCGCCCGAACTGGGTTTCCAGCAGCTTTACCAGCCACGCCCGGTGCGCCCGCATGAACATGTCGAACCCTTCGGGCTTCGACGGATCGAACCGCGGCCCGTCCCACTCGAGCTTCTTCGGCTTGTACTCGGTCTTGGCCTGTGCGTCCTCCGGCCGGTCCGTGTGCGTGCCCACGTACGTGTTGCCCGTGAAGCGCACATTTTGAGCCGGCCCGAAGCCCGGCCCGATCACGAAGTTGCCGTCCTTCGATCGCGACTGCTCGTGCCCGTAGCGCGCCGTCCCCCCGGCGACGAACAGGTTGTCCCGGAACTCCACGTCCTTCGCCCAACCCTTCCAGTCCGAAAACTGCACCACGTTCACTGTCTCCCCCGGAGCCGTGTAGACGGCATTGTCGTGCACGCGGACATTCTCCACCGGCCCCGGAAGGTGGAACGTCCGCACCCGGTCGTGGCGGCTCACGTTGTAGCGCACCGTCACGCCCGTATTCGCCAGCATGCGCGCCGGGTCCGGCTGCGACGGCGTGCAGATCAGCAGGAACCCGCCCTCGTTCTCGTGCGAGTAGTTCCATTCGAGCACCGTGTTGCGCGAGTTGTAGTCGGAGTCGAACCCCTGCCCGTCCTTCTGCGTCCGCACCAGCGACGCCTCGTTCAGCCGCAGCGTCGTGTTGTCGCAGCTCCACGGCCAGATGCCCACGTTGTATTCGTTCGCCCGCTTGTTCAAATCGCGCGCGACGTTGTGCTCCACCAGCGCCCCGTCGCTCGCCCACGGCACAATGCCGTCGCCGCCGATATCCTCCACGTAGTTGTCGCGGATTACCACGTTCAACGACGGAGCCCAACGCCGCCGGTCGTAGAACACCGACTGCGCGGCGATGCCGGAGCGGTCCACCTTCCAAACGATGTTGCGCTCGATCGTCAGCCCTTCGAACCACGAACGCGCCTTGTCTCCCGTCGTCCGCCAGATAATCCCGCCGCTGTCCTTGCGGTGATTGTTGGTCAGGATGCCGTTCACGTCATGCACGTACATCCCCGCCACCACCACGTGCCTGGCCGGGCCGAAATCGTCCAGCCACACGTGCACGCCCCGCCGCATCGCCACACCCTCGCCGTGGTTGGTCGCTTCCAGGTTCCGCACTTCGATCCACTGCTGGTTCCTGATCAGGATCGCGTCTTCGAACTTCCCGTTGGCATCGATCCGCGGCCGCGGCCCGCCGCCCTCTCTGTCGATGACGATCGGCCGCCCTTCCGCCCCCGATCCGCGCGTCGCCAGTTGCCCCTGCCACACGCAGCCGCTCTTCAGCAGCACCCGGTCGCCCGGCTTCAGCTCCAGCCGGTTGATCTTGTCCAAAGGCTCGCTGCAGCCCAGCCGGTAGGTGGCGGCCTCCGCGGCGGCGCAAATCAAAAAGATGGCGAACTGTTGTAAGCGCATGTCCGTGCGCTACCATAGCACCGTTCAACGCGTGGAGGAAACCCGCCGTGCGATGGGTAAAATCGATCGTGATGATTGCACTTTGCGGAGCCGCCTCCGGCCAGGAACGCTTTGCCCGCCTCGCCCTGGACTGCGTCCACAAGGAATACCCCAACAAAATCGCGCACGCCATGAATTCGGACGCCGACGCTCGCCCCCCGCGCGAGCTCACCCCCGCCTTCTATGGCTGCTACGACTGGCACTCCTGTGTCCACGGCCACTGGCTGCTCGCCCGCCTCACCCGCCTCCACCCCGACGCCCCCTACGCCGCCGGCGCCCGCGCCGCCCTCGCCCGCAGCCTCACCGAATCCAATATCGCCGGCGAAGTGGCCTACCTGAACGCCGCCGGCCGCCAGACCTTCGAGCGCCCCTACGGCCTCGCCTGGCTCCTCCAGCTCGCCGCCGAGCTGCGCGAGTGGGACGATCCGCCCGCCCGCATCTGGGCCGCCGCCCTCCGCCCGCTCGAAAACGCCGCCGTCGCCCGCGTCTCCGCCTGGCTCCCCAAGCTCCAGTTCCCCATCCGCACCGGCGAGCACAACAACACCGCCTTCTCCCTCGGTCTCATGCTCGACTACGCCCGCGGCGCCGGCAACCAGGCCTTCGCGAACCTCATCGAGCAGCGCGCCCGCGCCTACTACCTGCACGACAAGGCCTGCCCCGTCGCCTACGAGCCCTCCGGCGAGGACTTCCTCTCCCCCTGCCTCGCCGAAGCCGACCTCATGCGCCGCGTCCTCCCTCCCGCCGAATTCGCCGCCTGGTTCCGGGCGTTCCTCCCCAGCGCCGCCTTTGAGCCCACCCGCGTCTCCGACGTCACCGACGGCAAGCTCTACCACCTCGCCGGCCTCAACTTGAGCCGCGCCTGGATGCTCGAAGGCATCGCCTCGGCGCTCTCCAAAACCCAGCGCCGCGCCGGCCTCCTCGCCTTGGCCGGCAAGCTCAAACAAGCCGGCTTGCAAGCCATCCAAGCTGCCCACTACGAAGGCGGCCACTGGCTCGGCACCTTCGCCGTCTACCTCGAAACCAGACGCGGCCTGCGCTGACTTGATAGAATTCGACTTCCCCCTTCCCGTGCCACACATTCGCTCCAGACTCTTCCTCCCACTCCTGGCCCTCGCCGTGCCAGCCCTCCTCCACGCCCAGTCCGCCACCACCGGCGCGCTCGAAGGAACCGTCCACGACCCCGCCGGCGACCCCGTCCCCGGCGCCCTCGTCACCCTCTCCAATCCCGACACCGGCGAGTCCCTCAAAGCCTCCGCCGACGAGCACGGCCGCTACCGCTTCTCCATGCTCGCCCCCGCCGGCTATGAGGCCACCTTCTCCGCTCCCGGCTTCCACACCGCCCACCTCGACCGCGTCACCGTCAACGTCTCCGAAATTCCCGTCCTCGACGCCGCCCTCTCCGCCGGCGATGCCGCCGATACCGTCCCCTGCGCCTGCACCCTCCGCGCCGCCGCCCCCTCCACCGGCACCCTCGTCGATCAGAAGACCATTACCGCCGTCCCCCTCAACACCCGCAACTTCACCCAGGTCCTCTCCATGTCCTCCGGCTCCGCCGCCGACGTCAACAACGCCGGCACCCTCGGCCGCGGCAGCTCCAGCGTGAACGTGAACGGCAACACCACCTCCGGCTCCTACACCATCGACGGCGCCCACGCTCCCAGCACGGTCCCCAACCCCGACACCATTTCCGAGTTCAAGATCCAGACTTCGCAGTACGACGCCGCCTTCGGCGCCATGGCCCCCAACACCAACCTCGTCACCCGCCACGGCCAGAACGAACTCCACGGCAACCTCTGGGAGTTCCTCCGCAACGACGTCTTCAACGCCAACGCCTTCTTCCGCAACTCGACCGGCCAGCGCAAGCCCAACCTCAAGCAGAACCAGTTCGGCGCCACTCTCGGCGGCGCCGCCATCCGCAACAAGCTCTTCTTCTTCGGCTCCTACCAGGGCACCCGCCAGGTGAACGGCCTCGACCCCACCTCCATCGCCAACCCCATCCTGCCCGCCCTCACCAACCAGCGCACCGCCGCCTCCCTCGCCGCCCAGTTCTGCCCCGGCAACCACCCCGGCGACCCCCGCTACTCCTCCTTCGCCGGCGGCCGCCAGCTCGATTGCGGCAACCAGTCCACCGCCACCACCGCCCCCATCCACCCCGTCGCCCTCCGCCTCCTGCAGGCCAAAGGCTCCGACGGCACTTACCTCATCCCCAACCCCCAAACCCTCATCTCCTCCGGCGCCAATGCGGGCCTCGGCTTCTCCTCCTACTCCATGCCCTCCACCTACCAGGAGAACCACTGGCTCGCCAACTCCAACTACGTCCTCAACGACAAGAACACCCTCGCCGCCCGCCTCTTCACCGCCACCGTCGATCAGCTCCGCACCTTCGGCTCCCCCGGCGGTTACCCCGGCGCGCCCGTCGTGCCCGGCTGGGGCGCCTCCCAGGCCCTTACTGCCACCGACGTCGCCACCAGCGGCAAGCTCACCACCACACTCACCGCCAACATCGTCAACGAGGCCACCATGGCCTTCACCCGCAACTACACCGATGCCGTCGGCGTCGGCATGCCTCTCGCCTCTGACTTCGGCATGCGCGCCGCCGATCCGCTCTTCCCCCACCCCGCCGAAATCACCGTCCTCGGCCCCCTCGGCAGCTTTCGTTTATTCGGCACCAATCCCAACGACAACCACTTCTCCACCGTCACCTACACGCTCTCCGACAACGTCTCCTGGGTCCGCGGCCGCCAGCGCCTGCGCTTCGGCGGCTACTACCTGAACCAGTACAACGGCCGCGCCGACACCGGCGGCGCCCGCGGCCGCCTCACCTTCCAGACGTTCTCCGATTTCCTCCTCGGCCTCAACGCCGCCGACAATCAAAGCCCCGGCGGCCGCAGCAACATCCAGACCGTCCAGGCCAGCGAAGGCGTCGGCCCCTTTGGCGAAGTCGAATACCGCTACCGCCGCAACTACGGCGCCGCTTACATCCAGGACGACATCAAGATCAGCGAACGCTTCACCCTCAACGCCGGCCTCCGCTGGGAATACATCGCCCCGTCCTCGGACGACAACGGCACCATCGGCAACTTCTGGCCGTCTCTCCTGAACGGCACTGCAATCCCGCCCGCCGGCGGCACCCTCGCCGGCAACACCGTCGCCGCCAACTACGATGCCGCCAGGTTGAATCCCTATACCGGCAAGCCCTTCGGCCCTCCACCCGCCGGCGTCTTCGTCCGCCCCACCAGGAGCTTCTACGCGAACTCCGCTCCGCGCGACTCCTTCGCCCCGCGCGCCGGCTTCGCCTGGCAGCCCTTCGGCTCCGGCGGCCGCGTCGTCCTCGGCGGCGGCTACGGCTGGTTCCAGCAGGCCCCACTCTTCAGCGGCAACGCCTCCTCCGCTCCCCTTTTCACCGCGCCCCCCTTCGCCCAGAGCTTCACCAACACCGACTCCAGCAACGCCTCCTCCTCCTTCACCGAGCCCCTCCCCATCGCCACTCTCGGCTACGTCCCCCGCACCCTCACGTCCCAACTCTCTGACCGTGTCGCCGGCCCCGAATACCGCGTCCCCCGCCTTCAGCAGTGGAACTTCACCGCCAAGTTCAAGCTCGCCTCCAGTTCGTCCCTCGACCTCGGCTACGTCGGCTCCCGCGGCGACCGCCTCCTCATGTCCCACGGCCTCAACCAGCCCGTCCTGGCTTCTTCCTCGAAACCCGTCAACTGCGGCTACGACGGCGATCCCGCCCACTGCATCACCGCCAATACCTCCAAGAACGCCCGCCAGCGCGTCCCCGTCCTCGGCGAAACGCCCACCGCTCTCCTCCTCAGCGACTTCAACGGCAGTTCGCACTACCACTCCTTCCAGGCCACTTTCCGCACCCAACTTGCCCGCTCCCTCACCCTCCAGTCCGCCTACACCCTCTCCAAGGCGATGAGCGGCCTGACCGTCTACAACGACCAGACCCGGCCGGACCTCGCCGGCGGCCGCGCCTCCTTCGACCGCACCCACCGCGTCATCACCAACTTCAACTACCAGCTCCCCGCCTCCGCCCGCTGGAAGGGCCTGCTCCACGGCTGGTCCGCCGCCGGCATCGTCATCGTCCAGAGCGGCACGCCCATGACGCTCACCGATCCCTCCGGCGGCGGCGTCTACGGCCGCGCCGGCACCCCCACCGTCACCATGTGCCCCGGCGCCACGTACTCCGATCTCGCCACCGCGGGCTCCACCACTGAGCGCCTCGGCCACTGGATCGACACCTCCGCCCTCTGCTCCGCCCCCGCCATCGGCGCCGACGGCGCCACCGGCTACGGCAACGCCGGCATCAGCATCATGGATGGCCCCGGCCAGGTCAATACGGACTTCTCCCTCGGCAAGCGCAGCCGTGTCGGCGGCCTGCGCGAGGACGCCGAGCTCGCCTTCCGCGCCGAGTTCTACAACGCCCTCAACCACGGCCAGTTCTCCAACCCCGGCACCACCTTCGGCACGGCCAGCTTCGGCGTCGTCACGCAGACCGCCGTCGCCCCGCGCCTCATCCAATTCGGTCTGAAATACCTCTTCTGATCCCGCTACACTGAGAACGCATGAAACGTCGCGAAGCCCTCTCCCTGCTTGCTGCCAGCACCGTGGTGGCCCAGCCCGCCGCCCGCCACACTTTCGGCATCCAGGGCGACCGCTTCGTGCTCGACGGCAAGCCTTTCGTCGTCCGCTCCGGCGAGATGCACTACGCCCGCATCCCCCGCCAGTACTGGCGCCACCGCATGCAGACCATGCGCGCCATGGGCCTCAACACCCTCTGCATGTATTCGTTCTGGAACGCCCACGAGCCCCGCCCCGGCCAGTTCCGCTTCGACGACAACCTCGACATCGCCGCCTTCATCCGCACCGCCCAGGAGGAGGGCCTCTGGGTCATCGTCCGCCCCGGCCCCTATAGCTGCGCCGAGTGGGAGTTCGGCGGCTTCCCCTCCTGGCTCTGGGAAACCCCCGGCATGCAGGTTCGCACCTCGGACCCGAACTTCCTTGACGCCGCGGATCGCTACATCAAACGGCTGCTCCAGGAGGTCGCCCCGCTCCAGATCACTCGCGGCGGCCCCGTCTTGCTCATGCAGGTCGAGAACGAGTACGGCTCCCTCCGGCCGCCCCTCGGCGCCGA
>DAHVTI010000247.1 GCA_027324255.1 Bryobacterales bacterium | reverse complement strand
TGCCTGTCGCCAGCACCCGTCCGTCCTCGCTCAGCGCGACGGCGCCGAACGTGGGGTTCCGCGATTCGACGAGCCTCCGGATGCGCCGGGGCTGGCCGGTGTCCCACAGGCTCGGCCAGTGGCCGCCCGCGGCCAGCAGCTCTCCGCGCCGGCTCAGCGCGACATCCCCGTAGAGCGCCATGCAGCAGAGGGACTGAACCCGCCTGCCCGTCGCCACTGCCCAGATCTCGATGCGCTCCGAGGCGTTGACGCTCGCCAGCAGCAGTCCATCCCCGCTGAAACGGGCCGTGCCGTACACGCGGTCCGTGGCGCCGAATTGCCGCGCTTCGCGCCAGTCCGCCGTACTCCACAACGTCAGGGCCCGGCCGGCGGCAGCCAGCCACTGGCCGTCCGGGCTGAAAGCGAGGATGTTCAAGCCGCCGCCGCGAATCGTGATGCGCGCGATGTGGCGCAAGGGGTCCAGGCGCCATACCGCCGTGTCGCCATCCCGCGTACCGGCCACGAGCAGACGTCCATCCGCAGACGCGGCGATGGCCGCAACCTGCACTGGCGGAGCCGCGCCGGGCCCCATCCACAAAAGTGAGCCGGCAGCCGCGGCCACCACGCACGCCGCCGCGTAGATGGCGGGACTGCGCCTGTCGAACACGGCAGCAGTGCTCGAGTGATTCACGCGAGGGTAGACACCCCGGCCGCGGTTCCTGTTCCCGGAGCGCTTAGTCGAGCGCGGCGATCTCGCCCGGCACGATCTGGCGCGTACGCGGCAGCACACCGCGGTAGCTCAAATACCCGACGAAGGCCAGCACGCCGAGGAAGACCACCAGCTTGGTGACGTCCGCCGCCTGCGTGCGCGGCAGCGTCTTCCACAGCAGGCCCAGGATGGGCTGCGCGATGCACATGGCCCACACGGTGCCGTAGAAGTAGCGGCGCTCGTGGCCCTCGCCAGCGGTGGAGGGCTTCACTCGCGGGAGCCTGCCGAGCAGGCCCAGGATCCACACCGGCACCACGACGGGGAAGTAGCCGTACCAGTAGATCTGCTTCAGCATCCACTTGCCAGTGACGATGGCGACGACGAGCCCGGCGATGTTCAGCAGCCCGTAGCTGAGGGCCGCGCCCCAGGCGAAGGTGTAGCAGATGCGGCGGTAGAGCGGGTTGGGGCGATCCTCCGTGAAGCGGATGATGTAGGGCGCGGGCTCGCAGCCGGGCAGGCGGCCGCGCAGGCCGGCGATGCCCGTGCCCAACAGCACGGCGGCCAGCCACCACACCATGTTGCCGCCGAAGCCTTCGTCGAAGAGGCGGAACGTCACCGGCCCGGGGATCAGGAAAAACACGAAGATCCAAATGGGCCAGTGGTTGACGCGATAGTAGCTCTTGTTGCGCGTGCGGATCTTGCGCTCGCTGTCGTATTCGACTTTGACCTGCGGATTCATGGCAAAACATCCAGTTTGACACAGGCACCCCCCGCACGGCCCTGCCATTCCCGGTACAATCGTCTCTCATGCGTCTGGATCTCAGCGGGCAGCGCGCCCTCGTCACCGGCGGCATGAACGGCATCGGCCTGGCCGCCGTCCAGGCTTTGCTCGCCTGCGGGGCGGAGGTCATCGCGGCCGACATCGAGTCCGACCCGCCGGTGGACGTCTCCGACCCCGCCTCGCTGGCCGCCGCCTTCGAAAAAGCCGGGCCGCTGGACGTCGTCGTCGCCAACGCGGGCATCGTCACCTTCGGCCCGTTCGACGAGATCTCCACGGCGGACTGGGAACGGCAGCTCGCCGTCAACCTCGGCGGAGTCTTTCACACCCTGCGCCTGGCGGCCGCGCAGATGAAGCCGCGGCGAGCGGGCTCCATCGTCATCACCGCCTCCACCAACTCCTACGACGGCGAGCCCGGCCTGCTGGCCTATAACGCCACCAAGGCGGGGCTGCTGGGCATCCTGCACACGGCGGCGGGCGAACTGGGCCCCTACGGCATCCGGGTGAACGCCGTCTGTCCCGGGCTCATCCGCACGCGGCTCACCGCCGGCCACTTCGCGCAGGCGCATCTGCTGAAGGACTATTTCCAGCAGATCCCGCTGGGCCGCGGCGGCCGTCCAAAGGAGGTGGCGCAGGCCATCGCGTTCCTGGCCTCGCCGCTGGCGTCCTACATCACCGGCGCGGCCCTGCTGGTGGACGGCGGCCAGACGGCTACCAAGTTCGGCACGTGGAACGAAGAGACGGCCCGCTTCGTGGACGACCACTGGGAGTTGAAATGAACCTGACTCTGCACGCCGATTCGCTCACCAAGTATTTCGGCGCCGTACACGCGGCCAACAGCGTTTCGCTTGAAGTCCACGCCGGCGAAGTGGTCGGCCTGCTCGGCCCCAACGGCGCCGGCAAGACCACCATCCTGCGCATGATCGCGGGCATCCTGACGCCGGACTCCGGCACGGTGTACATCAACGGCCGCGCCCTCGCCGCCGATCCGCTGGCCGCCAAGCAGGTGATCGGCTTCCACTCCGGCGACACGCAGCTTTATCAGCGGCTCAATCCGCGCGAGGCGCTCGAATACTTCGGGCGGCTGTACGGCATGGAGGAGCAGCCGCTCTCCCGGCGCATCGCTCAACTCATCGAAGAACTCGAGATGTCCTCTTTCGCCGGGCGCCCGTGCAACACGCTCTCCTCAGGCCAGCGCCAGCGCGCCAACATCGCCCGCGCGTTCCTGCACGACCCCAACCTGCTCATTCTCGACGAGCCCACCAACGCGCTCGACGTCGTCAGCGGCCAGTTCATCGTGGAGGCCATCCGCCGGCAGAAGGCCGCCGGCCGCGCAGTGCTCTTCTCCACGCACATCATGGGCGAGGCCGAGTACCTCTGCGACCGCATCGCCCTCCTGCATCAGGGCTCCATCGTCGATCACGGTCCGCTGCCCGACCTGCTTGAACGCTCGGGCTGCGCCAACCTCACCGACGCTTTCTTGAAGAACATCGGCGTCAGCCGCCCGGGGAGTGCCGCATGAGGCCGCGCATCCTGTACACCATCTACCGCAAGGAGCTGCTGGAAGCGCTGCGCGACCGCCGCACCATCTTCATGATGATCGGCCTCCCGCTGCTGCTCTACCCGCTGCTGATGATCGGCATGAGCCGCCTGCAGGAGGGCCAGGAGGCCGCGCAGACCGCGCGCTCCTCCACGGTGGCTGTATGGGGCGCGCTGCCGGCGGACATCGAGGCGGCCATCAAGTCCAAGGGCAAGGTGGAGCTAGTGGCCTGGGACGGCGCGCCGGAGAAGGTCCGCGCCGCGCTGGAGATGGGCCAGATTTCACCGCCGCCCACCCCGCCCATGGGTCTCGATGCCGACGACACTCCGCCGAAGCAGCGGAAGATGCCCGATCAGCCTTGGGCCAAGGCCGGACAGAAGGCCATCCTCGACCGCAAAACCGACGCCGTGCTCATTCTCTGGCCCGGGTTCCCGCAGCAGATCGCCGCGTCGCAGACCGCGGTGGCCAGCATCCTCTTCGATTCCGTCCGCCCCGAATCCCGCAAGGCCCGCGACCGCATCAGCGACGTTCTGCGCGTGTACCGCGAGGACCTGCTGCGACGGCGCGTCGCGCAGCGCAGCCTGCCTTCGGGCTTCGCCGAGGTAATCGAGATGCAGTCCACCAACGTGGCCAGCGAGCAGCGCAAGTCCGGCATGCTCGTCGGCATGCTGCTGCCTTATATGCTCATCATCTTCTCCGCCATGAGCGGCTTCTACGCCGCCATCGATATGACGGCCGGAGAAAAAGAGCGCGGCACCATGCAGACGCTGCTGTGCGCGCCCGTGGAGAGCCTCGAGATCATCACCGGCAAGTTCGGCGCCGTGTGGACCATCGCCACCATCGCCACAGTCGTCAACCTGCTCAGCCTCTCCATGACGTTCTCGCGCATCAAGCTGATGCCGGGCACGCAGATGCACATGCCGCCCTCGTCCTACTTCATCGCGTTCATCATGCTCATCCCCATCTCGCTGATGATTAACGCCGTGTTCCTCGCCGTGGGCGCCTTCGCCAAGGACTTCAAGGACGGCCAGAACTTCCTCACGCCCATCCTGATGAGCCTGCTGGTGCCGCTGGTGGTCACCATGACGCCGGGCATCGAGCTGAACGGCTACCTGGCCTTCGTGCCGGTGGTGAACATCGCGCTGCTCATCAAGGGCGTCTTCCTGAACGAATGGGCCGCCGACATGCTCTTCCTCGTTATGCTCAGCTCGCTGTGCTACGCCTCGCTGGCGCTGGTCTTCGCCGCCAACGTGTTCGAGCGCAACGCCGTGCTGCTGGGCGGCCGCGAGGGCTTCGCGAGCGTCTTCGACTTCTCGCGCCGGCCGGGGCAGAAGCCCACGCCGGGCGTCTCGCTGCTGATCTTCGCTCTGGTGCTGGTCATCGCCTTCTACGGCAGCATCAGCCTGCTGGACTACGGCCTGCCGGTGCTGCTGCTGGTCACGCAGTACGGCATGTTCCTGCTGCCCTGCCTGCTGCTGATCCGGCTGAAGGGCTACGATTTTCGCGAGACGCTCCAACTGCGCGCGCCCTCCTGGCGCGCCGTGGCCGGGGCCGTGCTGGTGGGCGTCTCGGCCTGGGCCGTGGCCGGCGGCCTGCTGGTGCGCCTGCTGCCGCCGCCGGACTCGCTGGTGAAATCGCTGGAGCGTCTGCTGATGCTCGACGAAAAGCCCGTGCCGCTGTGGGAAGCCTGGCTGCTGGTGGCCATCACGCCGGCGCTGTGCGAGGAGACGCTCTTCCGCGGCCTCATCCTCAGCGGCTTCCGGCGCCTGGGCAAGTGGCCGGCCATCCTCGCCACGGCCTTCCTCTTCGGCCTCGCGCACGCCTCCATCTACCGCCTGCTGCCGACGCTCGCACTCGGCGTGCTCTTTGGCCTGGCGGCCTGGAAGACGCGCTCCATCGTGCCGGCCATGATCTGCCACGCGCTGAACAACGGCCTGATGGCGACGCTCGCGCGCTCCAAGGGGCTGATGGCGGAACTCGGTTTCGCCGGCGCGAAGTTCGTGCCCTGGCCCATCATCGCCGTGGGCTCGCTCGTCTGCGCCGCGGGCCTGTGGCTCATCCTTGCCGGCGGCCGCCGTCAGTCCGACACCACGGCCTGAATCGTCTGCGGGGCGTTGCCCTCCAGCCGGTTGTTGACGAACAGGAACGCGGTCTGCTTCTTGCCTCTAGATTTCTCGATCAGATCCTTTAGCCCTTGGCGCGCGCCGGGGTTCTCTTCCTGGATGCGCTGGTAGGGCTGGAAGGCCGCCACGGCCTGCTCGTAGCTGCGGCCGTGGCGCAGCAGCGCGCGCGCCACCGTGAAATCGGCCGTGTGGGCGGCGTCGAGCCTCACCTGCTCTTCCAGCGCGGGCATGCGGGTCCAGGAGTTGAACACGTGCGCGGCGTTGGCGGCGCGCAGTGCGTCGAAGTAAGGCTCGTCCAGGTACTCCTTGTTGCGCACCTCGACGGCATAGCGCCAGCCTGACGGCAGCGCATCGAGAAAGCGCCGCAGGTCGGCGGCGAACTCAGCCGCGCCTTCGTAGTGGCGCTTGCCCATGGTGCCGAACTCGAAGATAATCACCCCGACTCGCTCCGCGTAGCGCTCCAGCGGCCGCGCGAAGGCGTTCTCGAACAGCCGCGCGTCCAGATAGTTTTCGTTCTCCAGGCCGGCGCGCCCGCCGTAGCGCGCATGCTTCGGCCACTCGCGCACCGTGATCTCGTCGGGCACTTTGAAGCCGAATTTCAACTGCGGCGGCGCCGCGGCGAACAGCCGCTGCCAGTAGCTCTCC